>PLMC01000107.1:29639-31331 GCA_003141495.1 Bacteroidales bacterium
GGTTATGGAGAGGCAAACATCCACACCCCGATGATCTGAGGGATGTCTTTAAACATCATACAGGTAAGGATCTTTCCTGGTTCTTTGATGATTTTCTTGGAACAACCAAAAGGCTTGATTATAAGATTGCCCGCTTCAGTAAAGGCAAGGTACTTATTAAAAACCGGGGTGAGTTAAAAGCGCCGTTGCTGATCGCTGAATTAAAGGGTGATTCTATCTGTTCAGAAAAATGGGAAGACGGTTTTGACAGTAGTAAATGGTTCAGCACAAATCCCGGGCGTTTTACCGAGATACGTATAGATCCCGACCATGAAATGACTGAATTATACAGACTTAATAATAACATCCGTACCTCAGGTCTATTCCGAAAAGCTGATCCTATCAGATTTCAGCTCCTCTATACACTTGAAGATCCTGATAAACGATATCTGATTTATTTGCCTTCAGTCAACTGGACAAATACTGATGGTTTTATGGCCGGATTCGCTTTACAGAATGGGACGCTCATCCCAAAACCTGTTGAATATTTTATCATGCCATTCTATTCTTTCCGTAATCAGGCATTTACAGGCTATGGGAAAATTTCTTTCAATAAAATTCCCTACGATAACTTCATAAGACTTGCATCACTTACCCTTGAAGGAGAACAGTTCGGTGCGCCAGGAATACAGGACTATCAAAAAGCCCGGATTGGATTAGACTTATATTTTAAATCAAAAAACGTGATTGATCCAATTAATCAAAAGGTCTCCGGTTCTTACACCCTGGCGTCCGATCTGAGTCAGATTGAGTCTCTGACACAGGCAAAGATACGTTCTTATCTGCAATTCAGATACTTCATGAACAAGACCTGTATAATAAATCCTTACAGTATGGCAGTTTCATTGGAATCAGGGAAATCATATCAGAAGGTATCCATGGAGCTAAACTATAAGTACAGCTATGGAGGAAAGAAAAACGGCCTGGATTTCAGAGTGTTTGCAGGAACGATGCTTAAAAATGACGCCTCAGACCCATTTTATTCCTTTTCTGCAAGCGGGAGAAGCGGCCGTGAACAATATTTATATGAAGGCGTATATCCCGATCGCTTTACGGAGTTTCCAAGAACTTTACTATCGAGGCAGATGACCCTGTCTGAAGGAGGGCTTGTTTCTGCAGTCAATGACAGTCTGGGATACAGCCGGTGGCTTTTATCAGTATCTCTGACTAGCAGTCTTCCGGGAATTGCTTCAAATATACCTTTTAAACCCTTTGTTAATCTGTTGCTGAACGATCACGGTTCAGGTAATATTAATAACCCGACATTCTTTTATGAAGCAGGATTAAAGGCAGGAATATGGGATTATTTCGAGATCTATTTCCCATTTATAGTCTCTGACAATATAAAAGCAATAACCGGATCCTTAAGAGAAAGAATCCGGTTTGTTTTCCGGCTCGATAAACTAATACATTTAAGTTCCAAATATTAGGTTATCAGAGATTGCAATTATGCCTTATCGGCGCTGCCGAGTACATTAAGAACTTTATGTTTATAAAGTTCTTTTAACTTATCACGTGCGGGGCCCAGGTAATTACGAGGGTCGAACTCGCCCGGTTTTTCAACAAAAACCTTGCGTATCGCAGCCGTCATGGCAAGACGGCCATCGCTATCGATGTTGATCTTACAAACTGCTGATTTTGCCGCTCTGCGTA
>PLMC01000017.1 GCA_003141495.1 Bacteroidales bacterium
CCGATTCCATAATGGCAAGGTCCGGTCGGTTTTTTTATTTCCCAATGCCATAAAAGAAAATCAACAGCTTTATCCAATCGCTTATCTGTATTTGTTAAACTTGTAAATCTAAAAGCGTCTAATGCTTCCAATGTTGGTCCGGGATTTGAATACTTTGTTTCAGGTCCTTTTCCAAAACTGAATTTATTGCACATCCAACCTCCATCCTCTTGTTGTGTTTCCAATAAATGCTCAAATGTTTTTTTAATTCTGTTATCATCTGAATATCCCAAATAACAAAGAACTCTGGCTGCTCCAATTGTATGACAGGGATAGATTGCTCCAGAAGGGGAAACCTTGAATCGTCCATCTGGTTTCCAAGTACTAAAAATAAGGTCAGCAATATCTTGAATAATAATATCTTTTTTAGTGAATCCTAATTCAGAAAGCATTAGTGCAACATCTCTTGTATCAAAGGGGCTTCCTTTACAAATTTTCTTGTCTTTTGTCGCCCATAGTTCGCCCCCATTATGATTAATTTTAGTCATAATCATAGCAATATCATTTTTATATTTCTCTTTTAGATTCATTTCACCTATTTCGCACAACGGCAGTCTCTCTAATAACCTATTCCGGGTTGCTGAATCAGATTCATTTAAGCCAGTTTAAGCGATGCATGATAAAGATGACCCCGGAATTGCCTTAAATTGTCTCTAATAAGGTCAGAAATCGTCAAAAACAACGATAAAAGTACCCAAAGATACTCAATCAGCCGATCTCTGGTCAAAATATTGACAATGCGCCTTAAATTATATGCAATAAACATAAATCCTACATCTGCGCTTGCGCGGCTTATTCCCTTCTTAGTAAGAATATAACTGAACCCACATTGTCGTTTTAATGTTCCGAAAGGATGTTCTACAATAGCCTGTCGCTTCTTATAGAGGTGTTCTTTATAGATGGCACAGCAAAAAACGTTGCCAGCACGCGTGTCGGCCGGCCTTGCTCTGCCGAAGCGGCTACGCGCTGCGCCGTCGGCAAGCCTTTGGCGGCCGATGGAAGGCGATGCAGTCCTATTGACTTTGTCTTGGTAGCAGGAGTAGTCACGGTACCCAAAGTTTAATAAGTGGCTTAAATTTGCTCCCATAGACTTTCTCATGCATTACAAATTTGTCCGGGCTGCCGACGTCGTCGGACGTAGCCGACTTTGTCGGCCGAAGTCCGAAGGCAACCGAGGAGACCACGAAGTGGTTGACGAGCTCGGCGAAGCCAATTAACCAAACCGTCCGTGTTATAGGGTGTTTTTATTCTCATAATCAGTCAAATATCATAATATCTATATCCAAAATCTTTTTACTAATTAAGTTGGATAATTTTGCTGATGGACAATATAATCTACCAGCACATTTTGGACAAATTGTCAAGATAAATGTTATAAAGTATCCTATCACCAAAATGAAGTAGCCAAGACTATAGATTATTCCTGATTTATTTATCCAATTAAGTGGCAGAATCAAAGTCAGGATAAGTGCTCCAAGAATGATATAAAAGAATAATTTAGTCAATTTGACTGAATGTTTTATTTTCAATCGTTTAATAATCATTGCAATTTTCCCAACTGGAAACATTGCGAAAATACCTGGACAGAATGTACCTAAGTATGGACATGGGCCAAAGGCACACATATATCCATGTAACATGACTGAAATTACATAGAGAGAAATGTATATTAAGGAAATCATTATATTATATTTCCATAAGTAAATTGATGTTAAAACTAACAATACGAGGTAGAATAAGTTAATAATCCAGTAAAGTCCTTTTCTTGGATATGGGATACAAGTTTTATCTAATTTTAAATCTGTCATATTGTAATTTAATTTATGTATTTTTTTATCAGTGTGTCTCTGCAATCATCTTGACTGAGGGCAATTCCGCTTTTTGTCGTACAATTAATTAACCGCAATTTACGATTTGTCATTCAGTCCAGCATATTGTCTCTCTTCAGCTTGTAAATTTAACTGAGTCTATTTCTCGTAGCAGAATACCCTATAACGGGAGTCTGTCTATTAACCTTTCTTAATCCGTGAAATTTCAATTGGTTTAAGCCGGTACCAACGACCCTGGAAATTCTCTATCCCAAATTGATAGCCGGGAAAACGATGTTCTAAAATGGCTCTTTTTTAGTCTGGAGAGGTGTAATTTGCTCAAAAACATCGAAACAAGTATCCTGAGATACTCTTTCAGCCGATCTCTGGTCAAAATATTACCAATTCGCCTCAAGTTATATGCGATAAACATAAACCCTACATCAGAGCTTGCCCTTTCCATTCCCTTTTTTGTGAGAATATAACTGAACCCCCATTGTCGTTTTAAAGTCCCATAATGGTGTTCAACTATTGCCTGACGACGTTTATAGAGGTGCTCCTTCTCTTCAAAGTTTCTGCGATTGATTTCATAGTATTCGGCAAATTCGCTTCTGTGAATCAACCTGGCAGTCTTGGACCTTGTACACTGTGATCGTGCCTGGCATGTCTTACATGATCGTGTCTTGTATTGTTTGAACCAAATGATATTGCCACTACTGGTGAGTTCCTTATACCATGTACCGTTTGTTCCGAGAACCTGATTTTGAGGACAGGTGTAGGTATCAGCAGTTTCATTATACATGAAGTGTTCATAATTGTATTCATGGTTTGGAGCCTGACTGGTGGATGGTACTCCCGGTATGGCAACAATGGTTTCTATTCCCAGATCCTGAGCTATTTTAAGCTCTGAACCGGTATGGAATCCTTTATCGTAGAGGACAGTGAATTCATTCGTTCTCAGAATGCTTTTGGCTCTTCTAATCATATCACCCATTGCCTTGCTGTCATTCTGGTTTGTTACTTTGTAGTCAATGGGAATGTTATTCTTTGAGTCAACAGTGGACTGTACATTATAAGCTACCTCGGTGATATTGTTGCGTAGCATTATCTGCCGGCTTTCAGGATCAGATATTGAGATCTGAGCTTCTCCAGATTCTTTAAGCTGCTTTTCGAGATTTTTGTAATTATCCTTTCTCTTCTGCTGCTTGTTAATCTCATCCTCAATCTGCTGCCGGCTGTCCCCGTCGTTTTCAGCCAGTGCCCGGGTATACACTTCCAGTTTGTTATCGATATAGGCTACATGCCTGTTTATCTTAGCCTGGTTGAAGTTATTCTTCTTGCTGTTTTGCGACCGAAGCTTAGTGCTATCACCGGCAATCAGCTTTCCTCCGATAAGATCAAAATGCCTGGCAATTTGAACTGTTGTCCTGAAGACCTTCTTTATGGCCTGCGGATTGTCTCTCCTGAAATTGGAAATTGTGTTATGATCAGGT
>PLMC01000119.1:0-8239 GCA_003141495.1 Bacteroidales bacterium
ATTTTTGCATTTCTGGTTCCTTTCGGAATTATTTCGTTGATCCTGATTCAAAGAAAAATAAAAACTGAATGGGCGGAAGCCATTGGAGAAAAATTTGACTGGCGCGGATCTATTATATACGGAATTGCTCTCGCATCTTTTATGTGGGGTTTTTCAAAGCTTCCTTCTTCCCTGGGATGGATCTGTATTATTATAGCTGTTCTTATGGCTGCAGTTTTCCTGATTTTTGAGAATAAAGTCAGCAATCCGGTCTTTGATATAAGGCTCATAATGAGAAACAGAGTCTTTGCTTTCTCCGGAATAGCCGCATTAATTAATTATTCTGCAACCAGTGCAATTGGTTTTTTTATAAGTCTTTACCTTCAATATCTTAAAGGACTCGATGCCAGAACAGCCGGGCTGATAATGATATCTCAACCAATCGCAATGACCCTTCTGTCGCCAGTTGCAGGGAAATTATCCGATAAAAGGAATCCCGGTGCCATTGCCTCAATCGGTATGGGAATAACCGCATCAGGATTGATATTACTCTGCTTCATCACGGAAGCTACTCCGGATTATTTTATTGTATTATTGCTATTGCTAATGGGAATCGGCTTTGGTCTTTTCTCGTCTCCAAACTCAAATGCAATAATGAGTTCTGTTGAAAAACGTCATTTAGGAGTTGCTTCCGGAGTTGTAGGGACCATGAGGATGGTCGGGCAGATGATGAGCATGGGTATTGCAATGATGCTCATCTCATTATATATTGGTGAGCGAACGATTAATCCTTCAACCTATCCGGGACTGATTTCAGCCATGAGAACAGGTTTTGTTATCTTTTCGATACTATCTGTATTAGGAATATTTGCTTCTCTTGCCAGACATGGGAAAATGGGTAATGAAAGCCCTGGAAAAGCCATTACCTCCCTCTGACGTTTAGGGACAAGGTCCGGAAGATTGCCCCGTCATCTGCAATGTAATAGAGAAATGTCTTATGCCTTCCTTCATTAACTGATTTAGCTGAAAAATCACGATCTGTCTGAAGTAAAATACCTTCTGTTTGATTTTTGGGGCTTTTTGAACAACTTAATATTCCAATTAAAATAATTATGATAACAAAAAGCATTATATTAACCCCGTTCTTTTTTCTCATTGCGATGTAATTTTATTAAATGTTAAAACTAATTGCATGACAAAACTATATCAAAAACTGATCAATTCATGTCCTTCGGAAACCGAAATTAAGAAGGGATTAAAAAAAGTATCATCCTCTTCTACGGATGTTCCGGATAAACATCTCCTGATGAGTCTTTTAAACCTGATTGATCTTACCAGTCTTAATACTACTGACAACAAAAGCCATATTATACATTTTACTGGTAAGGTAAACAGTTTTGCGGGTCGTTTTTCAAATATCCCTAATGTAGCCGCTATCTGTGTATTTCCAAATTATGCCGCAGTTGTAAAAGAGAAACTGACGGCCAGAAACGTTAAAATTGCAGCTGTCGCCGGCGCATTTCCAACCTCGCAGACATTCAGAAGTATTAAAGTCACCGAATGTAAAATGGCTGTTGAGGCCGGTGCAGATGAAATAGATATAGTAATTCCGGTCGGCGCTTTTCTCGGAAATGACTTTGCAATGGTTGCCGATGAAATAAGGGAAATCAAAGGAGCGATAGGAGGTAAACAACTTAAGGTTATTGTGGAATCAGGACTTCTGGGCGATTTTGAGCATATTTTCAGAGCTTCTATGATTGCAATGGATGCAGGAGCCGACTTTATAAAAACATCTACAGGGAAAACTCCTGTTTCTGCTACTCCTGAAGCTGCATTCGTCATGTGTAGGGCAATTTCTGATTTTTATTCTGAAACAGGAATAAAGGTCGGCTTTAAAGCAGCGGGAGGGATAGTTACTGTGGCTGATGCAAATAGTTATTATCAGATTGTTAAATACTGCCTTGGGAAAGAGTGGCTGAATAATTCACTTTTCAGAATCGGGGCAAGCAGATTGGCTAATAATATTCTTTCAGAAATTTCAGGTTGCCCTAGTAATCATTTTTGAGAACCTGTCATCGGTATTTTTGATTTATCTCTTGTAATTATCATTACTTTTGTGTTTTGAACCGGCCAAAATGATGATAATTTCCTGTACAGATTTACAGCAAGATACTGTTCCCCGCAAAACTGTTTCTAATCAGAGTTCTACATTCTTGAACCACGATTCAGTATCAGATGTAATATCCACCCAGCCGAAAGATTCCATAAAACACAGATCCATAATTACAGTTCATCAGAATACTTTAATTGATAATACCGATACAACTTCTGTTTGCAGACGAAACAGTATTGCTGATGTAACATTTTACGATTTTAATAATTTTATTTTGAGGATTGGATACGGATCCTATAAACAATTTCCGTTCGTCTTTACTGAGAAAGTAAAACAGCAACAGATAGAGGAAAAAACATTGTTGATAAAGCATCTTAAGCCGGGAGAAGATCTGCCGCCTCATCCCTTTCACGCTGATTGGATGATTCTGATAATCATTGTCGCTGCTTCCTTATTTTCTTTAGTCAGAAAAACCTCAGGAACCGTTTCTCCCGGTTTTGCCAGGTTTTTTATGTTCAGGGGGATAAATGATCCTGTTTCGAGAGATTCAGGGGGACTCTTTCATTGGCAATCAACGATTCTGAATCTTATTTCATTTATTGTAATAGGGTTGTTTTGCTATTCAGCAGCATCATATTATGACTTTATTCCCACAGGGTTCAAGGGAATAACAATTTGGTTGATAGCTTTAGGAATAATCAGTGTTGCTGTCACACTAAGACATATTACCTGTGTAATAACCGGCATTACAAGCGGACAGCAGGAAGTGTTCATGAAATATTTGCTTGGGATTTATCATTCTTACAGAGTTGGGGCATTTTTTCTTTTTATAATTGTTATCCTACTGTCATATACCAGAATCCTGCCTGTAAAAGATTTTATTATATCAGGATTAATTGTTCTGGGATTAATATATCTGATACGGGTTATCAGGCTATTAATAATTTTTCTAAACAAGAATATTTCAATATTCTATTTGATTTTATACCTTTGTGCGCTGGAAATTCTGCCTGTTTTGATAATAGTAAAATATTTTACAGGTCTTGTTTAGATTGGCTTGGGTTACTTTGAAAGTTGAACTTAAACTTTAAAGAGTTGAAAATAAAGAAGATTTTAGTATCGCAGCCAGAACCTCTTAATCCGAAATCCCCATATTTCGAACTGGCAAGAAAATATAATCTGAAAGTTGATTTTAAGCCGTTTAATCAGGTTGAAGGTGTTTCATCAAAAGATTTCCGACAGCAAAAAATCAATATTCTTGACTTTACTGCGGTAATCTTCACAAGCAAAACCGGAATAGATCATTTTTTCAGGATATGTAATGAGCTTCGGACTGTTGTTCCGGATACCATGAAGTATTTCTGTATAACGGAGAATGTTGCATTTTATCTCCAGAAATACATTGTTTACAGAAAACGAAAAATATTTCATGGGAAAGCCAAATTTCAGGATCTTATTGATGTTATAATCAAGCACAGAGAAGACAACTTCTTTGTGCCTCTTTCTGAACCTCATAATGCTGAGATCCCCGAGTCGCTTGATAAAAACAGTATCAAGTATACAATTGGAACTCTTTATAAAACGATCAGTACAGATTTTTCGAATTTAACAGAATTCGATTATGATATCCTGGTTTTTTATAGCCCCTCAGGAATAAAATCCCTCAAAGAAAATTTTCCGGGCTTTATTCAGGGGGATATTAAAATTGCTGCATTCGGACCAACAACGGCTTCTGCTGTCGAGAGCGAAGGCCTGAGACTCGATATAAATGCCCCTAATCCAAAAGCCCCGTCGATGACTATGGCTCTTGACGATTTTCTTAAAGAATACAATAAAAATTTAAGGTAGTTTTCACAATACTGACTTACCAAAATAAATTTAGTAGTAAGGACTGCTGAAAAAATTCTTTTACCCACAAAAAGCACAAAGAAGACTCAAAGCACATTAAGTTAAAACAATGTTTTTCAGTTCTTTGTGACCTTGGTGTAAAACCTGTGAGACCTTTGTGGTTAATTGATTTCAATTTTTTTAAACAGCCCCTTACATATATAAAATGAATACCATCAGGGAGACGTTTGATAAGTCCGAAAGACTCTGTAGCAGGAAAACCATCGAAACGCTGTTTGAAAGCGGAAACATTTTCTTTAGCCCTCTTTTTAAAGTTGTCTGGACTAATTGCCCGAATTCCATCCCCGGTCCGGCTCAGGTTGCTTTCAGTGTTTCAAAAAGAGGATTCAGACTGGCTGTTACAAGAAACCTTCTCAAGAGAAGACTAAGGGAAGCTTACCGGAAAAATAAGAGGATTCTTTATGATCATCTCATATCTCAAAACATTCAGATTGTTTTCGTTGTTATCATGAGAGGGAATTCTGTTACCGATTATTTAACAATTGAAAAATCAATGAGGGAGATGATTAACAAACTTATACTTCTCACTTCAAAGACTGATAAATAATGTTAAAGTTGTCTTAATTGTTTCTTTATCAAAACGCTTCCCGATTATTCTTCTTAATTTCGCCGTTCTAAATCAAGCAATACAGGTTATGAAAAAGATACGTTATACCAGGATAATAATTGTTGTCTCCCTGTTACTGGTTGCAGGAATAAGTACTGGGTTCCTGGTTACCCAGGAGACCAGGGATTTCAGAATTGCTAAAAATCTGGACATATTTTTTACTCTTTTCAGGGAGCTGAACACTTTCTATGTAGACGAGATTGATCCCGATAAAATAATTAAAACGGGAATGGATGATATGCTGAAAACACTTGATCCATATACTGTTTACTTTCCCGAATCTGAGGCTGATGAATTTGCAATTATGACCACCGGAAAATACGGCGGGATAGGATCACTGGTCAGAAATTCCGGTGATTATGTAGTTATTAGTGAAGTATATAAAGGATATCCCGCTGATAAGGCCGGGATAAAGCCCGGAGATCTATTAAAAAAGGTCGATGGTATATCCTTAAAAGGACTGCCAACCGATAAAGTAAGTGAAAAACTTAAAGGTAGTCCGGGGACTGATATCAATGTTACCATTGAAAGAAACGGAATCGATTCTGTATATCCTCTTAAACGTGAAAAGATTGTAATGCCATCGGTCCCTTATTACGGTATGATAGATTCAAAAACGGGGTATATCCGCTTTACGAGTTTTACTCAAAATTGTATAGATGATGTAAAAACTGCCCTTACTTCATTGAAAAACAATAATGCTCAACAGATCATACTCGATCTGCGGGGAAATCCGGGAGGATTACTTACCGAAGCTGTTGAAATAGTAAATCTGTTTGTTGCCGAGGGAAATGAAGTTGTATCCACAAAGGGTAAAGTCAAACAGTTTGATGAAGACTTTAAAACAACAAAACAACCGGTGGATGAAAAAATTCCACTGGCAATAATAATCAACAGAGGTTCTGCATCAGCTTCAGAGATAGTGGCCGGAGCAATTCAGGACCTTGACAGGGGAGTAATTATAGGTCAGAGATCATATGGAAAGGGGCTGGTTCAAATAACTCGGCCTCTGAGTTATAATACTCAACTTAAGGTTACTACGGCAAAATACTACATTCCAAGCGGAAGATGCATCCAGGCCCGTGATTTCTCGCACCCGAACGAAGATGGAAGCGTTGGAATTATTCCTGATTCTCTGATATCTGAATTTAAAACTAAAAATGGCAGGATTGTTAAAGACGGTGGAGGCATTGCACCGGATATCGAATTGTTACCTGATCCTCTGAGCCAGATAGCGTCGGAACTTTATCTGCGATATTTCATATTTGATTTTGCTACTAAATATTACTGGGCTCATCCCGATATCAAATCTCCGGAACAATTCAAATTCACAGATCAGGATTACAGCGACTTTAAAACATTTCTTCTGAACCAGAAGTTCAACTATAAAACAGTAACTGAGCAGTCTCTTAATGAACTCATAACCAATGCAAAAAAAGAAAAATATTACGATATACATAAGGACCTGTTTAACGACCTGGAAAAAGACATCGCCCACAATCTTGATCAGGATCTTAAAATGTTCAGAAGTGAAATAACCGATCTTCTTGAAGATGAAATTGTAAGCCGCTATTTCTTTGAAAACGGCGCAATTGCTTATACCATAAAAAATGATGAGCAGGTTTTAAAAGCCCGTGACATATTAAATAATAAAGAAGAATACAAATCCATACTTAAAGGAACTGAAGGATCAATTCTGGTTACGAGGAAAAATGATACGAATAACTCAAAATCTGAAGCACATCAGTCCATAAAAATCATGGACCCTTTTTAGTTTTTTTTGATTAATCTTTTCCGTGGTAATTATTTCCATTTATGTGAGTCATCCTCAAAAATCTCTTTTTTCCAGACCGGAAGATTCTCTTTGATAAGCTCAACCGTCTTGCTGCAGGCCTGTATTGACTGATGTCTGTGACCTGCTGAAATAAATACAAAAAGTGATATCTCGCCAGCATTGACAATGCCTGTTGAATGAATTATATTAACTGATTTTACATCCGGGAACGCTGAGAAGATCTTCTTCTTAATATTTTCAGCCTCAATATTAACCAGTTCAACATATGCTGAATATTCTATTGCTTTTACCTTTTTGCCATCGATTTCATCAGCCCTGACCTGCCCAAGAAAAATCGAGTGACCTCCTGAATCGGTTCTCCTTCCCATCTTTTCAATAAGCAGAGATATTAACTTTTGTGATACCGGCCCTTCAGTTAAATAATTTATTTCAATCATACTCCAAAATTTAATTTCAGAAACCTCAACCTCCGGCAAAAGGTGGCAATAAAGCAACTTCATCTCCTGATTTAAGCGATAAATCATTGTCGGTTATCTCACTATTAAGAGATATCCGGAAATTGTAATGCACAATCTCCGGATAATCATCATAAATCTTTAACTTAAGATCACCAATTGATTTCACATCATGATAGTGTTTGATACTGGTTCCTGAAACCTCTGTCAAAACACCGAAGAATAAGACTTTTACTTCCATATTTTTACCCTCCAAATGGGGTTTAGTGCGCCTCAAACCAATTGTTCCCTGTACCCCAGTCAACTTTTAAAGGTATATCGAGTTTAACAGCATTTGACATTTCAAACAAAACCATTTCTCTCAGTTTTTCAAGTTCAGAGATTTCAACTTCAAATATAAGTTCGTCATGTACCTGAAGAATCATCTTTGACAGGAGTTTTTCTGATTTCATTCTGTCGTTTATTCTTACCATTGCAATCTTGATAATATCAGCAGCGCTTCCCTGAATGGGGGCATTAATCGCGTTTCTTTCAGCGTTTCCCCTGACCACCTGGTTCCGTGAATGAATATCACGTAAATATCGTCTACGTCCAAACATTGTTGTTACATACCCTACATCTCTGGCTTTATTTATGCTCTCATCCATATAAACTTTTACTCCCGGATAAGAATTGAAATAACCGTCAATAAGCTCTTTTGCCTCTTTTCTCCCAATTGTTAACCGTTCTGAAAGTCCGAAAGATGATATTCCGTAAATGATCCCAAAATTTGCTGTTTTTGCCCTGCTTCGCATTTCACGCGTAACATCATTAATTTCCACACCGAATATTTTAGCCGCGGTAGCCACATGAATATCATTTCCCGAAAGAAAATCGGCAATCATACTTTTATCTTTGCTCAGATGAGCCATAAGCCTCAACTCAATTTGTGAATAGTCTGCCGATAAGAAAATATGACCCTTTGCCGGAACGAAGGCTTTTCTTATTTCCCTGCCCCTGGCATCTTTTACAGGAATATTCTGAAGGTTTGGATTATTTGAGCTTAGTCTGCCCGTTGCAGCAACGGCCTGGTTGAAAGAGGTATGAATCCTGCCGGTTTTCTTATCCACCAGAAGAGGAAGCGCTTCGACATATGTTGAGAGGAGCTTTTTAAGTCCCCGGTATTCAAGTACTTTTTCGACAATCGGATGTTTGCCTGTCAACCGTTGCAGTATCTCTTCATTGGTAATAAACTGCTTTGTCTTAGTTACCCTTGCCTTTTCGTCAAGTTTCAGTCTGATAAAAAGTATATCACCAAGTTGTTTTGGTGAAGAAATATTAAATTCCGTTCCGGCCAGTGTATAAATCTCTTTTTCAAGTGAGAGAATATCCTCACGAAGGTT
>PLMC01000119.1:8264-37491 GCA_003141495.1 Bacteroidales bacterium
GATTCAATATGCACAGGACTATAGCCCAGATATGCTTCCGATAATAAGTTCATGTTATGCCTCATATCAGGCTCCAGCAGATAATGTGCTATCATTGTATCGAATAAGGGTCCTTTAATCTCAATACCATAATTCGCCAGGACCTGAATATCAAATTTCATGTTCTGCCCTATTTTGAGAGTGACAGGATTTTCAAAGACCGGCCTCACAATTTCCAGCATGACTCTTGTCTCTTTTTGTGATTCCGGGAAATGAATCAGGTATCCGGTTCCTTTTTCCCATGAAAAAGTAAGGGCAACAAGCTCAGCATCGAGTGGATTTATACTTGTGGTCTCGCTATCAAAGCAAAACTCTTTAAGAGCATTTACCTTTTTAACAAATTCTTCAATATCAGAATTATTTTTTAGCTGGATATATGTGTGTTCAACACTTTTTATTGACGTTTTCTCAGTGACAGGTGCCACTGTCTCATCTTCGAACAATGAACCTTGAAGAGAATCTTTTTGAGGAGCAGAAGACTGCTGTTGCGCCCTTGGCTTCTCTGATTTATCTATTTCCGAAAGTATTCTGGCTGCTACAGTTTTGAATTCCAGTTCATCAAACAGAACTTTTAGTTTAGCAGGGTCGGGAACTTCCAGTTCAAGTGCGGTTTCATTCAGCTCAACAGGCACATTTTGTTCGATTGTAGCCAGTTTTTTCGACATTTCGATCTGTTCCCTGTTGTTTTCAATGATCTCTTTTAACTTCCCCTTCAGCTTGTCGGTATTTCTGAAAAGTTCTTCAATGCTCCCATATTCCGAAATCAGTTTCATTGCTGTTTTAGGTCCTACGCCGGGCGCTCCAGGGATATTATCTGCCGCATCGCCCATAAGAGCAAGAATATCAATAACCTGTTCAGGACGCTTAACGCTGAATTCCTTTTTAATATCTTCAACCCCCCATAAAATTGATTCATTACCGCTTCTGGATGGTTTTAACATAAAAACATTATCCGAGACAAGCTGCGCATAATCTTTATCGGGTGTCATCATATAGGTAGTAAACCCGCGTTCAGAAGCCTTCCTGGCAAGTGTACCAATTACATCATCAGCCTCATAGCCGGGATAATCAATCACCGGAATTTTATAAGCCTCAATTAGCTTCTTGATATATGGCACTGCCAATTTTATATCTTCAGGAGTCTCATCACGGTGAGCTTTATACTCCTGATACATTTCATGCCTGAAAGTGGGCGTAGGAGTATCAAAAACAACGGCAATATGAGTTGGCTTCTGCTTTTGGAGAACCTCTTCAAGCGCTAGCAGAAATCCGAATATTGCTGATGTATTTACTCCTTTTGAGGTGACTCTGGGGTTCTTGATGAAAGCATAATAAGCCCTGAAGATAAGGGCATAAGCATCAAGAAGGAAGAGCTTTTTAGAAGTATTATTATTCATATTTTAATTATTCTTCATTTATAAAGATTAAAGTTTGGAGTGCCTAAAGTTGAATAAAATGAAAGTTGTTTTATTTATAATAACTCTAGGCACTTCAGGCACTTTAAACTTCTTATTCATTATCACTGGCAAACCATTCGGCGAAAGAAGTGGCTGTTTCATAGAGTTTAACACTATGCAATTTAACTTCGGAGGGCAGGTGAGGTGCAATCCGCGCCGCAAAATCGGCAACAAGATTTTCACAAGTAGGCTGATAATCAACCAGGACCGTATTTCCAAACATCTTTTTAAACAGCTCTGCTTTTCCCGTTTCAATTTTATTGCTAAGAACCACAGAATGATCAAAGATGTTAACTATCTCCTTCCTGACAATACTTTTCAGATCGGTAAAGTCGATTACCATACCGTTTTTAGGATTATCCGTTTCGTCTCTCGGAAATCCCGACAGTGTAACAAAAAGNNAAAAATTAAATACAATATTAACCATTCTGACTGATAAAGGTTTAAAGTTTTGTTGCGGTTTTGAGCTTTTCATTTAAAATATGTTAAGATTGAAACGTCGAAAACATTATTTCTTTACCTTTGCAGCTTATATCTGGCTTAAGAATAGGGGATAATGGAAGAAAATAATATCAGGCTGACTTTCCCTGGGATGTTTAGTGAGACATTGAGGAAGTTTGGTAAGAACAATGCATACGCTTTTGTTGGGGAAGAACCAAAGACTTATGAAACGGTAAACAGGGAGATTGGGGCTTTAATGGCTTTTCTGGAAAAGACCGGCATTTGCCCCGGGGATAAAGTGGCAATCCTGAGTTTAAATATGCCAAACTGGGCAATTGCTTACTTTTCAATAACATTCATGGGTGCAGTCGTTGTGCCAATCCTTCCCGATTTTTCAAATACTGAAGTTGCTAACGTTCTTGAACACTCGGGCGCCAAAGCTATTTTTATATCAAACTCATTATTATCAAGGATTGAAGGATTTAAATCAGAAGATCTGAAATATGCAATCCTGATAGAAGATTTTTCTCTGATCTGTCCTGAAGAGGGTTTTGGAAAATTTGACCCTTCTGCAATTCCAGTTAAAAATTATAAGGTTGAAGAAGAAGATCTTGCATCAATTATCTATACTTCAGGAACAACTGGTCGGTCTAAAGGAGTGATGCTGACTCACAAAAATATCTCTTTTAATGCACTGAAAGGAAGGAAGTTACAGTGGATTGACGAAACTGATCGATTTTTATCCGTTTTACCTTTGTCACACACTTATGAGAATACACTTGGATTAATTTTACCAATGCTCTGCGGATCGTGCGTCTATTATCTCAGAAAACCCCCGACTCCTTCGGTTCTTCTTCCTGTTATGGCAGAAATTAAACCTACAATGATGCTGACAGTTCCTCTGATAATTGAAAAAATATACTTTAACAAAATATTGCCAACTTTCAGAGATAATCTGATACTTAAACTTCTTTATAAAATCCCCCTTCTCAGAAAAAAACTTAATGCTGCTGCGGGTAAGAAACTTTTGAAAATATTTGGCGGGGAGTTGAAGTTTTATGGTATAGGTGGAGCTAAACTCAACAAAACAGTTGAAAAGTTTCTTATCGAAGCAAAATTTCCATATGCAGTGGGCTATGGGCTTACAGAAACAGCTCCACTCCTTGCAGGTTCAAATCCTCAGAATGCTGTGTTTGAGTCAACGGGCCCTGCAATAGAAGGCGTGGAACTTATTATTAATAACCCTGATAAAAAAACCGGAGAAGGTGAAATATGGGCCAGAGGACCAAACGTAATGAAAGGTTATTATAAAGAACCTGACATGACGAAAGAGGTAATTACCCCTGACGGATGGTTTAAAACAGGGGACCTTGGAACATTTGACCATAATAACAATCTTTTTATAAAAGGAAGATTAAAAAATATGATTGTTGGTGCGAGTGGAGAAAATATTTATCCGGAGGAAATTGAATCAATCATCAATAACTTCCGTTTCGTTGTTGATTCGCTTGTCGTTCAGCAAAAAGGGAAACTTGTGGCCCTGGTGCAGATTAACATGGAGGAGATGGAAAAAAAGTACCAGACCCTTAAACAGGATATGACAAGACAGGTTGAGGATAAAGTTGATGAGGTACTCAATGAATTACAGGAATATGTTAATTCACATGTAAGTAAATTCAGCCAGATTCAAAAAATTGTACTTCAGCCAGTGCCGTTTCAAAAGACAGCTACGCTGAAGATCAAGAGATTTTTATATACTTAAACCCCTCTGCCGCTACTCAGCATCTCCCCCTGGGGGAACAAAAAGGGGGTTTAATATTAAAAAAGTTGGATTATCCTTTCGCAGTCTGATATCTTTTATTCACCTCATCCCAGTTCACAACATTCCAGAAGGCATCAATATAATCTGGTCTTTTATTCTGATATTTAAGATAATACGCATGTTCCCATACATCGAGGGTTAATAAGGGTGTTCCTTTTACCGCAGATAAATCCATAAGTGGATTATCCTGGTTCGGAGAACTTGCAACTGCTAAGTTCTTGTCTGTTCCTAAATATAACCATGCCCAGCCGCTTCCAAACCGTGTTTTAGCTGCAGTGTTGAATGTTTCTTTGAATTTATCAACCGAACCAAATGACTTAGTAAGAACTGAAGATAAGTCATTTGAAGGTCCTGAAGATCCTTTCCCCAGATTCTTCCAGAAGAATAAATGGTTATAATAACCTCCGCCATTGTTTCTCACAGCATCTGTCTGTTTTGATATTGTATTAAAAATTTCGCTGAGAGGTTTCCCCTCAAGAGCTGTGCCTTTAACAGCGTTCATGAAATTTGTATAATAAGCGCGATGGTGTTTATCATAATGAATCTCCATCGTCCTTGCATCTATATAAGGTTCCAGAGAATCATATGCAAATGGAAGAGGAGGAAATTCCGGTGCCGGTACACCTTCAATTCCGGGAGCTTTTACCTGTACTTGTTCGTTACCAAATACTTTTGGGCCAATGTATGCAGCTGCAGTCAACAACCCAACTGACTTAAAAAATTTTCTTCGTTCCATAATCTTTTTTTATTCCATAACATTCATAATCCCACTTTGTTCACATCTATGTTATCAAATGTCTGATTCCGTCATGATTTTTGGCATTTTTAAGTCCGGACTAAAAAAATTTCATACATTTATAGTAGTTAAGAAGCTCTGAGAAACCGAAATCCGGCTAATAAGAAAATAACATGAAAAAACTTACAACAATCGGAAGAATTCTGTTTGCAATTCCTTTTGCAATCTTCGGGATTAATCATTTCCTGATGCTGGACTATTATCTTGGCATGTTGACATCTTTTGTCCCTTTGGGTGCATATACGATAATACTGACAGGGATAATGCTCATTGCAGCCAGCATTAGCATAATCACAAAAGTACTCGTAAAATTTTCCACTCTTCTGCTGGCTATCCTGCTTTTTATTTTTATTGTCACTATTCACATCCCACACTTATTTATCGACGCTGACAAAACAATTACGATCATTGCCCTTCTTAAAGATATCTCACTTATGGGCGGTTCATTAATGATCTCAGGCATCTATTCGGAGGAAGAAAAACAGATAAAATAAAAATCCCGTGCAGTAGAAACCAAGATTAAGTTTTATTTAACCTGAGGAAAATTATAATATCTTTATAACCCTAATATAGTCAATTTTTGCTATGAGTCATTATAAACTGTTTCTTGCATTTTTTATTTGTCTGATTAGTCTTGAATCATTTTCTCAAACTTCTCTGTTTGATAAGCAAATGCAGGTTAGCTTCGATGAGAAACAAGGCCAGTTTGCTGCTCTCGACACTAAATTGGTTAATGAGAATGGCGATACAGTATTGTTAAAGGATGTACTCAATAAACCTGCTATTCTTAATTTCGTTTATTATGAATGTGCAGGCACATGCAGCCCTCTGATGTTTGGGGTCTCTAAATTTATTGATGAAGTAGATCTTAAGCTGGGTAAAGACTACGAAGTAATTACAATTAGCTTCGATCCCTCTGAAAAGATAGATTTGGGCATTAAAAAGAAAGCCGCCTATATCAGCACTATGAAGAATAAGGAGGCAGCAAAAGATTGGCATTTTTTTGTCTCTGATAGTGCGAATATTGCCAGGTTAACCAAATCAGTCGGGTTCAATTACCAGAAGATAAACAACCAGTATATTCATCCGACCGGACTTATTGCTCTTGGTTCGGATGGGAAAATAATCCGTTACCTGAGAGGAATTGATTTTCTGCCCTTTGATATCAAAATCACAATGGTAGAGGCCGCAAAAGGTAAAATCGGTCCAAGTATAAATCGTTTGCTTGCTATTTGTTATTCTTATGATACCAAAGGCAATCAGTTTGTTTTTAATGTAACCAGGGTTTCTGCAATTGTTATATTGTTTTTTGTTATTGTAATATTTTTGTTTCTTTCACTCTCAAGGTTAAACCCAAAAACACGGCTAATTAAATGAGTACTCAAAAAAACTTTGAGGAGCCCAGCTATCTTGAATATAAAGGAAAATATAAAGGCATATTTTCCTGGATACTCTCTACTGATCACAAAAGAATTGCAATATTATACCTCTTTTCTCTCCTGACATTCTTTGCCACTGGAGCGACTCTTGGTCTGTTGATGAAGTTAGAGCTTATCGCACCGGGAAAAACCATCATGACAGCTCAGACATATAATGCCTTTTTTACACTCCATGGTATTATAATGATCTTTGCAGTTGTTATTCCCGGGCTGCCTGCCGTATTTGGGAATTTCCTTCTTCCAATAATGATTGGAGCAAAAGATGTCGCTTTCCCAAGGCTTAATCTTCTTTCGTGGTATTTCTATGTTACCGGTGTAACATTAGTGCTGATATCACAGTTTACAGGACAGGGACCTCCTGATACCGGGTGGACATTCTATGCGCCTTACAGTTTCAGAACCACCGGAAATATGCTGCCGGCAGTTTTTGGTGCATTTGTGCTCGGGTTTTCATCTATACTTACCGGACTGAATTTTTTAGTGACTATCCACAGGATGCGTGCCCCAGGTATGACATGGCTGAAAATGCCCTTATTCCCATGGACGTTATATGCTACAGGATGGGTACAGCTGCTCGCCACTCCAATAATTGGGATCACTCTGCTTATGATAATTGCCGAAAGAACTTTGCATATTGGATTTTTCGATCCGACACTGGGTGGAGATCCTCTTCTTTATCAACATTTATTCTGGACTTACAGTCATCCGGCAGTTTATATAATGATCCTGCCCGCCATGGGGGCAATTTCCGAAATTATACCGACTTTCTGTCACAAAACAATATTCGGGTATAATTTTATTGTTGCTTCCAGCATTGCTATTGCATTCGTAGGCTATTTTATCTGGGGACATCACATGTTCACTTCCGGAATGAGCGGAACGGCACAATACGTTTTTTCCCTTCTGACATTTATTGTAGCAATCCCCAGCGCGATAAAAGTATTTAACTGGATAGCTACAATGCATAAAGCTTCAATTGATCTGCAAACTCCTTTTTACTGGGCAGTCGGGTTCCTCTTTGTCTTCATGATTGGCGGATTTTCAGGACTAATACTTGGGTCGCTTGCTACTGATATTCATCTGCATAACACGCATTTTGTTGTTGCCCACTTCCACTTTATTGTTTTCGGAGGTACAGGTTTTGCTTTCTTTGGTGCTATGCATTACTGGTTTCCGAAAATTACCGGTAAAATGTATGATTCCCGATGGGCCAATACAGGTTTGATCATTTTCTTTTCCGGGTTTATCACCCTTTATGGTGAAATGTTTTTCCTTGGAATGAAAGGGATGCCCAGAAGGTATTATGATTATGATGAAATATTCCATACCGGAAATATATTTTCCTCTCTAGGTGCAGTAGTGATGTACTTTGGATTAGCTGTAATTATTATTAACCTTATCTCTTCATTGAGAAACGGAGCCAAAGCACCTTCAGATCCGTGGGGCGGCAAGACTCTGGAATGGACAATACCTTCTCCTCCTCCTGTAGAAAACTTTGAAGAAATCCCGGTTATAACCAAAGGACCATATAACTATAAATGAGTACGATTTTAGTGACACACCGAGACGATTTGGCATCTAAAACCGGGATGTGGCTATTCCTTTTTACGGAAATGCTGTTATTCGGAGGGCTCTTTATTGTCTACTCAGTTTACAGGTATAGAAATCCTGTCGCGTTTCATCTTGCCGCACGGGAATTGAGCGTTTTTATCGGGACAATCAATACTATTATCCTTCTCATAAGCAGTACCACAATAGCGATGTCGATAACGGCTATTCAGAAGAATAATAAAAAGCTTGCTCTTTTGCTCCTTGGTATAACAGTCATCCTTGGCCTTGCATTTTTAGTTAATAAGTACTTTGAATGGGGAGAGCACATTAAGGAACATATATATCCGGGCTCCTCCATTCTCGCATTGCGTGGTCATGGAGATGTGCTCTTCTATGGACTCTATTTTTTTATGACCGGGCTACATGCTCTACATATTATTATAGGTCTGGTCTTTATTCTGGTTATTGCAACCTCAATTTTAAGAGATAAGATTAACTCCGAAAATTATGTTTTACTTGAAAATAGCGGATTATACTGGCATCTGGTTGATCTAATCTGGATTTTTCTCTTTCCATTGTTTTATCTCATTACCTAAAACCGATGAAGTCAATAGAAAATGAAAAAAATCATATAATCCCTTATAAAACATTTCTGTACGTATTGGCAGTATTAATTGCACTTACACTTACGTCAGTAACACTTACACAAATTTCCCTGGGCGCTCTGACGGTTACAATCGCCCTTATTATAGCCGCAATTAAATCTTCGTTTGTGTTGCGCATTTTCATGCATCTTAAATTTGAAAATAAAATGTTTTCAAGAGCGGTCATCGGTGTAATAATGCTGTTATGTGCTGTAATAACCGTTACACTCCTAGACTACCTTAATAGATAATCTGTATGTATTCAACCACCGGAATTGAAGCTTCAAATTATGTATCAACCTACAATACTGCGTTTTACTTTATTGCCGGCGTATCATTGTTACTCCTGATAGGGCTTACAATTACTATGCTCTATTTCGTCTTCAGGTACAACAAGAAGAAGAATCCGGTGGCTACACAAATTGAAGGAAATACTTTTTTGGAGATTACCTGGACGGTTATACCGCTTGTTCTTGCACTGGTTATGTTCTCTTTGGGATGGTCAGGCTGGAAATCTACAACCAAACCGCCGAAGGATGCTATGAATATTACAGTTGTTGCAAGGATGTGGAGTTTTTTGTTTGTATATGAAAATGGAAAACAAAGCCCTGATCTGATAGTACCGGTGAATACTCCGGTTAAAATTAACCTTGTTTCTCTGGATGTAATTCACAGCCTTTTCATTCCGGATTTCAGAATAAAATCCGATATAATCCCGGGAAGGGAAAAGTTCATGTGGTTTCTGCCTGAGATTGAAGGTAAATATAAGATCTTTTGCGCTGAATATTGCGGATTGCAGCACTCCTACATGCATTCAACGGTTAATGTAATGTCGAAGGATAAATTTAAATCCTGGTACGCCGAGAGTGCCAAGGCAGTTACCGTAGCAGGAAATGCAAGTCCGGCAGATATAGGAGAGGCCATTATGAGGGCTCAGGGTTGTTTTGCATGTCATACACCTGACGGTACAAAACTGATTGGTCCGAGTTATTTTAATCTATTCGGTTCACAGCAAACTATAATAAGAGACGGAAAGGAAATGACTGTTACCGTTGATCCTGAATATATAAAAAGATGCATTCTGCAACCTAATACTGACATTGTGAAAGGATTCCCTTCCACTGTTATGCAAAGCTACCGAAGCACCTTAAGTGATAATGATATTCTGAAAATAATTGAATACTTGAAAACTCTTAATGATAAATAATCCTGTAAAACTTAAGGATTGGCTGGAATTGACAAGGCTTAAAATTATGATTCCGGTTAGCCTGACAGGATTTACAGGATACTTTGCTTTTGATCCTCATTTTTCAGTAAGATTGCTCCTTACAAGTTTTGGCATCCTTCTGATGGCAATCTCCGCTTCGGTCTTGAACCAGATTCAGGAAGTTGAGTCCGATAGTAAAATGAACAGGACCTGCAATCGTCCCCTTCCGGCACATCGGATCAAACCTCAACAGGCACTTCTATTCTTTCTTTTTAATCTTATTACTGGTTTAACAATAGTTTATTATGCAGGTAACTTTAGAGCTGCACTTATCGGGGTGATTACTATAATCTGGTATAACGGATTATATACATATTCCAAGACGATTACAGCTTTTGCCGTTGTTCCCGGTGCTATTACCGGTGCTTTACCCCCGCTGATAGGCTGGGTCGCTGCAGGCGGCGGACCTTGGGAAAAACCCATTATTTTTATTGAATTTCTGATATTTATCGGGCAAATTCCTCATTTTTGGTTACTAATACTAAAGTACGGTGAAGAGTATAAACAGGCAGGAATCCCAAGTCTGACAGACATTTTTAACCAGACCCAGATAAAAAGATTAACTTTTAGCTGGGTGGTATCCTCGGTTTTTGCAGCGCTATTCCTTGGTTTTTTTGAGATTATTAAAAGCCTTTCATTAAATCTTATTCTTGTGGCAGTATCGATATATATGATCTGGCAATTTATTGATCTCCTACAGGTTCATCCTGAGAAAAACAACTACAAAAAATATTCTATTCTTCTTGAAATTTATTTTTTACTTGTACTGCTTTTATTGATTTCTGACAGGATAATAATGTGATCTTGGATCCAATGCGAAATTGATGTTATGATTCCAGATCTGTTCTACTTTGTCTTCCCTGCCGGAATTGTGTCCCTTGCCATCTGCGCGTTCTTTTGCAGCACCCTGACATAAATTACAAGCTTCCACCTGTCTTCAGGTCTGATCTGGGCCCCATGCGGCATCATAGACCCAAATCCCAAAGTAATGGTATGATATATCTGCCCATCCTTAACCTTAGCTATAGCTTCAGCTGTAAGATCCTTAGGTTTCAATGGATACAATCCACTGCTGTAAAGTTGACCATCCCCTTTTCCCAGGACTCCATGGCAACCAATACAAAATGTGGTAAAAATAAGTTTCCCCCTTTCAAGAACCTCATCAGTTGGCAAAAACCGATTGACAAGCTCATTTCCTGCCTTAACCCAGGATAAAGAATCAATTGTATATCTAAAAGGCGTGAATCCTATCGGTACGGTTCCATTAACTGGAACTCTCATCGTCACGCTGTCCTTAAAATTCGGATTTGTTGAATAGGTTTCATAAGCTTGAGAATATACCATATCCGGGATGAAGTCATATCCACGTATGCTCTTTTGCCTGTCACATGACCAAAGAATTGGTCCGGTCAGCAGAAGAACCAGGATTCTGATAAATATTCGTTTTGCAATATGCATATTTACAAATAATTAACTTTTACGATTCATAATTCAGACTTTCCTCAATATATGGATCATTTTTTATTACAAGCGGTCCGGTTGAGAGCGATCTTAATACGATAAAAATGAAAAGGCTGGCATAAAACAATGTCATGCAAACTTCAAGTACGCCTATACCGGCTTTATCGCCCGCCGTTGCAGGCATAATCATTAACCAGTAATCTATCCAATGCCCCATAAGCACTATTGCAGCGATTATTGCAACCCAGCCAATCTGCCTCTTCGAATTAATGGTTATAAGCCCAAAGAAAGGAACGCTGAAATTTATCCCAAGATTAATGAAGAAAATAATTTTAAAATGATGGAGTCTGGTAATATAATAAGATGTTTCCTCGGGCAGATGGCCATACCAGATAAGTTCATATTGAGCAAACCACTGGTAGGTCCAAAATATGCTGAAAGCGAATATCAGAATAGCCATATCGTGAATATGATCAGGCCTGATATATTTAAGATAACCCAGCCGCTTAAGTAACCAGATCAACAAAGTAATAAATGCGAGAGAGGTTACAAACATACCGATTAAAACATACCATCCAAATAAAGTACTGTACCAGTGGGCATCGAGAGACATTATCCAATCCCAGCTGCTTGCTGAAACGGTTATTCCATAAAAAACAAGGAAAAGCCCTGAAAATAGTATTTTACGATTATGATATTTTAAATCTGATGAGGTCATAAGAGTATTGGAATTCTTTCTTATCATCCTTGTTAGAATAATCCATCCTGCAAAATAAAATACCAGCCTGGCAAAGAAAAACGGAATATTAAGCCATGCTCTTTTCCCTTCTATTACCTTATCTGATAGATTTTTATCTGTCCAGCTATATAGATTGTGAATACCAAAATAGATAAGCAGCATTAGTATAAAGGCAACTGGGAGAAAAGTTGTCATTGCATCAGGCAATCTCTGCAGCAGTGTATGCCACCCTGACTGAGCAACCCTGTGAACTGCAAGGAAGAATGCTGCACCCAGAGAAAGACCTATAAAATACTGATTATTGAGTAATACATTTGCCCAGATCCTTGAGGCGCCTGGTTTAGATATCAGAATTACTGCCAGAGAGACCAAAATACCTCCGGTCATTAAAATTAAGAGGATATTACGGTATTTCTTCTTGAAATCGAATTGTTCATCCATGATTGCAGTATTCTTATTATCTGATTTCCAAAGTATGAATTCCTGATAAGAGTGATTTGACTCTGTTCAATGTTGACTCTTTATCTGCAGTGTCTACGAGAATCACAAATCTGTCATCGGTTATTCTCTCATCCACAGGCTTAAAACTGATATCAGGTTTTAATCTTGACTTGATCAGAAAAGCAGCAACCATTGATAATCCGGCAAAAAGGACTGTCATTTCAAAAGTTATCGGGATAAAGGTGGGTATCGAAAAGAACGGCTTTCCACCAATAATCAACGGATAGCTTACTGTAAAGACCCATGCCTGAAAACCAAAAGCAAGTATTGCTCCGAGAGCACCAAAAATAAATCCGCCAATCGGTATTCGTGATCTTTTAATTGAAAGGGCTTCATCGAGACCATGAACCGGGAAGGGAGACAGAACATCAGTTATTTTTTCCTTACTGTCAAGAAGTTTTTTGACTGCCTGGAGCATCGGAACCTCATCATCAAAATATATTGATATATAACTACTACTTCTCATGGCTTAATTCTGTTTCATGTTAATGCTGATCTCCTGTTTTCATAATCGATTTAACCTCAAAGATTGAAATGACAGGGAATATTCGGATGAACAGAAGAAATGCAGTGAAGAATATACCCAAAGTCCCGATTAATAATCCGAACTCAACGATTGTCGGTTTATACATGGTCCAGCTCGAGGTCAGATAATCCCTGTGAAGAGATGTCACAATTATAACGAAGCGCTCGAACCACATACCAATATTAATCACAATTGACAGGAAAAAAGTGAATACCAGGCTTTTCCGAAGTTTCTTGATCCAGAGCAATTGGGATGAAACTACATTACAGCCTATCATTATCATATATGCCCACCAGTATGGACCGGTTGCACGATTCATAAATGCGTAATGTTCGTATTCGACTCCGGAATACCACGCCATAAACATTTCCGTCATATAAGCCAGAGCAACAATTGAACCTGTAGCAATTAATATTTTGTTCATATTTTCCACATGACTCTCGGTAATATAGGCTTCAAGCCCCATGGCTTTTCTGGTGATTATTAATAAGGTTTGTACCATAGCAAATCCCGAGAAAATTGCTCCGGCAACAAAATAAGGAGGGAAAATAGTGGTATGCCATCCGGGAACTATTGAAGAGGCAAAGTCCATACTTACAATACTATGTACAGATAATACCAGGGGTGTAGCAATTGCAGCAAGCATGATAGAAGTGATCTTATGCCTGTGCCAGTCTCTTGCAGATCCTTTCCATCCGAAGCTCAGAAAATTATATATGTTCTTTTTAAGTCCTTTACTGATTTTGTCGCGTAAGGTGCCGATATCGGGAATCAATCCCACATACCAGAATACCAGCGATATTGTAAAATAGGTAGATATGGCAAACACATCCCATACTAAAGGAGAATTAAAGTTCACCCAAAGTCCTCTGGTATTGGGGTAAGGAAAAATAAAAAATGTAAGAAGGGGACGTCCGAGGTGGATTAGCGGAAAAAGAGCCGCACATATAACAGCAAAAATGGTCATTGCCTCTGCCGAACGGTTGATACTGTTTCTCCATTTTTGACGGAAAAGCAGAAGTATTGCGGAAATAAAGGTGCCGGCATGGCCTATTCCGATCCACCAAACAAAAGTAGTTATTTCAAAGGCCCAGCCTACTGTTCTGTTTTCTCCCCAGGTACCAATCCCCTGCCAGACTGTCCAGAAAATCATAAATACTCCAAACAGCATGGCAAATCCGGCTATTGTCATCCCCAGATACCAGAATTTACCTGCTTTATTCATCATCGGGTTAAGGATGTCGCTGGTTATGCTCCGGTAAGTCTTTTTACCTTCAATTAAAGGGGTCCGTAATGGAGATTGAAGCATATTAATATGAATTGGTACTTATAAAATTTTGTTTTTTATTTTAGTCAGATAATTAACCGAAGGCATTGTAAACAATTCCTCAAGCAGATTATACCTTCTTCCGCTGTTAATCAATCTGCTAAGTTCACTCTTGAGATCGTTCATATCTCCAAATACAATTGCATTTGCAGGACAGCTCTGAGAACAAGCCGTCTGGATCTCATTTTCATGGAGTGCCCGGTTTTCGTATTTTGCTTTTAATTTTGCTGCCTGGATACGCTGAACACAGAAGGAGCATTTTTCTATAACTCCCTGGGCACGAATTGTCACATCGGGGTTGAGGACCATTCGCCGCAGGTTCCCTGTCATTCCTTCCTTGTCTCTAAGATTGCCCGCAAGTGTTCCTGCTCCACTGAAATTAAACCAGTTAAATCTTCTGACTTTATAAGGACAGTTATTATTGCAGTAACGTGTTCCGAAACAACGATTGTATATCATCTGGTTTAAGCCCTCTGAACTATGACTTGTTGCAGCAACCGGACAAACATTTTCACATGGAGCATTCTGGCAATGCTGGCATAAAACAGGCTGGAAAACAACCTCCGGATTATCTTCTTCACCAGTATAATATCTGTCTATGCGTAACCAGTGCATTTCGTGAACCCGCTGCACTTCTACCCTGCCAACCACCGGTACATTATTTTCTGCCTGACAGGCTATAACACAGTTAGCACAACCTGTACATTTGCTTAGGTCAATTGCCATACCCCAGTGATGATGTGGATATTTTCTTTCCTTATACAGACTTTTATTATGCTCAAGGTTGTAAGCATGAAGTTCATTACCTGCTGCTGGATTATTCCTGAATTCAGTTAATCCTGCTTCGCGGACAAAAGCCCTTCCTTCCATACTATGATGGGTCTGAGTCTGGGCAAAGATGTAAGTCCTGCCTGTCTTTACAATTTGATCAAGTTTAGTGGTATATACTATATTTCCGCTTTCTGACGACAACATCGTCCAGACATCTGTTCCAACTTTATCGCCTACCTTCCCACATTTTAATCGACCATAACCCAGAGCAATGCCTATTGTACCATATGCTTGTCCGGGCTGAATATGAACAGGCGCTTCAACTTCACCAAGTTTTAAAAAGTCGCCATCATTAAGATTATAATCCTTCGCAAAAGCGGGTGAGACCGATGCATAATTGTCCCAGCAGATCTTCGTGACAGGATCAGGTAATTCCTGAAGCCATGGATTATTCGCCTGTCTTCCCTCACCCAGAGCAACAGTTTCATAAAAGACTATCTCAATAATATTTTTACCGGAATTGTTTCCAGTTTTTTTCAAAATTGAATCAAAAGGCAATGAGGCGGACTTTCCGGGTTTCTCAACACTTACTTTTGGTGCAACAGCAGGTTCAAAGATCCCTTTTTGCAAAGTACGGTCAAAAAATGTTACCGGATCTGTATATTCCGATTGCCGTTTCATCATATTGCCACCCCAGTAGTCCTTAATAAAATCATAGTAACTCATAGTCGATCCTGACCATTTCAGCATGGTGTCAGCCATCTGACGTGTGTCAAATATCTGGTTGATTACTGGCTGCATGAGACTGAAATGTTCTTTTTTTGCTTCGGCATCATTCCAGCTTTCCAGGTAATGATGATCAGGACAGATGTACTGAACAAGACTGTTTGTTTCATCAGGGGTGCCTGAAAGAGATACTGTAAGGCCAACTTTTTTAAGACCCTCGGTAAAAGCGTTTCTGTTATACCACGTATATGCCGGATTTACGTTGTATACAAGAAGGGCATTCACGGCACCTTTCTTCATCTTACCGATAAGCATATCCATATTGCTGTCTAGCGCTGCATGGGTCCTGAGATATGAGTCGAATTGTATTGTCTTTCCAATATTTTCAAGTAACCTGTTGATATCATTTACAATGAGTTGAACCTGTTTAACATTCGAACCGGAAATGACTATCGATTTACCGGGCATTGAAAGAAGTTTTTTGGTTATTTCAGTTATATCAACCGGTGATGCAGGGACATCAATATGACGATTTTCGACTGATTTTAAAATCTCTTTGTAGATGTTCAAAAGAATAGCTGGCTCCTGGGAAGGTTTTATCTGAATTCTGTTGTCAGCGTTGCTTCCGGTAAGACTTAAATTGGATTCGATTTGAATGAGCCTGTTCATATTATGCTCCGGATCTCTTCCTGAACTAAATTGTTTCGTGTATTCAACCGGAGAAAGCCAAGTTCCAAGAAAGTCGGCACCGATACTTACAATCAGATCGGCTTTATCAAAACGGTAGTCGGGAATCACCTGTCTTCCAAAGCTTGTTTTATTAGCCTCAAGCATGGCAGAATATGAGATTGCATCATATTGAATCCATTCTGAACCTTTGAATTTTTGAAGAAAACCTGCAATAACAGATTTGGTGGAAGGACTGAAAACAGTTGGCGTCAGAAGTACAATGGTACCTTTATCTTCCACAATTTTCTGAAGTTTGCTGATAATTTCCGTATCGATTGATTCCCATCCAGCAGATATCCCCGTTTTCATTGGGCCGTGGAATCTTCCTCCATCATACAAGTCGAGCACCGATGCCTGAACTCTTGCACTTGTTCTTCCCTGCGTAATTCCAGAGTCAGGATTACCCTCTATTTTAATCGGGCGTCCATCCCTGGTTTTGACAATAATGCTGCAATAATCATTGCCGTTAATATAACTGGAGGCATAAAAAACAGCTTCACCGGGAGTAATTTCAGGTGGAGCAATAACATAAGGCACCGCCTTGCTGATCTTTGACTGGCAGGATGAAAAGGCAGTAGCTGCTAAACCGAAGCCACATAATTTCAGAAAGTCTCTTCTGGATGCTGGCAGATCTATAGTATTGCTTTTAAAAAGTTCTAACAACGGATTTTCTTCCGGCGTTTTTTCCATCCTGCGCTCTTGTTCCTTACTTTTTTTTGACTCAATATCTTTCCAATATTTTTTCATTCCCGGGAATTATATTGATTTTATTAATAATGACATTTTCCACAATCTCTCCCTCCGATACCTGTAACTCTTACACTATCTATCTTCCCTGCTTTTAAAGAATCGTAAAGATCGGAATAGTAGGTTTTGTAATACTCATTTGAGAGATTTACTTTTCTTGTTTTGTGGCAATCGATGCACCATCCCATTGATAGATCAGGCACCTGATAAAGTCTGTTCATTTCTTTAACATTTCCATGACAAGCATCACAGGTGATTTTTCCGGCGCTCACATGCTGTTCATGGCTGAAAAAAACAAAATCCGGAAGTTTGTATATTCTTACCCATTTAACGGGTTTTTTGTCATCCAAAGCTTTCAGAACTTTAGCTATCTCAGTGGCCCCTGATCTTGTTCCGTTACGTACAAGGAAGTGACAATTCAAACAAATACTACCTGCAGGAATTCCGGCAGTTTTACTGGTTCTTGCAGTATAATGACAGTAGTTGCAATCTGTCTTATTTTGACCCGCATGTACAGCATGGGAAAATTTTATCGGCTGTGCCGGTGCGTATCCTTTGGCCCGCCCGAACGCAATTGCATTAATAGCCAGGATCCAGGTTATAAAAATGCCCGTAACAGTCAATATTGCCCAGTTGATCCGCTGATCTTTATATATTTTTCTTATTACAACGTCAATTGATGATAAAAGGAATAATATTGAAGCAACGATCAGTAATAGAAGGTTTGTAATAACGGGCTTGTTTTGTTTAAGACCGATGCCTGCGAATTTATTCATATAAGCTTTGATCAATACAATATCTTCAGCACCAAGCTGAAATCCTTTATGCACTTGCTTCATCTTCGGACCGGCCGGTTTAAGCAGAACTTTTCTTAAATCCAAAGAACTTTTTTCTAAATACTTCCTGGAAATCTCCAGAGCGTCGGGATTCCAGTTTAATGTATCTGATACACGTGTATTATGACAATCTGCACAATTAACTGATTTATCCCCCAGGTAGACCAGACCGAAAAAAAGCCTCTCCCCCCTCCTAAGGTCTTCAGAGCTAAAAATGGTCCGTTTATATATTGTTGAATCAGATGATACGTGACTTATACTGTCTTTTACCGGAAGATTGAGACTATCCTTCCCATGAACTTTAGTTGTATCCTTAACTTGGATCCGGGTTGTATCTTTTGGCTGAATTTTATTTGTATTTGTTGCCTGAAGAGAATCGGACAATACCGTGGCCATTAGAAGAGAGAAGAAGATAAGACTGAGCAAATATTTAATTTTTACTACGGGAAAATACTTCCTCATTGACGTGAATTATTGAGTATTTAATAATATCTGTAAGAACTTATCCAACTCTCCCTTACAATATTCAACAAAATCAAAAATATAAAAATGATTGATATAATCTTATCCCTGACAGGTTTTTATTAAATTCAATCGAATAATTATTTAATCTTTCCCAGGCAGGAATTGAAATAATTTGTTTTCAATTCAGTTATAATAAAAAACTTAATATTGTGCGATTTTTATATTCCGTCTTTATATCTTTGCTAATTCACTGAAATTTGTACCGACCAATATCATTTGATTTTTATAATTAACCTGCTAAACTATGAAAAAGATCTTTCCCCTTTTGTTTATACTAATTCTTTCCACAGGTTTTTTTACCGGTTGCAAGAAGGATAAAGGAGAACCACCTGTCTTACCACCTCAGGAATCCATGAATATTGATTTCACCAATTTTATCTCTATAACAAAATCTGAGGCCCTGATAACCGGACAAAAAGGTACCACAAACAGCAACTGGGTGTATGCAGCAACTACTGCCGGGGTTTGGAATTTGATTATAAATACAACGCTGGCTGTTCCTGTAGCCGCATTTAAAGCAGCAGTTAATCAGGTTCCGGTGTATATTTCAACAAAAAACTGGCAATGGAGCTACACTGTTACTTTACCGAGTGGTACTTATAAAGCAAGACTTACAGGTCTGATTAGGGCCAGCGATGTTCAGTGGAAAATGTATATTACCGGCCAAAGTTCAGATGTTTTTGCAGAATTTCTATGGTTTGAAGGCACTTCCAAACTTGATGGTACCGGTGGTCAATGGAATATCAATCAAAGTGCCGTGTCGCCTTTGGCATTTCTTCAGATTGACTGGACAAAACCCGGCACAACGATTGGAACCGTAAAATATACTTTTGTGAAAGCAGGAGACGCTTTTAATACAAGTTATATTGAATATGGATTGACTTCTAATGTTTTAAATGCCTACTATACAATTCATTATTATACTGGTGTGAAATTTTCAGATGTTAGTATTGAATGGAGTACAACCACTCATAATGGTCATGTGAAATCGCTTGAATATCTGGGAGATACCAACTGGTATTGTTGGGACGCAAATAAAGTCAATACCGTATGCCAATAATTGATAAACAATATGATAAAAATCCCGGAAATTCCGGGATTTTTTATTTAATGAAACTAAGAGAATCAGATAATTTGCATTTATCCACTAACCCGAATTTTCCCTATATCCGGATAATATGTTCTATTCCTTTGCGGTAAAAAGAATTAACCACGTAGTCACACAAAGGAATACACTAAGGCTCACTAAGGTAATGAATTAATCATTCTGAATATTGTAATCAAAATTTTTACTATTTTACGCTCCTCAATTTTAACAGATAAATAATGCCAACAGGAAAAAAAACTATTTTATTTATACTCCTGATCCTGCTATGTGATCAGATTCTGAAAATCTGGGTCAAAACCCATATGGAGATCGGACAGGAAATTCACCTTTTTGGTAATTGGGGAATCCTGCATTTCATAGAGAATAATGGCATGGCTTTCGGCATGGAGATGGGAGGCAAACCCGGGAAACTGGTTTTAAGCGTCTTCAGAGTTGTCGCTATCTTTGGGATAGGCTGGTTCCTGTCTTCCCTGGTCAGTAAAAAGGCAAATCTGGGACTGATTTTAGCGGTAAGCGCCATTATGGCCGGAGCAATCGGGAATATTATAGACAGCGCATTCTATGGCATGATCTTCAGTGAGAGTTTGGGACAACATGCAGTACTTTTCCCTCGTGGAGGAGGTTATTCTTCTTTCCTTCATGGAAGAGTGGTTGATATGTTTTACTTTCCGATAATTAATACTCACTGGCCACTGTGGTCGCCATTCAGGCCTGGCGAATCATTAGTTTTCTTCAGACCTGTTTTTAATATTGCTGATTCGTCGATAACCTGTGGAGTTATTTCAATAGTTTTATTTCAGAAAAAAATGTTCCGCAATTTGTCCTGAACCAGTCAAAATTGAATTAAAACTGATTATTGCTACTGGCAACACCCGCTGACACAATCTAAAATTGTTTTCAGATTCTCGTGTTTCAGAAAGTACCATGTATTTTTGCCGTCTCTTTTTGAAGCCAGTACTCCCTTGTCTTTAAGTATTCCAAGATGATGTGATGCAGTCGATTGTTCTATGCCAAGCTGCTTATGTATTTCGGTTACAGTTCTCTTTCCTCCGTCTTCAAGACATCCCACAATTTTTATACGTACCGGGTGAGCAATTGCTTTAAGCATTCCGGCTGCTCTTTCAAGACTTTCCGGATTCAGTTCTTTAAATTCCATAGTTTCATAATTTCTTCTGCAAATATATATAAATATGTGAATATGATGAATGTTTCTATTTCTTATGTGGAAAATTATCGTGAATAAAATAACAATTAACCAAAACGCTATCTTGAGCCCCTGATTTTATTATATTTGATCGAAATAAATATTTATGTCTGCTCTTGCCGTGATAAAGAAACCTGTTGAAATTGAGATGGATGAGTTTGAGGTCTATTTCAGCAGGACTATGCGCAGTGACATTCCTTTACTGAATATCATTCTGAATTATATTCTTCGTCGTAAAGGTAAACAGATGAGACCTTTGCTAGTCTTTCTTACTGCAAGACTGAATGGTGAGATAGCTGAATCTACTTATATTGCAGCAACCTGTATTGAACTTCTTCATACTGCATCACTTGTTCATGATGATGTAGTTGATGATGCTCATGAAAGACGTGGCTCTCTTTCAATCAATGCCCTTTGGAATTCAAAAATAGCTGTTCTTCTTGGTGATTACCTGCTGTCAACAGGAATGCATATTTGTGTTGAAAAATCACGCTATGACATGCTTGAAATAATTTCCGAAGCAGTTAAGTCAATGGCTGAGGGGGAGCTTTTACAACTTCAAAAGGCAAGAAAATTAAACATTAAAGAAGAAGACTATTATAAGATTATAATAAGTAAAACAGCCGCATTACTTTCTGCCTGTACAGCATGCGGAGCAAGATCGGTATCAGAAGACACAGAGACAATCCAGTTAATGAAAGACTTTGGAGAGAATATTGGAATTGCTTTTCAGATAAGGGATGATATTCTTGATTATGAAGGAACAGGGTTAACGGGCAAAACAGTGGGAAATGATATAAAGGAAAAAAAGATAACTCTTCCATTAATACACGCGCTGGAGCAATCTGCAAACTCAAAAAAGAGGCATATCATTAATATAGTAAAAAGAAGGAAAAAAACAAGGACTGAAATAGGTGAAGTTATAAGTTTTGTGATGGATTATGGAGGCCTTGAATATGCCGAAATTAAAATGAATCAATACCGTGATAAAGCTCTGGCTATCCTGGATTCTTATCCCGAGTCGGAAGTTAAAGAATCTCTCAGGGAATTTGTTCATTATACGACATCAAGAAAAAAATAACATTATACAGCCTCGAGATGAATCTGTGCAACCTGTCCAAGATCTTTAACATAATGTCTTGAACCCAGCCAGAAAAGCAAAGCTCCGATAAAAAGGATAACCGGCAGAATTGACAACGCCGTCTGGATGTTTGTCAGATCATAAATTTTACCCATCACAACAGGGGCAGTCGAGGCTCCAAGAAGATTCTGAACTACAACTGCAATTGCATACGATGTGGCCCTGAGCCCCGGGTGAATGACATCCTGGGTAACCGATGCAGCGCCTGAAATAAAACTCATAATAAGAATTCCAAAAATCAGGAAAGCTATATACTGGACTGTCCCTTTGAGAATAGCCAGGGCCATCAAAAGGACAATTGAAGTTAATAATGTTGAGAGAGCAGGGAACATGAGCCGGGCATTCTCTTTTGTTTTTCTCCATCTGTCAGTGAGATATCCGCCCAGAGGAGCCCCCACNNGTTGTTACAAAAACTACAGCAGCCATTCCGAAATAAGTGAAAAGAACAGATGGTTTTGAAATAAATTCTTTGATCATATCTTTACTCTCCATCTTGATCCTGTTACTGTTCTTGTCATAAAATGAAAGGTCGACTGTTTTATAATCTTTTACGAACAAAAAGAGAATCGCAACAATCATCCCCGGAATTGCCACAATGCCAAATGCATGTTTCCACCCCAGTTTTACGGCAATGATCCCTCCCAGAAGAACTCCTATTGCCGAGCCTAAAGGAATGGAAGCATTCCAGAGTCCCATCATCCTGGCTCTTCTGTCAATCGGATATAATCCAGATATCATAGCGCTTCCTCCCGGAGCATAACCTGCTTCCCCTACGCCTATTAACATACGGGCCATAAATAGCTGCACAAAATTTCCTGTTAAGGCACAGATCGCCGTAGCAAAACTCCACATAATTGCCATTACTCCTATCGTTTTTGTTCTACTCCACCTGTCAACAAGTATGGAGATTGGAAAAGTAAGAATGACTATTGCCCAGTAAACAGCCGATATCAGCAAACCACTCTGGGTATGTGTAATTCCCCAGTCTTTCTCAATTGATGTAAACATTGATGTCACAATCATTCTGTCAATGTAGTCAAACATATATAACAAAAACAGTAACATAAAAACATAGTCGGAGTATCTCCTTGAGAACAAATACCCTGTGCGGTCTTCTGTCTTTTTCATTTTGACTTTAGTTTGTTAATCCTCAATCCCAAGTAAATAAAAATAAATGTCAGTTTGATTTTTTGTTGTATTTTTAAGTCTTTATACTTATGAAAAGTTTGGAGTGCCTAAAGTTTGGAGTACTTAAAGTTGAGAAAATGAAACTTTGTTAACGGAGAATAACTTTAGGCACTCTAGGCACTTTAGGCACTTTAAACTTTATTTATTATTTTTCCATATTAAATCTATAAAGTATCAAACCCTATGACAACTTTAAAACAAATTAATGAATTTCTTGATTCACAGCCCATTGCTTTGGTTGGAGCATCGCGCAATCCCAAAAAATTTGGTTACACCGCTTTCAAAGAACTTAAAGAAAAGGGGATGAAAATTATACCGGTAAACCCACAGGCTGCTGAAATAATGGGCGAGAAATCTTATCCCAATGTAAAAATGCTTCCACCTGAAGTGCAGAGTATAATTATCTTTACAAAAAAAAATCAAACGGCATCAGTGATACGTGATGCCAAAGAAAGAGGGATTAAACAGATCTGGATACAACAGATGTCAGACAGCAAAGAGGCTCTCGAAGAACTTAAAGACTCAGGTATAAATGTCATTACCGGACAATGCATACTCATGTACTTCAAGCCTCACAGTATCCATAAGTTTCATGGAAGTCTTAAAAAGTTCTTTGGCAGTTTTCCAAAATAATGACTGAAGAAAAAGTTACATACAATCTTAGATTTGTTGTCAGGGATTATGAATGTGATCTTCAGGGTGTTGTAAATAACGCTAATTATCAGCACTATCTTGAACACGCGAGGCATGAATTTCTAATCTCCAAAGGAGTCAGTTTTGTTGAGCTTCATGACGAGGGAACAGATCTTATTGTCACAAAAGTGGAAATTGAGTATAAATATCCGCTTAAGAGTCGTGATGAATTCTTTGTTACAGTGAACATCCAGAGAGAAGGAAATGCCAGGATACTTTTCATCCAGGACATATACAGGTTACCTGATTTAAAGCTTATTGCAAAATCAAAAGTAACCGGAGTGGCAACGAAAAATGGAAAGCCGGTTCATCCCGGAAACCTGATTTTTAAACTTGGTTTGGAAATATGACTCCAGCTCTATAGATACATGAAATGAAATCAAAATCATTCTTCTCCGGCAATCTGGCCTTCCTTGTTCTGATGATGGCTTTTTGTTTCCCTTCCTATGCACAATCGCCTGATGGGTTAAAGCAGAAGTATAATAAAGAAGAAGTGTATATAACTATGCGTGACGGCATAAGGTTGTTTACTTCAATCTATACACCTAAAAATAAATCGGTTGCTCATCCTGTTCTTTTAAACCGTACTCCTTACGATATAGAACCCGGAGGCCCGGGCAGCTTTAATTTCTTCATGCAACTTTACAGCAGATTTACTGACGATGAATATATTATGGTTTTTCAGGATGTAAGGGGAAAGTATATGAGTGAAGGAGCTTTCGAAGATATTCGTCCTGTAATCCCGGTAAAAAAGAGCGATAAGGATATTGATGAATCGACTGATACCTGGGATACAGTGGATTGGCTTGTAAAAAACATAAAGAATAATAACGGGAATGTTGGAATATTTGGAATTTCCTATCCGGGTTTTTATTCTACAATGGGACTCATAAATGCACATCCCGCAGTTAAGGCAGTATCACCCCAGGCTCCGGTAACAGCATGGTTTATGGGCGATGATTTTCATCATAACGGGGCTTTCTTCCTTCTTGATTGTTTCAGCTTTTACTATAGCAACGGACAACCCCACCGGGCTCCGACCCGGAAAGGGTATCCATCATTTAAATGGCCTGTCCCCGACAGCTACGAGTTTTTCCTTTCAGTTGGCGCCGACAAAAACATTGTTCCTGAATTTCTGGGTGACAGTATCAAATTCTGGAATGATGCNNGTGGGCGGATGGTTCGATGCTGAGGATCTTTATGGCACTCTGCATACTTATGAAGCAATTGAAAAACAGAATTCTCCATCAGTAAAGAATTTTCTTGTGATGGGTCCATGGTCCCATGGACAGTGGGCTTTTGGCAAAGGGAATAACCTTGGAAATATTTACTGGGGATTTGATGCTAATAATAAATTCCAGACTCTTGAAAAAAAATTCTTTGACTTTTATCTGAAGGGAGAAGGCAAGGATAAAATGGATGAAGCCACAATATTTGTTACCGGATCCAATGAATGGAGAAATTTTGACACATGGCCGCCTAAAAATATCGTTGAAAAAAGTCTTTATTTGCAGCCTTCAGGAGCTATTTCATTTTCGGCTCCTGAATCAACAAACAATTTTGACGAATATGTTTCAGATCCCATGAAGCCTGTTCCTTATGCTGAAGCTGTTCATGTCTACCGTACGGCTGAATATATGACTGATGATCAGAGATTTGCATCACGCCGGCCGGATGTAGTGGTATATCAGACAGATATTCTTCAGGATGATATAACATTAACCGGTCCACTGACTGCTGATCTGTTTGTCTCCACTACCGGAACAGATGCGGATTATATTGTAAAATTAATTGATGTTTTTCCTCCTGAAACCAAAGCTGATATATCAACAGATGTTAAAGTTCCTCTCGGAGGATATCAGATGCTTGTCCGCGGGGAAGTGTTCAGGGGAAAATATCGTAACAGCTTTGAAAAACCGGAACCTTTTATACCTGGAAAAGTAACCGAAGTAAGATACGGGATGCCTGATATTGCTCATACTTTTAAAAAAGGACATCGGATTATGGTTCAGATTCAAAATTCATGGTTTCCTCTCGTCGACAGAAATCCGCAAAAATTTATTGATATTTACACTTGTTCAGACAGCGATTTTCAAAAAGCAACCCAGAGGATTTATCATGATACCAATTATTCTTCCAGTATAATAGTCAACATTTTACAATAACAATTTTTTTGTGCACTTGTTATATAATATTGTACTCCTATTCACCCTCTTCCTTCCCGATAGTTATCGGGACTTCCCCGACAGGGGAAGGGGATTAGATATATTTGTATTTAAATTTAAATATATTATAATATGGCAAAAAGAAATCTTACACGAAGACAATTCGTCACAACTACTCTAACCATCGGAGCTGGTTCGGTTTTGCTTGGGAAAACTGCATTACGTTTTCCGGCAGAGTCAAAAGAGTCATTTGCAGATCCCTTCCAGATTATTACTTTGGGTAAGTCGGGATTGAAATCAACGCTCCTTGGAATGGGAACCGGATTCAGCGGATATAACCGGTCTTCAAATATAACTAGAGCTGGTGTCGCGGAATCAATAATACGTCAGGCATATGAAAAAGGAATTCGCTTTTTTGATTGTGCTGACAGTTATGGGACGCATCCATTTACTGCGGCTGCACTTAAAAGTGTTCCAAGGGAATCTTATACTCTGAGCTCCAAAATCTGGGTAGGTCCGGGAGGTATACCCGATAAAGAACGTCCAGATGCAGATGTGGTTATTGATCGCTTCCGGAAAGAACTTAAGACAGATTATCTCGACCTGGTGCAGATCCATTGTATGACAGATCCCCATTGGACTGACAAGCAGAAAAAACAAATGGATATTCTTGAGAACCTGAAGGTTAAGAAGGTAATCAGGGCACACGGTGTATCAGTTCATTCGCTTGATGCAATGGAGGCTTGTGTCGGGAACCCCTGGGTAGATATTGTTCATGTCAGGATTAATCCATTTGGAGAAGTTATGGATAAAAGTGATCCGGCCAGTGTAATTCCTGTAATTTCAAAGCTTCATAAAGAAGGAAAAGGCATTATCGGTATGAAGCTGATTGGTAACGGTAACTTCAAAAATGATTCTGAAAAAATAGATGCATCACTTAAATATGTTCTCGGGCTGGGAACCGTTGATATGATAATTGTGGGATTTGAATTACCTGAACAGATCGATAATTACATCGGCAGAGTCAAAAAAGTCAGGATATAGGAACAATGGTTTTCTTCCCTTCGTGATCCTTCGTGAAACCCTTCGAGTCCTTAGTGGTAAAAAAAATCATTTAACCACAAAGGAACACTAAGAAAAAATATAAAACCAAACTAATCAATCAGTTAATTTTATAACTTAATAAATTGCTGATTATATTCCCATTAGCATATATCGTTCTTGCTTTTATCCAAAATAAAGGTCTCGATGAAATAATTCAGCCTGGAGCTAAACCAGAAAAGCTTGCTGACGGATTTTTATTTACTGAGGGTACCGCTGCCAATGCAAAAGTGAATGCCTGTTTTGGAGGTGAAGATATGAAAAACCAGTTTATCACTGCAAATAAAAGCCTTTATAGGATATGAACAAAGATAAAAGGAGCCTATTGATCCTACGATTTTGTATCCTGGTCAAAACATTTATCATTTTAACATTTTCCTGCAATAAAATTATTTATTATTGTAATCTGATCTAAAATTTTCTGAACCTGATTTTTTCTGACATATATTTAAAAAGATGGAGTTTAGTGAAGGAACCCGTAGGGCTGATATTAAGCCAGGTATAGACGTTAGGGTAGAACTGACTGAAGATAAGCGAACCGGACGACTTACGGAAGGTAAAGTAAAGGAAGTCCTTACTACTTCTCCGAATCATCCTCACGGTATAAAAGTTATGCTTGAGAATGGTCTCGTAGGAAGAATAAAACAGATAATCTGATTCTGCATATTTTACCATCTATCAAAAAATTATCTAAATTTGACCTCCTTGAAAACAATTTGTTTTCAAGGAGTACTTTTTTGAAAATTGTACTAATCAGTATAAGATGAGATATGAAGATTTTATTGTTAGTTCACTCGGTAAAGGGAATGTGGTATCCCCGCTAAAACATACGCACCGTGTAGAAAATCCTGTCTATAAATTTGTAAATGACAGCGAAAGAATTTTATATGATGTTTCTCTTGATTATTTCAATAAATGCAAAGAGACCGGAGAACTTCCAGTCTCTTTCGAAAAAGCCGGCCCGAGAGAAAATATCTTTTTTGAACCTGCCAAAACGAAAGTCGGGATTGTCACCTGCGGAGGATTATGCCCAGGATTAAATAATGTAATACGCAGCCTCGTTAATGAGTTATATTACAGGTATGGCATCAGCCGGATACTTGGAATACAATACGGATATGAAGGATTAATCCCGTCATATAACCATCCTTTTATTGAATTAACAGCGCCTATGATCAGCTATATTCACCTCACCGGTGGAACTTTTCTGGGATCTTCAAGAGGCATCCAGGATGTTGAAAAGATGGTTGATTCTCTTGAGATCATGAATATTAATGTACTCTTTTGCATAGGTGGAGATGGTACATTGAGGGGAGCTCATGCACTACATAAAGAAATAGAAAAACGGAAATTGAAAATATGTGTTGCAGGTATTCCTAAAACAATTGACAACGATATTGATCTGATTCAGAAATCTTTTGGCTTTGAAACTGCATTTTCTATTGCTAATGATATTATCAGGAATGCGCACAATGAAGCATCAGGCGCATTTAACGGGATTGCCCTGGTCAAACTAATGGGGAGAGATTCGGGATTTATCGCAGCTAGTGCTGCATTAGCAATACAGGAGGTGAACTTTGTTCTGATTCCTGAAATTACTTTTGATCTATATGGCCAGCGCGGATTTCTCCATGTTCTTAGAAAACGACTTGAAGAAAGACACCATTCTGTTATCGTCGTTGCTGAGGGTGCCGGTCAGGAGTTTTTTGAATGTTCAGATGAAAATAAAGATGTTTCTGGCAATAAAAAATATAAAGATATTGGTATCTACCTGAAAGATAAAATCTCAGAAGAGTTTGAAAACAAAGGATTTCCTTTTTCAATTAAATATATCGATCCAAGCTACATTATCAGAAGTGCTCCGGCCAATGCAAATGACAGTAAGTTCTGCAATCTGCTGGCCCAGAATGCAGTTCATGCGGCACTTTCAGGGAAAACTGATTTTGTTATTGGTTTCTGGAACAACCAATTCACCCTGTTGCCGATAGAAATGGTGGTTGCTAAACGAAAGAAAATTGATGTTGAAGGTGAATTGTGGTGGAATGTCCTTGAGGCAACCGGCCAACCAATAAGCATGAAAAATCCCTGATATGGTAAAGAACATTATTTTTGACCTTGGAAATGTATTAATCAGTTTTAAACCTTCGGAATATTTTGAGAAGAATAATTACCCTGAGGCTATCAAGGCTACAATTCTTTCGGATATTTTCGGCAGTAAGGAATGGCTTATGCTTGATAACGGAGAAATCACAACTCCGGAAGCAATAGATGCGATTGCCAAAA
>PLMC01000119.1:37541-37803 GCA_003141495.1 Bacteroidales bacterium
AAAATTCTCAAAACCGGATATAGGAATCTACAAAACTCTGCTTGAAAAATATTCTCTTATGCCGGAAGAATGTCTTTTCATTGATGATGCTGAAATAAATGTTAAGGCAGCAGAAGCTATCGGTATGAAAGGCCTGGTAACCCATGGCTCGCTTGAGATTTCAAAAGAGATTGAGGTGGCCCTTAAGAATTCCAAAGGGAAGTAAACGCTCATCTTCCTTTGGGCATCCTGATCTTATAAATGAGATTTGATTCGGGATTAA
>PLMC01000119.1:37829-37963 GCA_003141495.1 Bacteroidales bacterium
GCTGCGAAGAGCTTCAATTAAAATTGGTTGAGGGCTTAAGGTTAAAAAGGGATCTTAAAAAGTGGCCTATTCTGCCTGCAATATTATCCAGCTATCCTTTGGATCAGCGAAAATATTCAATTCTCGCTGACTTA
>PLMC01000132.1 GCA_003141495.1 Bacteroidales bacterium
AGTAGGTCGTCGCCGACTTTAATTAAAGGGTTCAGCCAAAAGCTGGACCCTTTCTTATTTTATACCCCCTCGCCCGCCAGCCGGCGGGCACTCCCCCTTGGCAGGGGGAGAAAATTCTGCAGGTAATGCTAATTCCACTAAGAGGACGAGTATTTTCTCCCACTTGGGGGAGATGTCGCCAAGCGACAGAGGGGTGTCTCATGCGAAACAAAAAAGGGACACGCAATGGCATATCCCTTTCCAACAATTTCTTTTGAACTCTATTAATAGAACTTATATCTCTTATCAATAATATTTGCACCCTTGCGGAGAGCATCATAAGCTTCATAAGTACCTCTCATCTGGAAGGTGCTTTTCAACCTGTCGCGTAAAAGTTTAAGATCTTCTGCCTGCGTTGCTGTTACATTATTGACAGCCAGCATATAAACGCCATTGTTCCCTTTTATAGGTCCGGCAACCGTTCCCTGCTTTACAACAGAGGCGGCAGCAATCAATGAGGGTTCTGTACCAGCGCCAGGAATAGTGTATGATCTGAAATTTATCTTTGTAGCCTCCTGTACCGTTAAACCCATTGGTCTGGCAATATCTTCAATAGTTTTTCCGGAGCCAATATTTTTATTAAATTCTGCAGAAATAAGTTCAGCTTTTTTGTCTTTTAATAATGCAAACTTGATATCATTCTCAACATCTTTTTGAGCAGCAACTCCATCCTCCTGGACCTTTGTACAATATGCTATTACATACTTTTCACCAAGATCGAAAACTGCCTGTTGACTGTTATCAAGAATAATCTTCCCTTTTTCAGCCTGAAATAAAGCCATAATAAGAGACCGTGGATTGTCAAGTCCGGGTAATGTTTTTTGTTGCGGTGCTACAGAATTAGCAACTCTTTTGTTCAACTTTTTTTCTGAAATCGTTTTTATAAACTTTTCATATGTGTTGTTCATTCCTGCAAATTGACTTGCTTCGCTATAGGCTTTCTGATTAGTCAAAGAGCCCGGTGCAATTTTCCTGTCAATGTATCCAATATTATATTTGCGCGTATCTTTTGATTGTGCGAGAATTTCAATTATATGAATTCCGAAGGTCGTTTCGGCTGTTTTTATATCACCTTTTTTGCCTGAAAAACAAGCATTATTAAATGGAACTACCATTTTGCCCTCGGGAAACCAACCAAGATCCCCCCCGATTTTAGCTGAACCCTGATCATCTGAATTTGTCATAGCAAGAGTCGCAAACGGAGTTCCGGATTTAATTAATTTTATAAGACTGTCAGCCTGGTGTTTTGCAACATCTAATGTTCTTGTCTTGCCTGTTGATAATAATATATGACGAACATGCACAGAATCAGGTCTGTCGCCCACTGCGATCAATCTTGCAACTTTATACGAACCATTCTCAGTGTAAGGTCCGAAAACGTCCTTTAAGTCTTCTCTCTTCACCCAGTCCTTAAGATTTTCGGGAACACTGCTTAAAGGGATGAAAAATCCGACATATCTTGTGTCAGCACTTAGATTGATAAAATCAACAGGATCGGGTGCCGATGCAAATTCATCTTTTGTTCTATTGATCCACTGTTCAGTTTGTTTTATATCATCATCTGAAGGAACAACATCAAATGTCACATATTCAATATCTCTTAAAGCAGTTCTTTTGTAGCTTTCTTTGTGTTTTGCATAGTAAGCTGCTAAATCACCCTGAGAGATTTTAATGGAAGAATCAGATATTGAAGCATAATTTTTAAGAATATAACTGAAATCAACAGTATTTGCAGTAAGATTCTTTTCAAACTCAACCTGTTTTGAAGTAATGAATAGTCCTTTGGAAACTAGATTATTGTATTTGGTATTTGTCCGGTCATTTACAATCTCGTTTTCAAAGAACAACCAATATTTTTTTGCTGTTTCGTCAACCTCAGTCTGTTTCAGGAAGTTCACAAGAAAAGATTTATTAAATGTTCCGGTCTGCTGATCGGTAAATAATTGCTGAACGATCTGATGGGGATTGTTTCCGAGAACCAATTCGTCAACCTCTTCAGTGCTGACTCCTAAACCAAGTTTCTTATATTGCGGATCAAGGATTTTTTCTCTTACCATCTGCTGCCATGTCTGTTCTCTTAATGACTCATTGGTCGCTTCATCAATATTCGATCTACCTGATAATTTATAGATCTCTAAAAGATTTTGTAATTTTAATTCATAATCCTGATATGAAATATATTCACCGCCGATCTGGCCGATTTCATAATATTTTTTCTGTTTTAGCCTCTGGCCTCTTCCTTTTCCGAAGAAATCACTGACAACAAACAGGAAAAGTGAAAAACCAATTAATCCCGCAACTAATACTCCCGCTTTCTCGCGTAAAAATTGAAGTGCTGACATCTAATATTTTCTTTAATAGTTAATAGAAATTTTCCTTTTTTAATACAGGCGACAAATATAACAAATTTTCATTAAAACTCTGACCTGCCATTAAATTGTTACATAATCCGAAAACTAAAGCAGCAAAGGATTTTAGAAAAATGTAGATTGAAGTGCTTATGGCATATTCCGGTTTGTCCTGTCTTTTCCGTAATGGTTCTGAATGGGATCATCGTTTTTTATTTTGTTTTAATTCATATTAAAATGTGAACATCATTCAATACATAGAACATAGCGCCCTGATAGTGTAAACATGAAATTCATTTTTTACTTGAAGAAAGATGATACTGAAATTGTTTCCCGACTTTATTTCAGGATAAGCTCGAGAACTATTTTAAAAAAAAAGAAAATGATCTAAAAATGCACTAAAAACCAGAAAATACATCTAAATATAGGGGTATGTTGAAAATAAAGTGCAAAAAAAATTAAAAAACACGTAAAAAATAGGGTGTATGTTAAAAATAAATTTATTTTTGTAATAAAAATTTTAAAGAAATGGCAGAACTAAGATTTAGTGCTTTAAGAGAAGTTTTCAGCAGGGAACCTGTTGAAGTTACTACACCGTCGAAAATTGTATCCGAATATTACGGAGATAATGTTTTTGATCTTCCAAAAATGGAGCGCTTCCTTTCTAAAGAAGCATACAAGGTAGTAAAACGTGCAATTGATGAAGGGAAGTCCTTAACCCGACAGGAAGCTGATCAGGTTGCTATGGGACTCAAAGCATGGGCTACCGGCAAAGGTGCAACTCATTACACTCACTGGTTTCACCCTCTTACCGATGGAACTGCTGAAAAACACGATGGTTTTATAGAGATTGTTGAAAATGGACAAGTTGTTGAGAAATTCTCAGGTGAAGTGTTGGTCCAGTCTGAACCCGACGCTTCCAGTTTTCCAAGTGGAGGTCTCCGCAATACATTTGAGGCAAGAGGATATACTGCTTGGGATGTTTCGTCGCCTGTATTTATTGTTGGAACAACACTCTGTATACCAACTATATTCGTATCATGGACAGGAGAAGCACTCGACTATAAAGCGCCACTTCTGAAAGCCCTTTCGGAGCTTGACAGGGCCGCAACTGATGTCTGCCAGTATTTTGATAAAGATGTGACAAAAGTGATCGCAACACTTGGGTGCGAACAGGAATACTTTTTAATTGACGATGCTCTGTATTATGCAAGACCCGACATTGTGCTGGCCGAAAGGACATTAATGGGCCACCAGTCTTCAAAAGATCAGCAACTCTCCGATCATTATTTTGGATCTATTTCAGAAAGAGTAATGGCTTTTATTGAGGATTTCGAGTGTGAGGCTTATAAACTCGGAATTCCGGTTAAAACCCGTCATAATGAAGTGGCTCCAAATCAGTTCGAAAGTGCTCCGATCTTTGAGGAGGTAAACCTCGCAGTTGATCACAACCTGCTGCTGATGGATATTATGAGAAGAGTTGCCCGGAAACATAAGTTCAGAGTCTTATTTCACGAAAAACCATTTGCAGGAATCAATGGTTCAGGGAAACACAATAACTGGTCGATGGCTACTAATACTGGGGTAAACCTTTTATCACCCGGGAAAAATCCGAAAACCAACTTACAGTTTCTTACTTTCCTTGTAAATGTAATCAAAGCTGTGAATGACAGCAACGAAGTTCTCAGAGCATCTGTTATGAACGAGACAAATTCTTTCCGCCTTGGAGGTCACGAAGCTCCCCCGGCAATAATTTCAGTTTTTCTGGGTACCTACCTGGTAAATATGCTTGAGAATATATCACGGAAAGTTACTGATAAAAAGATGACACCTGCTCAAAAAACAGAACTTAAACTTGGCATTGGCAAAATACCTGAAATTCTGCTCGATAATACCGACAGAAACAGAACATCTCCATTCGCTTTTACAGGTAATAAGTTCGAGTTCAGAGCTGTAGGTTCTTCAGCAAATTGCAGTCCCGCAATGATTGTCCTCAATGCTGCAGTTGCATATCAGTTGACTCAGTTTAAAATAGATGTGGATGTCATCATTAAAAAGGGGGTAACCAAGGATGAGGCTATCTTCCAGGTGTTGAAAAAGTATATTCTCGAATCAGAGAGAGTATTATTTGAAGGAGATAATTATAGTAAGGAATGGCATAAGGAAGCGAAGAAAAGAGGATTGTGTAATCTGACCAGCGTACCCGAGTCTATCAGTCTCTATCTGACCAAGCATTCCAGAGAAATGCTTGTGAGTTCAGGAGTTTTCACGGATAAAGAGCTTGAAAGCCGCGTAGAGGTTGAGTATGAGAAGTTCGCTAAAAAGGTGCAGATAGAATCAAGGGTACTCGGTGACCTGGCAATTAATCACATCGTTCCTATTGCAATTAAATATATGACCTCGCTCATCGAAAATGTGCAGGGACTCAAAGATATCTTTAATAACACAGAATTTGAAAGACTGGCAGGAGCGCGTAAAGAGGTAATAGTCAGCATTTCTGACCACATATCCTCCATAAAGAAACTGGTAAATGAGATGGTTGATGAACGCAGAAAAGCAAATATTATTGAGGACAATTATAAGAAAGCTCTTGCTTATGAAAGCAAAGTCAAACCATACCTCGATGAAATCCGGACTCATATAGATAAGCTTGAGCTTGTAGTTGATAATGAAATGTGGCCACTTCCTAAATACAGAGAATTACTTTTCACAAGATAAAGGTTGGTTAGTTTTTTTCATGTTTGGTAAAAGGATTCCTCAATAAGGAGTCCTTTTTTTAGCCTCAACCCCTTGACACTGCCTTCTATTTCTTAGGTAGTCCCCCCTTGGGTTCACCCTCTCTACTGAATTCTTAACCCTTCCCCTTCCCTTCCCTTAAACAATAAAGGAAGGGCAAAATACACTAATACATAATTAGTTACTTCCCTTCCCTTAGACATAAGGGAAGGGGCAGGGGGATGGGTTTTCTAAATTAGAGAGTGGAATGAATTGTGAGTTCATTAAGTCAATTGAGAAAAGGTACATTATTCCCTTCAATAATAATTACCTGTTCTAGTCGTTATTTATTATTACCAGAATTCTTTAAATTGATTACTTTTATAATCAAATTGAAGGCGGATTATGAAACAGTTATCACTTTTCTTTTTATTATTGATTTTTGTAACTTCTCCTGATGTTACAGCTCAGAAACGTAAATCAGAAAGAGCATATTCTTCCTTCGCTGCCGGAGAATACTTCGATGCAATAGATCTGTTCAAAGATGCATATTCCAAAACCAAAAAGGCAGATAAAAACTCACGGACCGAACTGGTATTCATGATTGCAGAATGTTACAGGCTAACTAATGATCCAAAAAATGCTGAAACATGGTATAAACTGGCTGTAAAATCATCATATTCCAAACCTGACGCTGAGTTTTGGCTGGCTGAGTCATTAAAAAAGAATAGCAAGTATCCTCTTGCGATTGATGAGTTTAAAAAATATAAACAGATTGCACCCTCAGATGCCAGAGCGGATCAGGAAATAAGATCCTGTGAGCTGGCTATCGAATGGTTAAGAAACCCTGGAGCATATAAAGTTGATGAGCTGAAAGACGTAAACTCAAAAGAGTCAGATTTCAGCCCTGCTTACGCGCGCGACGACTTTGGAATGATCTATTTTACTTCCTCACGCGATGGTGCCACCGGTAAAAAAACACATGGTGCAACCGGACAGAACTTTACAGATATCTTCGAAAGCAAAATTGATAAAAAATCAAAATGGAGTACGCCCATCCCTGTTGAAGTAATAAACAGTGAATTCGAGGACGGAACGCCTTCATTTTCATCTGATTATAAAGAGCTCTATTTCACACGCTGTGAAGCTGGGAAACGTGAAAAAAAGGGTTGTATTATTATGTATTCAAAGAGAATCGGTGACAAATGGAGCATCCCAAAGAATATTGGAATTTTACCTGATTCTCTTGTTGCGGCACATCCTTCAATATCGAAAGACGGACTGACATTGTATTTTGTCTCCGATCTTGCAGGCGGCTTTGGTAAAAAAGATATCTGGAAATCGACAAGACTAAGACCGGGAGATTCCTGGTCAAAACCCGTTAATCTTGGACCCGATATCAATACTTCAGGCGATGAGCTCTTTCCGTATATAAGGGAGGACGGGACATTGTATTTTTCTTCCGATGGGCATATCGGAATGGGAGGCCTCGATATTTTCAAAGCAAAACTGCAACCCGATGGCAGTTGGATAGTAGAGAACATGAAGCCACCTATCAATAGTTTTGCTGACGATTTTGGCATTGCATTCGAGGATGGAAATGAAAAAGGGATATTCAGCTCAACACGGAAGGGAAAGGGGAATGATGATCTGTTTTCCTTTGAGCTGCCACCATTGAAATTTAACGTAACCGGACTGGTTAAGGACGAAAAAACCGGTGCAGCTATAACAGGTTCAGTTGTTCAACTCATAGCAAGTGACGGATCGAATCTTCAGGCTGAAACAGGTAGCGGAGGTGATTTTAAATTTGCTCTTAAAGCCGATGTCGATTATATCTTCCTTGCTTCAAAAAGAGGTTATCTCAATGGCAAAGAGAAGGAGACAACCAAAGGTCAGGAAAAAAGCCGTGATTTCCTGGTAACTATACAACTTACTGCAATTGACGTACCAATCGAGCTGCCCAATATTCTGTATGACTTTGACAAGTGGGACCTCAGACCTGAATCAATGGTATCACTCGATAAACTGGTTGAGACTCTTACTGATAATCCAAATGTTACAATTGAGCTGATGTCGCATACCGATACCAGGAATACGGAAGAGTATAACATGGTACTCTCACAGAAAAGGGCTCAGTCAGTTGTCACCTACCTGCTTAGCAAGGGAATTGAACTTGAACGGCTTACTGCCAAAGGTTATGGAAAATCAAGCACGAAAATTGTCGATGCAGTTATATCCGCACAATATCCGTTCCTGAAAGTTGGTACGCAACTTACTGAACAGTATGTCAATAGCCTTCCTAGTGATGAGCAGAAGGAGATTGCACATCAGATAAACCGCAGAACCGAGTTCAAGGTTTTGAGAACAGATTATGAACCGACAAAGAAATAGAAATTAAGCAACTCCAAAGCATACATGATGTAGGCCGCATTTGAGAATCCCGTATATAGAAAACTGTTGAAACAGTATATCCGATGGGTATACAATAATGGTAAAAAACAGAAGTAATTACCATAATAGTTCATCCTTTTTCCTATCTTCGGAGTCTCATCTGACTCATATGACCACCGAATCAAAGTATAGTAAAAGAGGAGTTTCTTCAACAAAAGAAGATGTCCATGCAGCGATTAAAAACGTAGATAAAGGGCTGTATCCTAAAGCATTCTGTAAAATTGTCCCCGACCTGCTTGGTGGCGACAAAGACTTCTGTAATATAATGCATTCTGACGGAGCCGGTACTAAATCATCGCTTGCATATATTTACTGGAAAGAGACCGGTGATCTTTCGGTATGGAAAGGGATAGCTCAGGATGCGATCGTAATGAATCTCGACGATCTGTTGTGTGTAGGTGCTTTCAACAATATCCTTTTTTCATCAACTATCGGACGAAATAAGAATCATATACCCGGAGAGGTTATCGCCGCTGTAATAAATGGAACAGAAGAGGTGTTGGAAGAACTCAGGAATATGGGTATTGGTATATGGTCAACAGGAGGGGAAACTGCTGATATGGGCGATCTTGTAAGAACAATTGTAATCGATTCAACCGTTATAACCAGAATGAAAAGATCGCAGGTTATTTCAAATAACAATATATCTGATGGCGACATAATAATAGGACTGTCGTCCTCAGGGAAAACCAGTTATGAGAAAGTGTATAACAGTGGTATGGGAAGTAACGGACTTACATCAGCCAGGCACGATCTTTTTGCACCCTACCTTGCTTCAAAATACCCCGAAAGTCTTGATACAACTTTGCCTTATGATCTTATCTATTCAGGCAAGTTCAGGCTTACAGACCCTATAGCCGGCTTAAATACTGATGCCGGGAAACTGGTGCTTTCTCCGACACGTACATATGCGCCTGTTATAAAAATGATAATTGAAAAGATGCATTCTGAAATTCATGGAATGGTACATTGCTCAGGAGGAGGGCAGACAAAAGTCATGCAGTTTTTTGATAATATGCATCTTGTAAAAAACAACTTATTCCCTGTACCACCGTTATTCCGCTTTATTCATGAACAGTCGGGAACTGCATGGGAAGAGATGTATAAAGTATTCAATATGGGTCACAGGTTCGAGATCTACACTGATCGGAAGAATGCTTCAGAAATAATCAGCATAGCGGCAGGATTTAATCTTGAAGCAAAGATTATTGGTTATTGTGAAGCATCAGAGAAGAAAATACTTACAATAAATTCTGAATTCGGGACGTTCGAATATTAAACAATTTTCCCATCCAATTGCCCCCCATCCCCTCTAAAAGGGGGTAAATACGCTTACATGGGCCAAGCGATTCAAAAACAAACTGTATTATTCCCCCTTTAGGGGGATGGCCGCGAAGTGGCCAGGGGGTTTTGCGCCTTTGTACCTTTTTTATTACCTTTGCACCCTGAAAATTTATTGTATTATGGCAAACAACATGATTCTTGAGAGACTGGAGGGTGTAAAATCCAGGTTTATCGAGGTTGGAGAACTTCTCACCCAACCCGGTATTCTCTCGGATATGAAGAAGTATGTCAGATTAAATAAAGAATATAAAGATTTACTTCCTATAGTTGAATCATACGAGAGATATAAACTGGCACTCAGCAATATAACAAGTACAAAAGAGCTTCTTGCGACCGAAAAGGATGAGGAGATGCGGGATATGGCCAAGGCCGAACTTGATGAGCTCGCATCACACATACCGGAGATGGAAGAGGAAATCAAAATGCTTATCATACCGGCTGATCCTGAGGATGATAAAAATGCCGTTATGGAGATCAGGGCAGGAACCGGAGGTGATGAAGCCAGTATTTTCGCAGGAGATCTTTTCAGAATGTATAGCAAGTACTTTGAAACAAAAGGATGGAAGGTTGACGTAAATAATATATCCGAGGGAACAGCTGGTGGTTATAAGGAGATTGTTCTGAGTATCGCGGGAGAAGGTGTATATGGGAAAATGAAATATGAATCGGGTGTTCACCGTGTTCAGAGAGTCCCTCAAACTGAAACTCAGGGTCGTATTCATACATCCGCTGCATCTGTTGTGGTGCTTCCGGAGGCAGATGAATTTGATATTGATCTAAGAACCGAAGATATCCGGAAAGACACTTATTGTTCATCCGGACCTGGAGGACAGTCGGTAAATACGACATATTCTGCAATCCGGCTTACCCATATTCCATCAGGTATTGTTGTTACCTGTCAGGATGAAAAGTCGCAGCTTAAGAATTATGATAAGGCATTAAAGGAACTTCGAACCAGACTTTATAATCTTGAATATCAGAAATATCTGGATGAAGTCTCTCACCGGAGAAAAACTATGGTATCAACAGGTGACCGCTCTGCAAAAATCAGGACATATAACTATCCGCAGGGAAGAATGACCGATCACAGGATCAACCTTACAATTTATAACCTGCCTTCAATTTTGGATGGTAATATCCAGGAGGTACTAGACAAACTTCAGATGGCTGAAAATTCGGAACGTTTAAAAGAGAGCAATATATAATTCTATTGACAATGGATCATAAAAAATTATTCGAAAACATAGTCAAAAAGCATTCATTCCTTTGCGTTGGACTCGATTCTGAAATTGAGAAGATCCCTTCTTTTCTTCTGAAAGCGAAGGATCCTGTATTTGAGTTCAATAAGCGGATTATTGATGCTACCAGCAAATATGCTGTCGCTTATAAACCAAATGTTGCTTTTTATGAATGCCGTGGGGCTCGCGGATGGATTTCACTTGAATCAACCGTAAGGTATATTAAGGAAAATTATCCTGACATATTTGTAATTGCAGATGCAAAGCGAGGAGACATTGGGAATACATCAAAGATGTACGCGAAAGCGTTTCTGGAGAACATGCCTTTTGACGCTATAACTGTTGCTCCATATATGGGAAAAGACTCTGTGACACCATTCCTGTCGTATACTGAGAAATGGGTTGTCCTTCTGGCACTTACATCTAACCAGGGTGCTGATAATTTTCAGTATCATAATGAGGATGGTATAAAGCTTTTTGAAAGAGTATTATCTGTTTCACAGAAATGGGGTACTATTAATAATCTAATGTATGTAGTTGGTGCAACCAGGGCAGAAATGCTTAAAGGAATACGTATGTTGGTTCCTGATCATTTTCTACTTGTTCCCGGTATAGGCGCACAGGGAGGCAGCCTTGCCGAGGTGGCAAAATATGGCCTCAACAGTAAATGCGGCCTCCTGGTAAATTCTTCCAGGGGAATAATATTTGCAGACGGCTCAGAAAACTTCTATAAAGTAGCCGCTGAAAAAGCAAAAGAGATCCAGGTTGAAATGGAAAAATATCTCCATGAGCATAACCTGATCTGAATTATCAGTTCCACGCCATGACGTGGCACTACAACATCATAATGTGAAAATGTAGGGTCATACCATGGCATGACCCTTTTACATCTCATATGATATTTTTTTGAAGAAAAGCCCTTGTGCAGTAACATCTTTTTTCATAAATTTATATTCGCGCTGTTTATTAATTTGTGCTAAAATGAAAGAGGAATTTCTTCATTACCTGTGGAAATACGGCCTTTACAATAAGGAAAGGCTGTTTGACAACGAAAAAAATAAAATTATTGTACTTGACCCTGGTGAATATAACCGCGATTCGGGTCCGGATTTTTTCAATGCACGTATCTCTGTTGATGGTACTATTTGGGCAGGGAATGTGGAAATCCATACAAAATCTTCACATTTCGATTATCATGGACACCAGAAGGATCCTGCGTTTAATAATGTTATCCTTCATGTGGTTGCAGAAAATGACAAACATGTTTTCAATGCAAATGGGGAAGAGCTTCTTACAGCGGAAATATCATTTGATTCTTCGTATTATGATCGATATGCTTTTCTTGTTAATAATCCGTATATAATTGCCTGTCAGGATGATATTAAGAAATTCGATGATATATTCGTGCGTCACTGGCTTAATTCACTTGTTATTGAAAGATTTCAGAATAAATCAGAATCAATTGTGAAAATATTGTCTGAAACAGGAAACAATTGGGAGGAGACATTTTACAGGGTTCTTTCACGTTATTTTGGATTCAGGGTCAATACTGAACCATTTGAAATGCTTGCTGCTGCACTTCCTTTTAGGATAATCCGAAAACATTCTGACAACATATTTCAGATTGAGGCTCTCTTATTTGGAACAGCAGGTTTGCTGGAAGCCGGACTTTTCAAGGAAGCATTAAATGATGAATATTACTGCCACCTGTTAAAAGAATTCTCCATTCTGTCAGCAAAATATTCACTTCGACCACTTCATGGCTGGTTGTGGAAATTCTCAAGATTGAGACCATCTAATTTTCCAACGGTAAGATTGTCTCAACTTGCTGCAATGCTTTCTGTTTCGGGCGGACTATTTTCAAAGGTACTGGAAGCAACCGAGATAAATCAGATTAAAGAGTTATTTGAGGTATCTGCATCCTCATATTGGGACGATCATTTTGTTTTTGGTAAGAAAAGCAGGAAAATTGCAAAACATACCGGATCGCTGGCTGCAGATATACTTCTGATAAACGCGGTTATACCTGTGATATTTGTTTATGGTCAGAGCAGGGATAATCAGGACATTAGTGAAAGAGCCATCTGCTTCCTTGAAAATGTCGATCCGGAGGAGAATGTAATTACTTCAGAATGGAAATCGGCTGGAATTATAGCAGAGTCGGCATTTTATTCTCAGGCGCTGATTCAGCTCAGAAATGAATATTGCAAAAGAAGAAAATGTCTCGATTGTCGCATTGGCAATAAGATCATAAGCCAGGGGAAAAGACTTAAAAACCGCGAGGAGCTGCTTTTGGAACCGTAGTTTTTGACGAACGGTTTGTTTCCTTTGACAAATATTTGAATGATAACACTCTTCTACGCAACGTTCACTCTCGGTTCTGCGTCTTTATATTGATGGTGAAACAATAATTTTTTGAACTTATTCGTTCCGAAAAAAATATTTATTTCAAGAACTTCACAAAAAAAAAGTAAATTGTTTGATTATTTACATAAAAAAGCCTTATTTTTGCGTTCCAAAATTGGAGACTCGATCTATATATTGAGTAGTAATATTTTAATTAGAGATATGTATTTAACCACAGAAAAAAAGCAGGAGTTTTTCAAAACCTTTGGAACATCTGAAATCGATACCGGTACTGCAGAAGGCCAGATAGCGCTGTTCTCATACAGGATCAATCATCTTACAGAACATCTTAAGAAGAACAAAAAAGATTTCAGTACCCAACAGGCGCTTATCAAACTTGTTGGGAAAAGAAGAAGGTTGTTAGATTACCTTAAAATTAAAGATATCGGGCGGTATCGCGAAATCATAAAAGCGTTGAAATTACGTAAATAGAGAAAAAGAGGCAATTCAAAATTGCCTTTTTTCATACTATTTAGATTATTTGTAATTTCAATCATCATAAATTATTAGTACAATGTTCAAAATAAAAGAGAAGATTATCGATCTTGGTGACGGGAGGATAATAACCCTAGAAACCGGCAGAATGGCCAGACAGGCTGATGGTTCTGTTTTGTTAAAAATGGGGAAGACAATGCTGCTGGCTACTGTAGTGTCAGCACAGGAAGCAAAGGAAGATACAGACTTCATGCCTCTATCGGTTGAATATAAAGAAAAATATGCTTCATCGGGACGTTTCCCTGGTGGATTCATGAAGAGAGAAGCCAGAGCATCTGATTATGAAATTCTGGTATCAAGAATCGTTGACAGAGTACTCAGACCACTTTTCCCTGATGATTATCACGCAGAAACATTTGTAACTATAAACCTGGTTTCAGCCGACATGGATATAATCCCTGATGCCCTCGCAGGTCTAGCCGCATCTGCTGCTCTTGCAATTTCAGATATCCCTTTCAACGGTCCAATCTCAGAGGTAAGGGTTGCCAGAATTAATAAGAAATTTATTGTTAACCCTACAGCTTCCCAGTTGGAAGAGGCCGATATTGACCTTATGGTTGGAGCAACATACGATAATATAATGATGGTTGAGGGTGAAATGAAGGAAGTCTCTGAAGAGGAGATGCTCGAAGCCCTTAAAATCGCTCACGATGCAATAAAGGTTCATTGCAAAGCAGTGATGGAATTTGCAGAAGAGGTTGGGTCAACAGTTAAGCGTACATACTCCCATGAAACTAATGATGAGGATCTCAGGAAAAAAGTATGGAATGAAACTTATAAGAAATGTTATGAGGCAGCTAAATCATGCACTGCTGATAAACATAAAAGGATTGATACTTTCGAAGCTATAGAAAAGGAATTCCTCAGTCAGTATACTGAAGAAAATCAGGTAAGTGAAACACTGGTAAAAAGATACTACCACGATGTATTAAAGGAAGCTTCCAGAAGACTTGTCCTCGATAATGATATACGTCTTGACGGCAGAAAACTGGATGAGATCAGACAGATTGTATGTGAAATAGACACTCTTCCTGCAACTCATGGATCAGCTCTCTTTACAAGAGGAGAAACACAATCTCTCACTACCGTTACATTAGGTACCAAACTTGATGAGAAGATCATAGATGATGTACTTAATAAAGGAACTGAGAAATTCACACTTCATTATAATTTTCCTCCTTTTGCAACAGGTGAAGCTAAGGCTTACCGTGGAGTTGGCAGAAGGGAAATCGGACATGGAAACCTTGCTCACCGTGCTCTTAAAAACATGATGCCTGCTGACGATGAGAATCCTTATGCTATAAGGGTTGTATCAGATATCCTTGAATCTAACGGATCATCTTCAATGGCAACTGTCTGTGCCGGAACATTAGCTCTTATGGATGCTGGTATTAAACTGAAGAAACCGGTGTCAGGGATAGCGATGGGTCTTATTTCAGACAAGGAGACCAGGAAATATGCTATTCTTTCAGATATCCTTGGTGATGAAGATCATCTTGGGGATATGGACTTTAAAGTGACCGGAACACGCGATGGGATCACAGCAACACAGATGGATATAAAAGTTGACGGACTCTCTTTTGAAATACTCACAAAAGCTCTAAATCAGGCCAAAGCCGGCAGGTTACATATTCTGGATATAATGAGCCAGACTATTTCAGAACCGCGTCCGGAACTTAAACCTCATGCTCCAAGGATTGAAATGCTTACTATTCCCAAGGAACTGATTGGAGCTCTGATTGGCCCTGGTGGAAAAGTAATTCAGGAGATACAGCGTGTTACTGGCGCTACCATAATTGTCGAAGAGATTGATGGTCATGGAGATGTCAATATTTTTGGTGAGAATGCTGAAGTTATAAATGCTGCACTCGACTGGGTGAAAAAAATTGTTACTGTTCCTGAAATCGGACAGGTTTATAAAGGGAAAGTTAAAACAATAGTTCAGTTCGGGGCATTTGTGGAAATCCTCCCAAATAAAGACGGACTTGTTCATATATCAGAACTTGAATGGAAAAAGGTCAATAAAGTAGAGGATGTATTGAAAGAAGGGCAGGAGATTGAAGTCAAGATAATTGACATAGATCCTAAAACCGGGAAAATCAAGTTATCCAGAAAAGAACTTCTTCCACGTCCCCCGCGGCAGGAGAATGAGAAAAAAAATCCTGAAGAAAATCAGAATAAATAATAAGATCCCGCAATTGCGGGATTTTTTATTGCTGTTTCACTTCCAATTTATAAATTTGATTGATTGAAATAACAACATTATTCCGGGATGAAGATTAAATACAACTATGTGGTTATAGAAGGGAATATCGGTGCAGGAAAAACGACCCTGGCCGAAAGAATAGCAGATCAGTTCAACGCTAATCTGATCCTTGAACATTTTGCCGACAATCCTTTCCTGCCAAAATTCTATAATGACCCTGAAAAATATTCTTTCCCTCTCGAACTCTCATTTCTTGCAAGCAGGTATAAACAGCTTAAAGAAGAACTTGTTCCACAGGATCTCTTCAAGTCTTTTTCTGTTGCTGATTATTACTTTATGAAATCGCTGGTATTTGCATCTTCAACACTCACCGGTGATGAGTATAACCTTTACCGGCAGATTTTCTATATTATCTACGGTTCTCTTCCCAAACCTGATATCTATGTCTACCTTCATCTCAATACTGACAGACTTCTCGAGAATATTGAAAGAAGAGGACGTAATTATGAGAAATCTATAACCAGAGAATACCTCATGAAGATACAGAATAGCTACTTTTCTTTTTTTAAGCAAAACCCTGAAAACAAATATCTTGTTTTAGATGTTAATGATATAGATTTTGTTTCAAATGAAAGTCATTATTCAAAAGTGATAGACACGATTTTTTTTGATGATTACCCTGTTGGATTAAATAAGGTTATTCTTTAATTATATTTTATGAATCTTACCTCAATAAATAATACAGGAAATTATCTGGTTATGTTGATTTCCGATATGTGAATGGTGTAACATATTTAAAAAATTATGTAACACTTAAAATTTGTAAAGTGATCACCTTTGTTCAGACATTATATGTAACAGGTATGGGAAATGTCAGGTGAAATAATACTGACAATTTCCGATAAAACTGTTAATTTTTACAAAACAGGTTCAAAAACATAAAGAGGGACTTAATTGTAATGCGAACAACCAAAATGATGGGTGAATTTTATATTATTTGCCATAATAGCTTGTGCAGCTTCAAATTATGAAAATATTCTTAATCATTGCGTATAGTAATATTATTTTGTTTAATTTGCTTAAAATGTGACTATTTTATTGTAAATTTGCGCTTAAGTTAAGCTTTTTAGTTAATAGTTAATTAAAAACTGTAAAACAAGGTATCATAAACAAATAACAATTTTAAACTATGAAAAAATTTAGAAGCTATTTTATCCTTGTCCTTGCCGCAGCTGTTATGACAGGTTGCAGCGGTTTGAATAAGATGAAGAAAAACTCCAACTTAGTTAAGTATGAGGTTACCCCAAAAGTTCTTGAAACACATGCTGGTGTAGTTAATGTTACAATTAAGGGTACCTTCCCTACCAAGTACTTTGACAAGAAGACAACTGTTACAGCTACTCCTGTTCTAACTTATACCGGTGGTGAAACTACTTTTGATAAAGTTCAGGTTCTTCAGGGAGAAAGTGTTCAGGCTAATAATAAAGTAATTACCACAACTGGTGGTGATTTTACATATACCGGTACAATTCCTTACAAGGATGCGATGAAAATGTCGGAACTTGTATTAAGAATTAAAGCTGTAAGAGGTAAAAAAACTCTTGATTTTGATCCGGTTAAAATTGCCGACGGCGTTATTGCAACTTCAACACTGGTTGATAAAGATGGCAGACCAATAATGAGTAAAGATAATTATGTAAGAATCAATTCTGAAAGTAAATTGGCCGATATTCACTATCAGATAAATCAGGCAGATATTAATAGTAAAGAACTCAAAGCTGAAGATATTGCGCTGCTTAAAGAATATATAAAATCAGTAAGCGCTGACTCAAGCCGTAAGTTAAAATCTGCCGATGTTAGTTCATATGCATCACCTGATGGTAGCATGAAAATTAATGCTCCTCTGTCAGAAAAGAGAGGTAAAACTGCTGACAAATTCATAAAGAAAGAATTTAATAAAATTCCATTTGCTAAGACCGAAGGTTTTTTCAATGAAAAAACAACTGCTGAAGACTGGGACGGTTTTAAATCAGAAGTGGAAAAATCAACCATTCAGGATAAAGATCTTATCCTTCGTGTTCTTTCAATGTATTCTGATCCGGAAGTTCGTAATAAAGAGATTAAGAATATGTCTTCTGCTTTTGAAAAACTTAAAACAGATATTCTTCCTCAATTGAGAAGGTCAAAGATGTCCGTTAATGTTGATATCGTTGGCCACTCTGATGAACAGATCCTTGCGCAGATGAAAGCAGATCCTGCGAAATTAAATGAGGAAGAGATGCTGCGTGCCGGTAGCCTTACAAAAGACAATAACGAACAACTGAAATTTTATCAGGCAGCAGCAGAAAATAATCCGAAAGATTTCCGTGCACAGAATAACATAGGTTGCATCTTCATGGTTTTAGGCAAAACCGACGAAGCAATTGCTTCATTTGAAAAGGCAAAAGCTATAGAGAATAACGACGTGATAAAGAATAACCTTGGTTTTGGATCACTTGTTAAAGGTGATGTTGCTAAAGCTGAAGAATATTTCAATTCCATGACAGCTGCAACACCTGAATCAAAATATGGTCTTGGCGTTATTGCAATCACTAAAGGTGAATATGACAAAGCAGTTAATGATTTTGGAACTGAACCCAGCTTCAATCTTGCTCTTGCACTTTATCTGAAAGGTGATGTTGCCAAAGCAAAATCTACTCTTGACAGTATGAAAGAACTCTGCAAATGCGGAAAACCATCATATCTGAAAGCTGTTATCGGAGCTAAACTTGATGACAAGAATTATATGCTTACCAACCTTCGTGAAGCAATCGGATTTAAAGCCGACTGGAAAGCTTATGCAAAGACAGACATTGAATTTGCCAAGTTCTTCACTGATGATACTTTTAAATCTACAGTTCAATAAGAATTATTTTATATTAAGAAAGGCTGCTCTTCGATTCGCTCAGAGCGGCCTTTTTTTATATCCAAAACCCACACTTTTCTTTTATTACCTCTCCCCAAACCCCTCCCACAGGAGGGAGGGCTTATTAATTTAAACTATTGCTGATTACCCCCTTCTCTCCTGGGAGAAGGGGGAAGGGGGATGAGGTTTCTCCCAAGTTCCCACAACACAATCCCTACACTTATAGCAATATTGAATGAGTGTTTTGTTCCAAACTGGGGTATCTCAACACAAAGATCGCAACTGTTTACAATTTCCTGATCCACCCCATTTACTTCATGACCAAAAACAAGAGCATATTTCCTGCCATTTTCAAAATGTAAATCCTGTAAAGCTATTGATCCCTCAGCTTGCTCAACAGCAATAATTTTGTATTCTTTTTCCTTAAGCTCATTTATTGCATCTGAAGTTTTAGAAAAATATTTCCACGACACTGATGCTGTGGCTCCCAGGGCAGTTTTCTGTATCTCCCTGTGAGGGGGAGTGGATGTTATTCCACACAAGTATATGGCTTCTGTAAGGAATGCATCCGCAGTCCTGAATATTGAACCGACATTGCTTTGACTCCTTACATTATCGAGGACTATGATAAAAGGGGCTTTTTTAGTATTTCTGAATTGTTCAAGTGTCTTCCTGTTAAGTTCCAGGTTGAGAAGTTTACGCATTCTTTTTTACGCGAAAATAACTAATTAATCTCTTAATTGTTGTTATTTTGTGATCATAGAATTCCGGGAAAAGAGTCAGTATTAAATTTTAACTTTCGTAAAATGAATGTTCATGAATTTCAGGGTAAGTCTTTACTGAAAGCTTACAATGTTGATATTCAGGAAGGCTTTGTTGCAGAAACTCCTGAACAGGCAGTTACCATTGCNNGATTACAAGCAAGATGCTGGGAATGCAACTGGTCACTCCTCAGACAGGCCCTGAAGGGAAAAAAGTGAACAAAGTACTTATAGCGCAGGACGTTTATTATAGCGGGGAATCTGAAACAGAAGAATTTTATATAAGTCTTCTTCTAAACAGAGATAAAGGAAGATACATTGTTGTTTACTCTCCTGAAGGCGGCATGTCTATTGAAGAAGTCGCCGAAAAATCACCTGATCTGATCTTCACGGAGGAAATTGACCCCGGAATAGGACTCCAGCCATTCCAGACACGTAATATTGCTTTTAAGCTGGGATTGTCAGGAACCTCTTTTAAAAACATGCAGAAGTTTCTTTCCGGGATTTATGAAACTTTCATTGGTTGCGATGCTCAATTACTTGAAATAAACCCGGTATTAAAGACAAGTGATAACAGAATTTTAGCAGTCGACTGCAAACTGGTTCTTGATGATAACGCATTATTCCGTCATAAGGAACTTTTGGCAATGAGAGATTTAAATGAAGAAGATCCGATTGACGTTGAGGCAGGAAAATATAATCTGAATTTCGTAAAACTCGATGGCAATGTAGGCTGTATGGTCAATGGAGCAGGACTGGCAATGGCAACAATGGATATTATTAAGCTTTCGGGCGGATCGCCGGCAAATTTTCTGGACGTTGGAGGCGGCGCCAGTCCCAAGACTGTTGAAGCAGGATTCCGTATTATACTGAAAGACCCTGCGGTGAAAGCAATACTGATTAATATTTTCGGTGGAATTGTACGATGCGACAGAGTGGCAAATGGTGTTGTTGAGGCTTATAAAACAATCGGGACAATAAGAGTTCCTGTAATAGTAAGGCTGCAGGGAACAAATGCAGAAGAAGCTAAAAAGATAATTGATAATTCAGGGCTTGAAGTGTTTTCGGCTATTTCCTTCAGGGAAGCAGCTGAACTGGTTACAAAGATTTTAAACAAAAGCAAATAGTTGAAAGAGTCCTGGTAATGAATTTTAATAAGTCGCGTCTCGTTTTATTATTGAAAATATCTTCAGTTGTTATTTTCATCCTTATTTCGATCTTTTTTTTTATTAAAAGGGACAGGAAAAAACCTTTGTCAGCTTATTTCAGTACCAGGTGCTTAGATTATAAACAGAAGGATTTCAGCAGAAAACTGAATGACAGAATTGTTGACTATTCAGCTGCTGCAAAAATGAAAGGAATAAGTGTCTGTAAGGATGAAACGGAACTCAAGCTAAGAATTTCGGAAGGGAAACTGGTAAAAGTTACAAGTGGAAACAGCTATATAGTTGAAAAGATGAATTTCAGTTATCCCTGTGTAACCATCGACAGTAAAATACTTCTGGATGAGATTGCAAGGAGATTCAGGGAAAAATCTTCCCAGAAAGGATTGAACGGAGTCAAATTTTATATAACATCAATGACCAGGAAGTCTGATAATATTAAGAGTCTCAGAAGGTTCAATGGTAATGCGTCGGTAAACAGTCCTCATCTTTATGGCAACGCTTTCGATATAAGTTATAAAAAGTTTATTGCCCGGAAATGGGTTTTGACGAATTGCGATAAAAAATTCTTAAAAGAGGCTCTTGCTGAAGTCATCTGGCAACTGAGAGATGAAAATAAGTGCTGGGCAACTTATGAGAAAATACAGAATTGTTTTCATGTTGTATCTCATTAAGCACGTAGCTTTCTCATTTAAAATCATTACAATGGAAAACAGAGGATCAGGAAATAATTCATTTAAGAGAATATCTGATCAAATTTCAATTTTTATTTTTTATGCGATTCGTCGCAATAAGGTTTGTTCTCTGATTTGCCGCATCTGCAGAGCCGGACCTCACCTGGAGAATCTTCCTTATCCCGCTGTAAATCTTTAAGCAGAAAATTCCCGGTAACTTTCAACGGTCCGAAATCTATAACTTCGATTATTGCCCGAGATTTATTTTCCTTATTCTCTTCCATACCTGAAATATTAACCAATAAAACCGGCTTTTCTGTGTTGTCCGTCGCAGAAAGGCATATGATCGCTGACTCCACACCGGCATATTGAGATCATACTGTCATGAATCTCTTTTTTAGTACCATTATATGACAAAGTAAAATTGCCCTTAAGTACTATGGGCCCGTCAGCAATAATTTTCACCAAAACAGGCTGTTCTTTTGAATCGGGGTCATCAGAATTCATCAGTTCAGGTCTCCTGAACTTAATATGGTTAAGCTGATCACTGCCTACCGAGTCGTTTTTTTCTTCGTCGTTCCATTTCCATGCAAGAGCCTCAGTCGGACATAAATTTACAACCTCAATAATCTTATCAGTAGTGGAACCGTTCATATCGACCCACGGTCTCCTGCTCGGATCAAAAACTTCAAGAAGTTCCCTGTAGCAGTATGAAGCATGTATGCAGGCAGATGGTTTCCAATAAACTGTGATATCATTGTTTTTATATCTCCTGCCTCCCGAATATTGGCTTTCATTTCTTTCCATCACCGCTAAATTTTTATTCTTTGATTATCAATTTAAATTCTTACAGGTTAGTTTTTATAAACCTTGAAATACAGAATCTAAACTCTATAATCAGCAAGGGAAAATATTATATACCAGGCCGCAATTTAGCATTTTTTATACATATTCAGATTGAAGTGACATAATGAATATTTATATTTGTGTTATATCATGTTTTAAATGAGCAAAATTCATTTATTTAGCCGCTGGAATAAAATGGGGCTTCATACTAAAAATTCATTGTGCAACAAATTATGATAAGCAATAGCTGGGTATGTGGGTTAGGAGTGATTTTATCACAGCCATTAAGTCATTTGATCCTTACAGTATTGGCTATGCTGGTAGTTATTTGCGCCATTATAGTTTTTTTCTCGGTTCAACTTAAAAGAGTTAATGGTGAGTTACTGAAACGCAACAAGCAGATTTCAGACATCAATACCGACCTTCAGAAATCAAACCAGGAACTGGCAATACAGAAAGAACTGATCACTAAAAAACATTTTGAGTCTGACAAATTCTATGAGATGCTGGTCCAATCTGCAAATGATAGTATCTCTTTTTATGACAGGGACTGGAATTTAAAATATGCTAATTCTGCTTTTTATACAATGATTGGCTATGACAGGGATTCTTATAATTCTTTAAATCCGCCTGATCTGATCCACCCCGAAGACCATGATTACCAGTTAAGAAGAGAGCAGTCCCTGGTAAATAACGGATTCTTCGAGACTGAATTAAGATTAAGGCATAAAGCGGGGCATTATGTTAACCTGTCGACCAGATCTGTTACGGTCCGAAGCGACTCCGGAGAGGTTCTGGGAGCGCTTACAATATCACGCGATATTACAAGATTGAAACAGGTTCATGAAGATCTTATTAAAGCGAATATTGGAGCCGAAGCAAGCAACAGACTGAAATCTAACTTCCTTGCAAACATTTCACATGAGATACGTACTCCCCTGAATAGTGTTGTAGGATTTTCAAACCTGCTTCTGAACAATAATCTGACAAACGAGGTTAAAGAGGAATACATTGAACATATTAACCACAACAGTGAAAAACTGCTTCAGATAATTGGTGATATTATTGACCTGTCGAGGCTTGAAAGTTCCCAGATTGAAATTACTTATGAAGAGGCTTCTCTCAGTGCTATTGTCAATGAGATAATTGAAGAGGCCCGCCAGATCATCCGACGAAACGAAAAGCCTATTATCCTCAATGTTAAAAATCATTTTGAAGATGTGGGTGATCTTATATTCACAGACAGGATCTGGCTTAAAAGGGTATTAAATCACCTCATGGATAATGCTGTGAAATTTACTCTTGAAGGATCCGTTGAATTCTCATATTTATTGGAAAATCAGAATATTGTTTTCAAAATCAGAGATACGGGCATCGGGATAAACAAAGAAAACCTTGGGCGTATTTTTGAAGAATTTCGTCAGGAATTTGACGGTCATCATCGTCCTTTTGAAGGACTTGGAATAGGACTAACGCTTGCAAAAGAGGTGATAGAAAGAATGGGAGGAAAGATCGTTGTTGAGTCTGAAAAAGGAGTCGGGTCTGAATTCAGTTTTTCAATTCCTTACCGGCCGGCAGGAAGCCCAAAGACTAAAGTGGCTACAGTGATCAACGAAAGTATTATGAAACCTATTGACTGGAGTTCTAGAAAATGTCTTCTCGTCGACGACAATAAGGATGTACTGATCTACCTGAACCGTGTTCTGACTGATACGGGAGTTTCCATTATCACTGCCAGATCAGGTTTCGAAGCCATTGAAATAATAAAAGCAACTCCTGATATTGATGTTGTCCTTCTCGATATGCAGATGCCCGAGATGAATGGCATCGAAACAACCAGGGAGATAAGGAAAATCCGTAAAAACCTCCCGATTATTGCTCAGACTGCATTCATCTTTGAAGATGATAAAGATATTATTCTGGAAGCTGGATGCGATGCCTGCCTCATAAAACCGATAAGACGTGAACATCTGTTGACTGTCATGTCGAGTTTTGTAAAATCAAATTGATCAAGATTTCGTAACCTCTTAAACCGCAGAGAACACAAAGAAGGCACAAAGTACACAAAGTTGGAATCCTTTGTGGTCTTTGTGAAAAACCTTTGAGACCTTAGTGGTTAAAATTGTTCCTGGTTGCAAGAATAAATTTTATCTTACTTTGCATTCATATTTAACTGATGATAAACAATCTATTTGCTGATATTATATTGCCTCTGGCAGTAAGGGGAAGATTCACCTACAGGATCCCCGATAATATTGCAGACAATGTCAGACCCGGAGTGATGGTAACAGTTCAGTTTGGTAGTCACAAGCTTTATTCAGGAATTGTTTGCAGAGTTCATAACGAATCGCCTGATATAAAAAACATCAGACCTGTAATAAAAGTGCTGGATGGAACTTCTCTGATAAATGAGTCACAGCTAAAATTATGGCTATGGATGTCAGAATATTATTTATGCAGCGAAGGGGAGGTAATGAAAGCTGCTTTGCCAAGCGAATTGAGTTTGAATAATTTTAAACCCCGACTTGAAACATTTATAGAGTTTCCCCGAAAATATTCTGAAGATGAATTAAATGAGATTCTCGATAAACTCAAAAAAGCGCCCAGACAACAGGAAATTCTTTTAGCATATTTAAGACTTGTGGGTTATTCAACAGGGACAGAGATTTTACCTATAAGTAAGTCAATACTTTTATCCGAATCACATACTTCCGCAGGTATATTGGATGTATTGATAGATAAGGGTATACTTATGTCAGTATCTCAAACGGTCTCCAGAATAGCTGAAACAGACAGTTTTAAGGAACCAGTTAAGCAACTCAGTAAAGCTCAGTCAGTGGCATTTGAATCAATCAAATCCCAATTTCGTGAAAAAGATATTGTGTTGTTGCATGGCGTGACTTCGAGTGGGAAGACGGAAATATATATTCACCTTATTGACGAACAACTGAAAAAGGGTAAACAGGTTCTTTACATGCTTCCCGAAATAGCTCTGACAACGCAGATCATCCTGAGACTTAAAAGACATTTCGGAGCTGTTACGGGAGTATACCACTCAAGATTCAGCGATCCCGAAAAGGTAGAAATATGGAAGAGAGTTGCAGAAAATGATCCTTTAAAAAACTACAGGTTGATTCTCGGTGTGAGATCTTCACTTTTTCTCCCCTTCTCCAACCTCGGATTGATCATTGTGGATGAAGAACATGACGGCTCGTATAAACAGCACGATCCTGCCCCTCGATACCATGCCCGTGATTCAGCAATTATGCTGGCTGCTATGCATAATGCAAAAACAATACTGGGCTCTGCCTCTCCATCGGTGGAAAGTTATAACAACACTTTAAATGGAAAGTACGGATTGACAGAATTAATGGAGAGATTTGGTCTCATTAAACTGCCTTCGATCGTTCTTGCAAATACACGGGAGGCATATAGGAAGAAACTTATGGTTTCCCATTTTACTCCTGAATTGCTTCAGGCAATGGATATTGCTCTTGGCAAGGAAGAACAGATAATTCTTTTCCAGAACAGGCGTGGCTTCTCTCCTTATATTGAATGTCCGGAATGCGGATGGATACCTAAATGTATTCAGTGTGCAGTAAACCTGACATATCACAAGGGAATAGGGAAGCTGGTTTGCCATTACTGTGGATATACAACCGGTATGCCATCAAAATGCGACAACTGCCATTCTACAGGTATGGTGACACGAGGATTCGGGACTGAAAAAATTGAAGATGATATAAAAATAATCTTTCCGTCAGCCAGAGTTGCAAGGATGGATCAGGATACTACCAGGAATAAGAATTCATTCAACAAATTAATAAGGGCTTTTGAAGAACGACGGATCGATATCCTCATAGGAACTCAAATGATTTCAAAAGGCCTTGATTTTGAAAATCTTACTGTTGTGGGCATACTAAATGCCGACAACCTTTTAAACTATCCTGATTTCAGAGCACATGAAAGAAGCTTCCAGCTCATGGAACAGGTAAGCGGAAGAGCAGGCAGAAGACAGAAGCAGGGCAAAGTAGTGATCCAGACATCAGACCCTGCAAATAAAATAATTAGACTTGTGCTTCGTCATGATTATCGTGGCATGTTCAGAATGCAGTCTGAGGAAAGAATGACTTTCAACTATCCTCCTTTCTGTCGCATGGTGAAAATAAGCATAAAGCACAAGGACCGGACACAGTTAAATTATTACTCGGATATTCTCGGACGAGATCTCAAAGAAATATTTGGTAAAAGAGTGTTGGGACCTGAATCACCGGTTATTTCGCAAGTTCAGTTGTGGTATATAAAGACCATACTCATAAAAATTGAAAGAGAAAAACCTCCGGCAAAGGCCAAACAACTTATTATTGAGGCAATTGACAGGCTCGAAAAAGAAAAGGGAGCTTCTTCACTTAAAATTGCTGTTGATGTGGATCCATACTGATACCTCCCCTCGCCCCCCATTTTGGGGAAAAAGAAATGAAAGTTAAAGCCCCCCATTTGGTGGGTTGGGGGGTAAAGGTTATGGGAGAAGAAAAAAATTAAATCCGTGTAATCCGTGGTTAAAAGACAAAAGATAAAAGTAAAAAAATAAAAGTAGAGGAAGAAAGATGCTAATTTTGAACTCATATAAATCTCAATATGAAAATCGAAGTATCAAACGGTGAGATAATTGATAAGCTTACAATTATCCAGTTAAAGCTTGAAAGGATCAAAGACAAGGCTAAGCAGGCAAATCTTCAGAAAGAGTACGATGAACTTATTGAAGCTTCATCCTCAATCATTGGCACCTCTGATCCTTTATATAAGTCGCTGTATGATGTAAATTGCGAATTGTGGGATATCGAAGATCATATACGCGACCTTGAAAGAAAAAAAGATTTTGGGAATGACTTTGTCACTACAGCAAGGGCTGTCTATATTAAAAATGACAAGAGATCTGAACTCAAAAGGGAAATTAATTATAAGACCTCTTCAGGACTTATGGAGGAAAAATCCTACGAAAAATACTGAAATGCGTCTCCTTGTTATAAGAACTTCAGCTATGGGCGATGTAGCTCTCACAACTCCTGTTTTAAAAGGGATGAGGGAGCAATATCCTGATATTGAACTGTTGCTTCTCACACGACCTGCATTCAAACCATTTTTTTCTTCAATCAAAGGACTCGATCTTTTTTTTCCGGATCTAAAAAAAAGGCATAAAGGGTTCATGGGATTGATTCGATTGTTTAAAGACATTAACAGGCAGTTTGAAATTGATTATGTAATTGATCTGCATGATGTTTTAAGATCTAAGATTTTACGAGTCTTGTTCAGACTTACCGGTATTCCCGTAGCCGTAATAGATAAAGGGAGAAGCGAGAAGAGGTCAATGATTACAGGAAAGAAAAAAATCAGGCTGAAGCACTCGGTGGAGAGGTATTGTGATGTTTTTGTAAAAGCAGGTTTTCCTGTAATTCCGTCAAAAGATAAATGGATTGTTCCATCTCCTGAAATATCATTAATAGAAGAATTCAATAATGAAATGCAAGGTGGATTGAATATTGGAGTGGCACCCTATGCAAAACATAAACTGAAAGTGTGGCCTGAAGATTATATGATTCGGCTACTGGCCCTGATTTCAGAAAAACATAAATGCAGATTCTGGTTCTTTGGTGGTGATGAAGACNNGCTTAGTCTTGATGAGGAACTGGTTTTTATGAGCAGGCTCGACCTGATGATTGCTATGGACTCTTCAAATATGCATATGGCAACCCTGATAGGGACTAAAGTCATATCTATTTGGGGCGGCACTGATCCGTTAGGTGGTTTTGCGGCATGGATGCAACCTGATAGCTTTTCGATCCGTATCCCGGTTGACGAGCTGACTTGCCGTCCATGCACTATTTATGGAAAAGGAGAATGCAAAAGGGGGGATTTTGCATGCATGAACTGGCTGATACCAGAGATTGTCTTTCAGAAAATTGAAAAGCAAGTATTGGCAGGTGAATCGAAATGAAATGTATAAATGAAATATTTGCTATTTCCCCTTTGAGAACCTTTGTGCAATCCTTTGTGTCTCTTTGTGGTAAAGCATAAATCATTTAAACACAAAGGATCACAAAGGAAAGCACTAAGTAACACAAAGGACTATCTTTCAATCTACGATGGACAAATCGGCAAAAAAAATGAGCTTTTATATTAAATATATTCAATATGAATTTTGAAGATCATTCAGACAGACGTTTTGGAAAATTCACATCCGGAACATCGAAGAGAAGATTTATTGCAGGATTGACTGCACTGGCACTGGTAATTATAGCTTTCTTTATTCAGCAAAATAGTAAGACATCAGAGAAAGACCCGGCCGATCTGGTTAACCCGCTAATGGGTACAGATTCGGAATATAAATTGTCGAATGGGAATACCTATCCTGCAATAGCTTTACCATGGGGAATGAACTTCTGGACACCTCAGACCCGAAACATGGGAAATGGATGGAGTTATACTTATAACGATAATAAGATAATGGGAATCAAGCAGACTCATCAGCCAAGTCCCTGGATCAACGAATATGCTGCTTTTTCTTTAATGGCAATGACAGGCAAAATACGAATCGGTGAAAATGAAAGAGCTTCATGGTTTTCTCATAAAGCAGAGGTGGCAAAGCCTTATTATTATAGTGTTTATCTGGCTGATTATGATGTCACTGCAGAGGTTACGCCCACTGAGAGAGCAGCTATGTTCCGTTTTACTTTTCCTGAAAATGATTCCTCATATATTTTATTGGATGGCTTTAATAAAGGTTCAATGGTGAAAATAATTCCTGCTGAACGTAAAGTCATCGGCTATTGCCGCAACAATCATGGAGGAGTACCTGCAAACTTTCATAATTACTTTGTGGCGGTTTTTGATCATGATTTTGCATCATCTTATACCTGGCATGGAGATACAATAAATATCAATAAGCTTGAGGAAAAAGGTGATCATGCAGGTGCTGTTCTCGGATTTAAAACTAAAAAGGGGGAGAAGATTAATGTCCGGGTTGCTTCCTCTTTTATAAGTCAGGATCAGGCTTTACTGAATCTCACCCGCGAAACTGGTGTAAAAGATTTTGAGACATTAAAAAAAGAGGGAAAGGAGGCCTGGAATAAACAGCTTGGCCGTGTTGATGTGCAAGGAGGTACACCTGATCAGCAACGAACATTTTATTCATGTCTTTACAGGATGATACTATTTCCCCGCCAATTCTTCGAGATTAATGAGAAGAATGAGATTGTACATTATAGTCCCTATAACGGTGAAATTCTTCAGGGTTTTATGTACACCGATAACGGATTCTGGGATACCTTCCGGGCTCTATTCCCGTTTATTACCCTTATGTATCCTGATGTCGACAGCAAGATAATGGAGGGACTTGTTAATGCGTACAGGGAGAGCGGATGGCTCCCGGAATGGGCAAGTCCTGGTCATCGCGATTGCATGATCGGTTCCAACTCCGCATCTTTGATTGCCGATGCATACAATAAAGGAATAAGAGGCTATGACATAGAAACACTATATAAGGCTATTATTAAAAATACAAAGGGTCCAGGACCGGTATCATCTGTCGGGCGGCTCGGAGCAGATTATTACAATAATCTCGGATATGTGCCTTATAATGTTGGTATTAATGAGAATGCTGCCCGCTCCCTTGAGTATGCCTATGCAGATTTTTGTATCTGGCAGATTGCGAAGGAAACAGATAAACCAAAAGATGAGATTGATCTGTATGCAAAAAGAGCGATGAACTATAAAAACGTTTTCGATGATGGCAGGAAACTGATGAGGGGCCGTAACCTTGATGGTACTTTCCAGTCGCCATTCAGTCCTTATAAATGGGGCGATGCATTTACTGAAGGAAACAGCTGGCATTATACATGGTGTGTATTTCAGGATGTTGCAGGGCTTGTAAACCTGATGGGAGGGAAGGAAAATTTCATTGCAAAACTTGATTCTGTTTTTACGGTACCTCCTGTCTTTGACTATTCCTACTATGGGGTTGTGATTCATGAGATACGGGAAATGCAGATCGCCAATATGGGGAATTATGCTCATGGTAATCAGCCTATTCAGCATATGATCTATCTGTATAATTATGCCGGACAACCCTGGAAAACGCAGTACCATGCACGTGATGTTATGGATAAGCTTTATAATTATACTCCTGATGGTTATTGCGGTGATGAAGATAATGGTCAGACTTCTGCCTGGTATGTATTTTCTGCTCTGGGCTTTTATCCTGTTACCCCCGGGACTGATGAATATGTTATTGGTTCTCCGTTATTCAATAAAGCGACGCTGACCTTCGAAAACGGGAAAAAACTTGTAATTGATGCTCCCGTCAACTCAAAGGACAATGTTTATGTTCAGGATATTAAATTTAATGGCAAGAAGATAAATAAAAATTATTTCAGGCATGGCGAACTGTTGAAAGGGGGGACAATTATTTTCAGAATGGGCCCTCAACCTGAAAAGAACCGTGGTACCTCGGAAGGCGCTTATCCCTATTCTATGAGCGCGAAAGAGGGAACTCACTAAACTTTCAGCTTAATTTTAAGTCGTGCCAGAAGAGAAGTTAATCCAACCATTAACAGAGCCCAAATTATAGAACCGGCAACCACGATCAGAGGCTCATGCGATTGTTTATAAATAAGTAAAGGAATACCCAAGCTCCAGATCAGGCAATAAAGTATATAAGATGCAATAAATGTAGTAAGAGAGTTCTCACTTGCAGATTGCAAAAATGATGCCCATCTTATTTTATCCCTGGCATCAATTATCCAGTATAAAAATATGAATATCAGGAAGCTGATCCCGTTGCATATCATTCCCCAGCTTGGAGTAGCCTGAATTTTTGAGATTATAAACCATTTTCTGAGGATAAATCCTGAAATGATACATAGTACTCCCAGTCCTATAAAGATTGGAATGACTTTTTTGAAATTTAAAACCGGTAATTTTTTAATTATCAGTCCGCCGATCAGACCGGAGAGAACAATAAAGGGTACATTTCCGTCAATAATTGTTCCGAAAACAGGTTTGAGAGGGTCGAGAAAGCCGAGCAATTTCCAGTCGGAAAGCATATTCATAACAAGAAAAATCAAAGCGAATAAAGATATTTTAAGAATTGAATCGCGGCAGAGAACATATGTGAAAGCTGATACAAGATATCCCCAGCCTATAAGTCCAAGTATACCCCACCATGAGGTGACCAGTGAGCCATTATTTTCCGATTGGCCCGATTTGAATTTAAAGATCAGGAAGACAAAGATTGCAAGTCCTGTAAATTTGAGTCCGGTTATTGTAAAGAATTTATTTTCCTTATCTGGATAATCGTTCCAGAAAAGGAATACACCAAGGTACATTAAAATTGCCCATAAGTTTTTGCTTATACCTGTCAGTTCGGGATTGACTCTTCCGCTGTTAAGCATCAGGACACCAATGGCGATCAGGCTCAGGGATCGTGTAAGAATATGGCGGCTTATTTCATAAGTTGATTGACCCGATGAGAATCTCCTGGAAAATGCAAATGGGATAGCCATTCCCATGATAAAAAGGAATCCGGGGAATACCCAGTCGGCGAGGCCCATTCCGTCGAAATCAGCGGGGCGGTAACCGAGCCATGCCGGGGCTACATTCATGTTCAGGTCATTCACGAACAGCATCAGGACCAGGGTTAGTCCCCTCATAATATCGATAGATGAGATACGGTTATAGTTAGTCATTGGGTTGGAGTAATTTATCTGGCAAAGATTAAAAAAATATAGATTAAAACTATAAATAGGTTTTAAATGACCAACTATCGGAGAAGAATAATAGATCCTTACAAAAATTTATTATTTTTGCCAGCCGGAATGAACAATCGGGGTGTGGCGCAGTTGGTAGCGTGCTACGTTCGGGACGTAGAGGCCGGAAGTTCGAGTCTTCTCACCCCGACAAATAACAAGATTAATCCGCTGTAAATTAATAACTTACAGTGGATTTTTTCTTTGTGGTAGACAAAGTGGTAGAGAATCGTTTTTATTTGCGAAATACCCTGTTATCCCACTTCGTCTTTTGCCATTCACTAATTCTGCCTTCATTCTGGCATTTTGAACAGACCCAGTGAATTTCATTATTTGGATTTAAGACCTCACTTTTAATCAACCCATGACAACCATTTTCAAAGCAGCGGATATCAGTTGAGGTAAGAGTGGATTGCAATGTTTTGGTTGTAGTATCAACTACCAATGCTAAGAAACTCGCTAATTCACTGGCTTGCTTCGGCATTTGTTTTGGAATATTTCCTGTTCGTCAAGGAAATGAGGCATTTGGCTTATATACATTTTAAATATTGTCGATTAGATGATGGATTTATTTACTGCGGTGAAGATAATCAGACATTTTATTTCACATGTATTATGCCTTTAAATTTCACTGATCTGCTGGTTTCCAGATATAATTTCAATTAATCATCAGCAAATATTGAAATGAAACCTGAAATACCTTTCATGGCATCGCTTTTCAGTATATCTACCTTATAAACAAACATATTAAGAAGAAATGTATCAAAATAATTTCTAATGAATTCTTTAAAATAATCTCACGAACGATTATTCTTTTGCTATTTTCTGTATTGTAATTCTTTTATTTGGGCATTCAATAATATTTGATAACTGCCAATCAAGTTTTACCATCAAGGGGAACGTTTCTTTTTCTAAATTGATGTTTGAATTGTTCGGAAGAGTATCAAATTCATACGTTAAACTATCGATCTTGATGAACCAGCCACTACAACAAGGACTTGGACACATTCTGAAATCCTGTCCTGTAATTGTACCGATTGATTTATAGTTATAGTTATCAGTGTTTTCTTTCTGTTTCTGGCAGTATATAAATCCAAAAAGTATCAAACAGATGCCCAACACAATTTTATAATTCATTTTAACTTGTTCCAGATTTAGTTTTTTCAAGCTGTTGCTTGTAGCAATTCGGTTGCGAGTAATATATTAAAATTGTGGACATATAAGTATATTTATGAATTGTCAGAATAATGATTTTTTACCTTTTCATATATATAATTAATTATATCTCCTATTGTCTTCTTTTCTAAATCTTCTGCATCTCCATTTGGAATTCCTATTCCAAATTCATTTTCAAGTTTCATAATGAGTTCTACAGCATCTAAACTATCGAGATGTAAATCATAAAAAAAGTTTTCCTCGCTTATTTTTCCCAGTTTACCTTCAAAAAAAGAACTGTTAACTTCTCCAATTTTTTCAATTACAAGTGCTTTTACCTTATCTCTTTCCATATTGCAATTTTAAAAATTTCAATTCGAATCTTTTGTTTTATCTGTTATCCCATTTAGTCTTCTGCCAGCCACTAATTAGACCATCGTTTTCACAATCTGGGCAATACCAATGAATTTCTTCTGTATCAGGTCTAAATGCCGTCTTAATCATTCCAGAGCAACCCTTTTTAAAGCATATGACATCTGTTGTTGTTAATGAGTGTGGAAGGTTTTTTGTGGTTGTATCTATGACCTACGTTAAGAAATCAATAAGTTCTTTAGCTTCATCTGGCATATCTTCAGGCATTTTTGCTGAAGCATCAAGGAGGTGTCTTATCCATGATCTTCATAAAGTAGTAGAGTTTAGGTTTCTCTCAGTTCCTCGTTAATGTATAGGGGAACTGCTTTTGTTAAAGAAAAGAATTTTTTGAAGTATATTAAAGAAGGCGACACTCACAACTTCAGATCGAATTAGATTGCATTTCAGACATTGACTTCATGTCGCCTTTTTTTAAGTTTTACGGTCAGGATAATTTGACCATCGAGGCAACAAGCTTGTTTTCAAAGATTACTCTGTTGAATAACAACCATCTTAAATCATTAGTTTCCACTTAAATATGTGTGAAAAATACAACTTATTCCTTCAATTGTGTAACGTTAATCCGAATTAGTAGATCTACCATTGTTCTGCTTTTCTGTATGATGGGTTAGAGATGAACTGGGCAATGAAATAGAGTGAAACACCTACAAACACCTACGTATAGAATTTGAATCAAGTTCCTTTGTCAGTTTTTTATATATGAACCTATGAATGATGAAAAAATTAATGCTGCATATCATGAAGCAGGACATGTTTTGGCTTTGTTATTAACAAATAGAGGGTTTAAATATGTTACAATAGTTTCAGAAAATAGAAATTATGGATATGGGATTGAACCATCAAAATATGTAAGAGGAATTCCATCTGAAATAAACAATCAATGGGAAATTCCCTCATTCTTCAACCCAATTGAATTTATTAAATATTTTAAAAACGACTTTATTAAGGTTGCAGGACTTGTGGCAGAACAGATTTATACTGGCACAAAAACAATAGGTGCTGATGAAGATTTTGAGAAATGGATAAATGTCTCACTTCTTGGTCTTCCAGATAAGTTAAGTTTAAAATATCAATTTTTTTTACTTGACTACACCAAGGAAGTATTGGAATTAAAAATTAATTGGTTACATATTACTGCTATAGCAGAAGCCTTGGTAGAAAGAAAGTCTCTTAATTATACTCAGGTTATTGATGTTTTTATGCAGAGTTCAAAAATGTGGAAAGAAACTAAACTAGAATCAGTCAGAGTATAATTCACCAAAAGTAATTTAGCTAAGAAAAAACTTAGACTCAAAAAAAGTTGCCGTTACACTACTGTCAGAGTGGAGTCCCGAATCATTTAAAAGTGTTATATTTATCGTTAGCAATGGTTTTTTAATTATTTTGAATATGGCGATTACCGACACTGAAATACAAATGGCTTTCAGGATAAAAAGATGTGTCAAAGAGTTTTTTGATACTCATATCAAAACAGAAATTGAAGCCAAAGAACTAATGCCACTACTCATTAAGAATGGCATATTCAACTCAAATCCTCAGAATGATGTAATAATTCGGGATTTTCTAAAGCATCTCGAAAAAGAGAATTATTTAAATTTAATTCCCCAAGCACTTTATCAACAGAAAAATACAAACAAGAACTGGTACTTCGTAAAAACCATCTAATGGTATTTGATTTTAATGATATTGAAGCAATAGAATCAGACTATTATAAAGATGGGCAAAGAGATATTTGTAAAAAGTTAATTAATAGTATAAATTTGATTTGTTGCAATTAACGTGTTAATATTAAGAAATTTAATAATCCAAGGCGACACTCCTATCTCCTACTCATCAGGATTGTATTGCAGACATTGACTTTCACAAGTGTCGCCTTTTTCTCACAAGTCAGATGATCCAGAGGCAGTCCTTCAATGCCCTAAGCACGAGGGTGAAATGCAGCGAGACAATTCGATAGTACCGCCTCTTTTTTTACCATTTTCAGATTTTACGTAAAAAATTCATTAAATGTTAATTGTTTGGATGAACTTTTGTTCAAGAATAAATTAACACTTCGATTGGCATGATTTATGGTGCAAATTGTATTATATTTATTGTAACCAAAGCAAACCAGTTAATTATGAAGAAGATATTTTTTTACTTGTTTTGGCAATGTCATTAACACTTTGTACCAAAACTCCAGACAAACCATCTATGTATGAAGGAATAGAGGGCAAAATAAAGGTTATTGGTTGTTCCTATGGGTGCACTCAATACTTGGTATCTGTACCGTCATCCACAAGTGACACATTCTACTATCCGATTAACTTACCGAATTCTTATAAACAAGGTAATATGGATGGAGTGAACATCACTGTATCATTTGACATTCTAAGTGATTCTACACAAATATATGTAGGTACGGAAACTAATGGTCAAATGCCATTATTCAAAGTCAAAAATATTAATATTACTAAAATAGAAAATAGTAAATAAGTCTTCTTTTCTACACCTTCCCCGCTACTCCCCTCCTCATTACAATCCTTACGAAGATTGTATCTTGTGTATGTTAAGATAAAAGGGTAACAGTACATTCTTATCCTCTCCCAAATAATAACAAATAAAATTTGGATTAAAAAGATGGTTACACTCCTCTGTATTTGAGGTATTAAAATATAGTCCGTTTGTTTGCATGTGATTTGAAAAAGGTAACAATTCTATTTTTTATCTGGCATAATAAAAACGGCATTATTTAATTCTAGTGAGGTATTATGATTTGGGAATGTACTTATGATTAGCGTTTAATGAGCACTGAGTGTGGCAAAATTGTATAACTTAATAATTA
>PLMC01000109.1 GCA_003141495.1 Bacteroidales bacterium
AAAATGCCCCCCTTTAAAAGGTTCCTGTGGAAATCAGATACAAGAGAACCAATGTACCTTGATGTATATGGCCTTCCGCTATCTTTCTCAATTTCCTGGCAATATTTAATGTATTTTTTTACTCCTTCAGGAAAATGGATATAGTTACCTTCATTGACAGAGTAGATTTGTCCATCTTCAGGCGTCTTTATATCAGGATGTGACAGGCAGAATTCGCCGATAGACGGATCGAGGGTAAAGCCATTTACGCCAAATCCTGTCGAATATACAAGCATTGTTGAAGATCCATAGATAATATAACCTGCGGCAACCTGTTTCGATCCTGCCTGAAGAAAGTCCTCATTTCTTACTTTTTCTCCCCGTTGTGTTATTCTCCTGTAAATTGAAAAAATTGTACCGACCGACACATTGTAATCAATATTGGATGAACCGTCAAGCGGATCGATGCAAACAATATATTTGCCCTTTGAGGCAAATTTATCGGAAAAGACTATTTCATTCTCATTCTCCTCAGTTGCAACTCCACAACATTCTCCACTTGAAAGGAGAGAACCTATAAATACTTTATCGGCATATACATCAAGTTTCTGCTGGTTTTCACCATGGACATTCACTTCTCCTGAGCTTCCTATTATATCTACCAGTCCGGCTTTATTAATTTTTTTATTTACCATTTTAGCGGCAGTTCCAATATGATGTAACAGGCTGGAGAGCTCACCTTTTGCATATGGAAAATCCTTCTGCTTCAGAATAATAAAATCGTTGAGTGTTGTAATTTTATAGTTTTCCATAGTCAACCTTTGTGTTACTTATGATTTACTTTGTGACCCTTTGTGGTTAAAAAAAGTATTTACCACGAAGAAACACAAAGGCTTTCACGAAGGAACACAAAGGGGAAACGTCAATACCGGGCAAACTGTTCAAAATTTCACTGAAAAAATATTTGTTGATCAAAAAGAATATGATTCTTAAAATTGTGTTCTGGAGCAGAAAGTCTAATTTTAGCAAAAATTATAACAATAATGAAGGTCTATAAGTTCGGAGGAGCATCAGTAAAAGATGCTTCAGGGATAAGAAATCTTGCGAAAATAGTAACAGAAGAGTCAGATAATCTGGTAATTGTCGTTTCTGCTTTTGGAAAAACGACAAATGCTCTTGAGAAAGTTCTTAAAGCAAGGCTTAATGGTGAAGCTGGCTATGCTGACCTTTTAAATGAAGTTTATATCGAACACTTATCAGTAATCACGGATCTTTTCGGGCAAGGTTCTGAAGCTAAAGGGAAGATAGATTTTTCGTTTGCCCTCCTTCGAGATTATCTATTGTCTTCACTTATAGGGAAATACGATTTTGAATATGATCAGGTCGTGTCATATGGTGAAATTTGGTCAACAACCATTGTTGCTGAATACCTGAAAAAAAACTTTCAATACGGAGATTGGTGTGATATCAGGGAAATTCTTCTGACTGATGACAGGTACAGGGATGCAAATGTTTTATGGAGTGAAAGCGCTAAAAGAATAAAGAGCACGTTTGATTTCAGTAAGGGAAGGATTTATGTTACTCAGGGTTTTATAGGAGGAACAACTACCGGTCACACAACTACTCTCGGCAGGGAAGGCTCAGATTACACAGCGGCTATACTAGGAAATATCCTGGATGCTGAGTGTGTGGTAGTATGGAAAGATGTTCCCGGTATTCTGAATGCTGATCCTAAGTGGATTCCTGAAGCCCAGAAACTCGAAGAAATTTCTTATAGGGAGGCGGTTGAAATGAGTTTCTCAGGAGCAAAAGTAATTCACCCGAAAACCATTAAACCACTGCATAACAAAAATATACCGTTGTACGTAAGATCCTTTCTTACCCCGGAAGAGAAAGGAACGGTTATAAAGGTTGATGCAATCCTGAGAAAGATTATGCCGGTTTTCATAAAAAAGGAGGATCAGATACTCATCTCAATTCTTCCTAAAGATTTTTCTTTCGTAATGGGTGATAATCTAAGCAGGATTTTCCATTCCTTTATTTCGCATGGCATCAGGGTGAATCTTGTAGAGGCAAGTGCTGTAAGTATAGATGTCTGTGTAGATGATGAAAGGCCAAAAGTCGATTCTCTCATTCTTGATCTTAAAGAGGAATACTCTGCAGTTTATAACGAAAATATTGAGATGCTATCTATAAGGCATTACACTCCTGAAGCGCGGGAACTAATCATTAAAGGTCGTGAGATTCTGATCGAACAACGAACCCGTAGCACTGTCAGGTTTGTGGTAAGGAAGGAGACAGGTCTATAAGACAATTCTTTTATTTAGCGGGAGATTGCTTCGCTTCGCTCGCAATGACCTCCTACATAATAATATTCACGGCAATCTCCAAACGAAATTACCTAACTTGTACTGTCATTGCGAGGAGCGAAGCGACGAAGCAACCCCCAAATCACATTTACGCTACCTATCAAACATAAGCCTCTGACCCCGGTATTGTTCGTTTATAACTCCATTGTCATAAACAATTGTTCCATTAACAATGGTCTGCACCACTTTTGACCTGAAAGTTGTGCCTTCAAAAGGGGACCACCCGCATTTATACAGAATATTTTCCTTTGATACAATCCATGGACTGGAGGGATTGATAAGGCACAGGTCAGCCTTATATCCTTCCCTTATGAAGCCTCTGTTCCTGATATTAAATAGTATAGCCGGATTATGGCACATCTTTTCGACGATTTTTTCAATACTGAAAATTTTTTTGTGCCAGAGCTCGAGCATAGCGACTAGAGAATGCTGTACAAGAGGACCTCCGGAAGGCGCTTTAAAATAGCTGTTTTCTTTTTCGGCTAAAGTATGAGGAGCATGATCAGTAGCGATAATATCAATAAGATTATTGTTAACACCGTTGATCAGAGCATCCCTGTCAAACCGGGTTTTTATTGCCGGGTTCCATTTAATTAGAGTTCCCAGCTCACTGTATGAAGATTCATCAAACCAGAGATGATGAATACAAACCTCAGCAGTGATTCTTTTCTGATTTAATGCCAGATCATTACTGAAGAGTTTAAGTTCATTGGCTGTTGAAAGATGAAGTATATGAAGTCGTGTATTATACTCTTTAGCAAGGTTAACAGCACGTGATGAAGACCGGAAACAAGCCTCCCGGCTTCTGATTTGGGGATGCATTTTTACAGGTATATTTTCCCCATATTTTTTCCGGTAGATCTCGCTGTTCTTTCTTATTATGGATTCATCTTCGCAATGTGCCGCAATAGGCAGGGAGGTTTTTGCAAAAAGCTCTTTTAATGCAGTTTTATTATCAACCAGCATATTGCCTGTTGAGGATCCCATAAATAATTTTATACCGCACACTGCTGAATGATCGACTTTTAGTACTTCATCAAGGTTATTGTTGGTGGCTCCCAGGTAAAAGGAATAGTTGGCAAATGAGTTTTCAGAACCAGACAGGTATTTTTTATTTAGAAGATCAATAGTCACTGTCTGGGGACTGGTGTTTGGCATATCCATGAATGATGTTACACCTCCAGCCACAGCAGCCCGTGATTCAGTATAAATATCACCTTTATAAGTTAGTCCGGGATCCCTGAAATGCACCTGATCGTCAATTACCCCTGGGATCAGCAACAAACCTGTTGCATCAATTATTTTTGTCCCTTTCGGAATGTCCATCAGGTCCGATGTCCCAATTGAAGCTATTAGCTCATCTTTTATAAGAAGATCGCTCTGGAAGGTTTTGCCCTCGTTGACAATCGTAGCATTTTTGATAAGGATGCTGGTCATAATATGTTTTTTACCCCCTATCCCGATAGCTATCGGGACCCCAAATGGAGGACTTTTCTTTTATCTAAGCCCCCCATTTGGGGGGTTTGAGGGTCCAAGGAATGGGGAATTAATCGTCCCTATATATAGAGAGGTATAATCATCTTCAGAGGTTTTTTACAAATATACTTCTGATTTTCATTCTTAATACTCCCCATAATGCCTCATTAAAGATTCCGCCAGACATTTTTGAAGCCCCCAGTTTTCTGTCTGTGAATATTATTGGAACCTCAACGATCTTATATCCCAGCTTCCATGTTTTGAACTTCATCTCAATCTGGAAACCATATCCGATTGATTTGACCTTGTCAAGTCTTATATTCTGGAGCACTTCTTTTCTATAACATTTGAATCCGGCTGTTGTATCCATAATTCTCATGCCTGTAATCATTCTGACATAGATAGATGCAACGTACGACATAAGAACCCGCGAGAGAGGCCAGTTAACAACATTCACTCCGCTTATATATCTCGAACCAATTGCAAGATCAGCGCCATCTTCTGAACAGGCCTTGTATAGTTTCACCAGGTCGCGTGGGTCGTGCGAAAAATCTGCGTCCATCTCATAAATATAATTGTACCCTCTTTCGAGAGCCCATTTAAACCCGACAATGTAGGCTGTTCCAAGTCCCATTTTCCCGGGTCTCTCAACCAGGTTAAGATTCAGGAATGATTTCTGAAGATTCTTAACAATATCTGCAGTGCCGTCGGGTGAATTATCATCAATAATAAGAATATCAAAGACGGTAGGCAAAGAAGAAATTGATTTGACAATTGCTTCAATATTTTCCCTCTCTTTATATGTGGGTATAATGACTATATTTGAATCTTCATCCATATTATTGCGAAAATACGGAAATTCATTTAATAGGAACTATATCAATAAGATTATTTGAATTTATCTTGGCTTAAGTCTGGAAGGGAAGGTGTTTAAAATGATAAAAAAGATATTATAATTTCGAAATATAATAAAAGATAAGGAAGGCTGAAAAAATTAATCTATGAAAACATCATATTGGATACTACTTTCATTTTTATTAATAAGTTTTGATGCGTTTTCGCAGGAGAAGGACTGGAGAGTTGATTTATTCAATTTTTTTGATAACACTGAATTTGGAAGATCAGCCGTTAAAATACCTCAGACAATGGCTGGTGTTCAGATTGCTCCAGAATTGGGAGTTGTATGGGATACTCTTAACAAGATAAATATCGGTGTAAATCTTCTGCATGAGTATGGAAGCCCGAATGCAATAGATAAGCTTTATCCGACTGCCTATTATGAATCAGAGAGGGGACCAATGAGATTTATTATGGGAGCATTTCCACGTTCCCGGGCCATAGAAAATTACCCGAGACTCTTTTTCCAGGATTCCATCCTATATTACCGTCCAAATATAAATGGTATTTTCACCGAGTACAGGAAAGATGAAAATTATATTAATGTCTGGTTGGATTGGACAGGACGTCAGTCAAAAACGGTGAACGAAGAATTCTTTATTGGTTTCAGTGGTAAGTATAAAACAGGTATTTTCTATTTGCAGCATTTTGGCGCCATGTTTCACTATGCCGGTAAAATGGATCCCGTGATAGAGGAACCTCTTCACGATAATCTTCTCTTCCTTACCTCAGGAGGGATAGACTTATCAGGAAAAACCTGTTTCACAAAGCTTGAAGCAAATGCAGGGTGGGTGATAAGACTGGAACGTTCCCGTGCTGAAAATTCTGGCTGGATTGCATCGAACGGGTTTCTTGTGGAAACAAGAATGGAATATAAATGGTTTGGATTATTCAATACATTCTACAAAGGTGACGACTTGATGCATTATTATAGGGTACTTGGAAATAAGCTTTACTGGGGCGATCCAACATACAGGTCAAAAACTTCTGACCGTTCAGATATCTATATCAGATTTTTACAGAGCCATACTGTAGATCTGGAGCTTACCTATTCCCTCACTTTTATGGAGAACCGTATGTACCACGAGCAAATGCTTAAGCTGATTGTCAATCTTAATTCTATCAAGAATTGAGTCGAAGTAACATGCATATCATAAGGTAAATAGGTACAGTTGAAATTATTTTTAAGTTTTTTTTATTGGTTTGCTTGCCGGGAATAAATCAATTTATATCTTTGCA
>PLMC01000058.1 GCA_003141495.1 Bacteroidales bacterium
AAGGTCGGTCAGTTAGGTAGAATACTCGGTCCCCGAGGACTGATGCCGAACCCAAAGAGTGGAACTGTTACTATGGAAATTGGAAAGGCTGTTAAAGAAGTGAAGCAGGGTAAGATTGATTTCAAAGTTGACAAAAGCGGAATCATTCATGCCTCAATCGGAAAAGTCTCATTTGAACCAAATAAGATCGTTGACAATGCAAGAGAGTTTATCTCTATTGTAAACAAACTTAAACCAGCAGCTGCTAAAGGAACCTACATTCGTAGCGTATTCATTTCCAGCACAATGAGCCCTGGAGTTAAGATCGATCCTAAAGGTCTTGATGATTAATTAGTTAAGTTAGAACATAGAAATAATGAGACGGGAAGAAAAAAATGCTATCATAGACAGCCTTGCTGGGAGATTAAAAGAGTACAGCCACTTTTATCTGACTGATACTGCTCAGCTTAATGCCGCTGATACCAGTGACCTGAGAAGAAAGTGTTTCGAAAATGACATCAAACTTGTCGTTGTAAAGAATACTCTCCTCAAAAGAGCACTGGAGCAGTCTAATGGAAACTTTGATGAACTATATCCGGTTCTGAAAGGTACTACGTCCATCATGTTTACACAATCCGGAAATGTTCCAGCAAAACTTATTAAGGAATTCCGTAAGAAACATGATAAACCTGTGCTTAAAGGTGCTTACGTTCAGGAATCAGTTTATTTGGGAGAAAATATGCTTGAAGCTCTTATCTCCGTCAAAACCAAAAAAGAACTGATAGGTGATGTTATTATGCTGTTGCAGTCACCAGCTAAAAACGTTATTGCAGCGCTCCAGTCAGGTGGAACAAAAATTCATGGTGTTCTTGAAACACTGTCAAAAAGAGAAGAATAATAAAATATAATCAAATTAAAAATAGATAAAAATGGCAGATCTTAAGAAATTTGCAGAAGAACTGGTTAACTTGTCTGTAAAAGAAGTAAACGAACTCGCTAAAATACTTAAAGATGAGTATGGCATTGAACCAGCTGCGGCAGCAGTTGCAGTAGCCGGCCCGGCAGCAGGTAGTGATGTAGCCGCTATTGAAGAGAAATCAACTTTCGACGTTATTCTCAAAGCAGCAGGTGGTCAGAAATTGCAGATTGTTAAATTAGTAAAGGATATTACCGGACTTGGATTAAAAGAAGCCAAAGCAGTAGTTGATGCTGCTCCTTCTCCAGTTAAAGAAGGTATTTCCAAAGATGAAGCAGAAGCAATAAAAAGTCAATTAGTAGAAGCAGGAGCTGAAGTTGAACTTAAATAAGTTATACCTGTTTGATAGGTTATAGGTTTAGTCCCGATTTTTCGGGACTAGGCCTTTTTGTTCTTTAAATTATAAGTTCACTTAATCTTTTAATAAATGTCCTCAAAAAATACCGAAAGAATAAGTTTCGCATCCAGAAAAAATCAGCTTGATTATCCTGATTTTCTGGAGGTTCAGTTGAAATCCTTCGGTGAGTTTTTCCAGCTAGGAACTACTCCCGAAAACAGGAAAAAGGAGGGACTATTCAAGGTCTTTACGGAAAATTTCCCGATAACTGACACAAGGAACAATTTCGTACTTGAATTTCTGGATTATTATATTGACCCTCCCCGTTATACAATAGAAGAATGCATCGAACGCGGACTCACATTCAGTGTTCCGCTTAAAGCAAAACTGAAACTATACTGCACAGATCCGGAACATGAGGATTTTGATACAGTTATCCAGGATGTGTATCTTGGAACAGTGCCATATATGACAGAACGTGCTACTTTCGTTATTAATGGCGCCGAAAGAGTGGTAGTTTCACAGTTGCACAGATCTCCGGGTGTGTTCTTCGGCCAGAGCGTGCATGCAAACGGGACAAAACTCTATTCCGCAAGAATAATTCCTTTTAAAGGATCGTGGATAGAATTTGCTACTGATATCAATAATGTGATGTATGCATATATCGACAGGAAGAAAAAACTGCCGGTGACAACACTTCTCAGGGCTATCGGGTTCGAAAGCGATAAGGAGATACTGGAGATTTTTAACCTCGCTGAAGAACATAAAGTATCGAAAACAAACATCAAGAAACTAGTTGGACGTAAACTGGCTGCCAGGGTACTAAAGACATGGGTTGAGGATTTTGTTGACGAAGATACCGGCGAAGTTGTTTCAATTGAAAGAAATGAAGTAATCCTCGATAGAGAAACTGTTATCGAATCGGAACATGTCGATATGATAGTTGATTCAGGTGCAAAAGCAATTCTTCTGCACAAAGATGATACAACTCTGTCGGATTATGCAATTATATATAACACACTTCAGAAAGATCCCTGTAACTCTGAAAAAGAGGCAGTTATCTATATTTACCGCCAGCTTCGCAATGCTGAACCACCCGACGAGGCAACAGCACGCGATGTGATCGACAAACTGTTCTTCTCTGATAAGAGATATGACCTTGGTGAGGTTGGACGCTACAGAATAAATAAAAAACTGGGACTTAACACTGAAATGAATGTTAAGGTACTTACAAGGGAAGATATTATCAAAATTATCGGTTATCTGATTGAACTTATTAACTCCAAGACAGATATAGATGATATCGATCACCTCAGTAACAGAAGAGTACGTACAGTGGGTGAGCAATTATTTGCACAGTTTGGTGTTGGTCTGGCCCGTATGGCTCGTACTATTCGAGAAAGAATGAATGTCAGGGATAATGAGGTATTTACCCCGGTCGACCTGATTAATTCAAAGACCCTTTCATCTGTAATAAATTCATTCTTCGGAACAAACCAGTTGTCGCAGTTCATGGACCAGACAAACCCTCTGGCTGAAATGACTCATAAACGTCGTATGTCAGCGCTGGGACCCGGTGGTCTTTCACGTGAGAGAGCAGGATTTGAAGTAAGGGACGTTCACTATACACATTATGGACGCCTATGCCCAATTGAGACTCCTGAAGGACCAAACATTGGTCTTATTTCATCCCTCTGCGTTTTTGCGAAAATAAATACCCTTGGGTTTATCGAAACACCTTACCTTAAAGTTAAGGATTCTCAGGTTGATTTCAGTGAGACAGGTATTGTTTGGTTGAGCGCTGAAGAGGAAGAAGAAAAAATGATTGCCCAGGCAAATGCCACTTTACTTAAAGACGGACATTTTGAAAACCTGAGAGCAAAATGCAGATATGAAGCTGATTATCCGTTTGAGGAAGTATCAAAGGTTGACCTTATGGATGTTGCCCCGAACCAGATTGCTTCAATAGCTGCTTCTCTCATTCCATTCCTTGAACACGATGATGCCAACAGGGCTCTCATGGGATCAAACATGATGCGCCAGGCTGTTCCTCTCATCAACCCGGAAGCGCCAATAGTGGGTACCGGACTTGAGGCAAAGGTGATCAGCGATAGCCGTATTCTATTCGCTGCAGAAGGCGACGGAGTGGTAGAATTTGTAGATTCAAATGAAATTGTTGTAAGGTACACTCGTACAGACGAAGAAAAGTTTGTAAGTTTTGATGATGATATCAAACGATATACACTTCCAAAATACAGGAAAACGAACCAGAATACATGCATAAATCTTATTCCTGTTGTCAGAAAAGGTGAAAAAGTAACTAAAGGTCAGGTACTTACAGAGGGCTATGGAACCAAACACGGTGAACTTGCTCTCGGAAGAAACCTCAAAGTTGCTTTCATGCCATGGAAAGGTTACAACTTCGAAGACGCTATTGTAATCTCTGAGAAAGTTGTTCAGGAAGATTATTTTACTTCGGTTCATATCGATGAATACCAGCTTGAAGTTCGTGACACTAAACGCGGTCTTGAAGAACTTACTTCCGATATTCCAAACGTAAGCGAGGAAGCTACTAAAAACCTCGATGAGAATGGACTTATCAGGATTGGGGCACATATCAGACCGGGCGATATCCTTATCGGAAAGATTACACCTAAAGGTGAATCAGATCCTTCGCCGGAGGAAAAGCTTCTGCGTGCAATCTTCGGCGATAAAGCCGGTGATGTTAAAGATGCTTCACTTAAGGCCGGACCTTCACTTGATGGTGTTGTAATTGATAAGAAACTTTTCACAAGGGCTATTAAAGACAGAAAAGCCAAAGCAGTTGAAAAACCGCTGCTTGACAAAATTGAAACAGAGTTCAACAGAAGTGCTGACGAACTTAAGGCAAGACTTGTCGACAAACTTTTCATTCTGGTAAATGGTAAAACATCCCAGGGCGTCAAAGATTACCTGAATGTCGATGTAATTCCTAAGGGAAGTAAGTTCACATTGAAACAACTACAGGAGGTTGATTTTCTGAATGCTAATCCAAATAAATGGACTACCGACAAGAAGAAAAATGACCAGATCAAGCAATTGCTCCATAATTATATAATCAAGTATAAGGAAATTGACGGAGTAGCCAAACGCAAGAAATACAATATCACTATAGGTGATGAATTACCTGCAGGTATTGTCCGTCTTGCTAAAGTATATATAGCCAAGAAGCGTAAGGTTAAAGTTGGAGATAAGATGGCCGGTCGTCATGGAAATAAAGGTATTGTTGCCAGGATTGTAAGAGCTGAAGATATGCCCTTCCTTGAAGATGGTACACCGGTTGATATCGTTCTGAACCCGCTGGGTGTTCCTTCGAGGATGAACCTCGGGCAGATTTACGAAACTGTTCTTGGCTGGGCCGGGCAAAAACTCGGACTTACCTTCTCGACACCTATTTTCGATGGAGCTACTATTAATCAGATAACTGAATACACCGAAGAGGCAGGCCTTCCAAAATTCGGAAAGACCTACCTTTATGATGGTGGCACAGGCGAAAGATTCGATCAGCCTGCAACCGTAGGCGTAATATACATGCTTAAACTGGGTCATATGGTTGATGATAAGATGCATGCCCGTTCAATCGGACCATACTCTCTCATCACTCAACAACCATTAGGTGGTAAAGCTCAGTTTGGAGGTCAGCGTTTTGGTGAAATGGAAGTATGGGCCCTCGAAGCATTTGGGGCTGCTCATATCCTGCAGGAGATACTTACAATTAAATCTGATGATGTTGTTGGCCGTGCCAAAGCATACGAAGCAATTGTAAAAGGCGAACCAATGCCTTTACCCGGTATTCCTGAATCACTTAATGTTCTCCTTCATGAACTGAGAGGTCTCGGACTGAGCGTTATACTTGACTAAGTCAGGTATTTTGCCAGGATTTGAATTTTTAGTTTTAGAATAATAAATATTCAGCATATGTCATTCAGAAGAGATAACAAAACAAAAACCAGTTACTCAAAAATCTCAATAGGTCTGGCTTCACCTGAAGAAATACTTGATCGTTCAAGTGGTGAAGTACTGAAACCCGAAACAATAAATTACCGTACATATAAGCCTGAGCGCGATGGATTATTCTGCGAGAGGATATTTGGGCCGGTAAAGGATTATGAGTGCCATTGCGGAAAATACAAAAGAATCCGCTATAAAGGCATCGTTTGCGACCGTTGTGGTGTTGAGGTAACAGAAAAGAAAGTAAGGCGTGAAAGGATGGGGCATATTTCCCTGGTAGTTCCTGTTGCTCATATCTGGTATTTCCGTTCATTACCAAATAAAATCGGGTACCTTCTTGGTCTTCCAACAAAGAAGCTCGATTCAATTATATATTATGAGAGATATGTAGTTATCAACCCGGGTATTAAAGCCGTGGATGGTGTTAAATATCTCGATTTTCTTACAGAAGAGGAATATCTCGAGATTACAGAATCACTTCCAAAAGAAAATCAGTATCTTGAAGATAATCACCCTGATAAGTTTGTTGCTGACATGGGTGCTGAAGCGCTTTATAAACTGCTCTCCCGTATAGATCTTGACGAAATGTCGTATTCTCTTCGTCATAGGGCTAATACAGAAACTTCACAGCAACGTAAAAATGAAGCTCTTAAACGTCTTCAGGTCGTAGAAGCTTTCAGGGATTCAAAGCAGGTTAACAAACCTGAGTGGATGATAATCAAAGTTGTACCTGTAATTCCACCGGAACTGAGGCCTCTTGTACCTCTCGATGGCGGCCGGTTTGCAACCAGCGACCTGAACGACCTTTACAGAAGGGTCATTATCAGAAACAATCGTTTGAAAAGACTTATTGAGATCAAAGCTCCGGAAGTGATCCTGCGTAACGAAAAACGTATGCTTCAGGAAGCTGTCGATTCTCTGTTCGATAATTCAAGGAAAGCAAATGCTGTAAAAACAGATGCTAACCGTCCTCTTAAATCACTCAGCGACAGTCTGAAAGGGAAACAGGGCAGGTTTCGTCAAAACCTGCTGGGTAAACGTGTTGACTATTCTGCCCGTTCAGTTATTGTTGTTGGTCCGGAACTCGCGCTTCATGAATGTGGATTACCAAAGGATATGGCAGCTGAACTCTATAAGCCATTCATTATCCGTAAATTGATTGAGCGCGGTATCGTTAAAACTGTTAAATCGGCTAAAAAAATAGTTGACAGGAAAGATCCTGTTGTTTGGGATATTCTCGAAAACGTTCTTAAAGGACATCCTGTTCTCTTAAACCGTGCTCCGACACTTCACAGGCTTGGCATTCAGGCTTTCCAGCCAAAACTTATTGAAGGAAAAGCTATTCAGCTGCACCCGCTTGTTTGTACAGCTTTTAATGCTGACTTCGACGGTGACCAGATGGCAGTTCACCTTCCTCTTGGTAATGGCGCTGTGCTTGAGGCTCAGATGCTTATGCTTGCTTCACATAATATTCTTAACCCGGCTAACGGTGCACCGGTTACCGTTCCATCACAAGATATGGTTCTTGGCCTTTATTATATTACAAAAGGCAGAAAGAGTACAGAAACTGAAAAAGTCAGGGGTGAAGGATTGATTTTCTACTCACCTCAGGAAGTTAACATAGCTTACAATGAAGGGAAGATAGACCTTCATGCTCATATAAAAGTAAAAGACAACGACAGGAAAGACGGTGAATTCATTAACCACCTTATTGAAACCACAGTAGGGAGAGTTATTTTTAATCAGTTTGTACCTGCTGAAGTTGGGTACATAAATGAAATCCTGACAAAAAAATCGCTCAGGGATATAATCGGGCGAGTTCTCAAACTGGCCGGTACAGCTAAAACAGCTGATTTCCTTGATGCTATTAAAAATCTTGGATTCTATTCTGCATTTAAGGGAGGTTTGTCATTTAACCTCGATGATGTAATTATACCTGAAGAAAAAACGAAATTCGTTGCAGAAGGATATGAGCAGGTTGAAGAGGTGCTGAATAATTACAGCATGGGATTCATTACCAACAACGAACGCTACAATCAGATAATTGATATCTGGACACATGTTAATGCAAGGCTGACACAAACCTTAATGAAACAGTTGTCAACCGACAAGCAGGGATTCAACTCGGTTTACATGATGCTTGACTCGGGCGCTAGGGGTTCAAAAGAACAGATACGTCAGCTCTCAGGAATGAGGGGTCTTATGGCAAAACCACAGAAATCTGGTGCTACCGGCTCGGAAATTATCGAAAACCCGATCCTTTCAAACTTTAAGGAAGGATTGTCGGTTCTTGAGTATTTTATCTCTACTCACGGTGCACGTAAAGGTCTCGCCGATACCGCTCTTAAAACAGCAGATGCAGGTTATCTTACCCGTCGTCTTGTAGATGTTTCACAGGATGTCATTATAAATGAAGAGGACTGCGGAACACTTCGCGGACTGATTGCCACAGCGATAAAGAAGAATGAAGAAGTCGTAGAATCGTTATACGAAAGAGTTCTGGGACGTACAACAGTGCATAATGTTTATCATCCTCTTACAGGCGAACTGATAGTTGAATCGGGACAGGAGCTTACAGAGGAACTTGCTAAGAAAATTGAAGATTCTCCGATCGAACAGGTTGAGATACGTTCGGTTCTTACCTGTGAATCCAAAAAGGGAGTATGTGCAAAATGTTATGGACGTAACCTGGCTAATGGACTTATGGTTCAGAAAGGTGAAGCTGTAGGCGTTATTGCTGCACAAAGTATCGGTGAGCCCGGAACGCAGCTGACGCTTCGTACATTCCACGTTGGAGGTACTGCATCAAATATTACCACCGAATCGAGGCTTGTGGCCCGTTATGGTGGCATCGCCGAGATAGAAGAGATCAGGACAGTTCCTAAAAAAGATGCTGAAAAGGGTGATATAGATATCGTTATTGGTCGTCTTGCTGAATTAAGAATTATTGACAGGAAGACTGGTATTGCCCTCACTACTCATACAATTCCTTATGGCTCAAAGCTTTATATAAAACCGGGTCAGGAAATTGAAAAAGGAAAACTGATATGCGAATGGGATCCTTTTAATGCTGTTATTATTTCTGAGATGGCAGGAAAGATAGGATATGACTTCCTTATAGAAGGTATTACTTTCCGAGAAGAGTCTGACGAACAGACCGGTTTTAAAGAAAAAGTTATCATAGAAAGCAGGGATAAAACAAAGAACCCGGCAATTAAAATATTAAATCCAAAAGGTGAAGAGCTCAGAGTTTATAACCTTCCTGTTGGATCTCACCTGGTTGTAGAAACAAATAAAATGGTTGAAGCAGGTGAAGTTCTTGCCAAGATACCACGTGCAGTAGGGAAGTCGGGCGATATAACAGGAGGTCTACCACGTGTCACTGAACTGTTTGAAGCACGTAACCCATCGAATCCGGCAATTGTTTCAGAGATCGATGGTGAGGTTACATTTGGAAAGATTAAGAGAGGTAACAGGGAAATCGCCATCAAATCAAAAACTGATGAAACGAAAAAATACCTGGTTCCACTTTCAAAACAGATACTTGTACAGGAAAACGATTATGTAAAAGCAGGTATCCCACTTTCAGACGGAGCAATTACTCCAGCCGATATTCTGGCAATTAAAGGACCGACAAAAGTCCAGGAATATATTGTCAATGAAATTCAGGAAGTATATCGTTTGCAGGGAGTTAAGATCAATGATAAACATTTTGAAATCATTGTCCGTCAGATGATGCGTAAGGTTGAGATAGTTGATCCGGGTGATACAAAATTCCTTGAACGTCAGGTAGTTGATAAACTTGAATTCATGGATGAAAATGACTGGATCTATGGCAAAAAAGTGATAATCGATGGTGGTGATTCTCAAACCCTGCGTCCGGGTATGATTATTTCAGCCCGCAAATTAAGGGATGACAATTCTGTTCTTAAACGTCGTGACATGAAAATTGTTGAGGCCAGGGATGCAATACCCGCTACTTCAAGTCAGGTTTTACAGGGAATAACCAGAGCTTCCCTCCAGACCAAGAGCTTCTTCTCGGCAGCTTCTTTCCAGGAGACAACAAAAGTATTGAATGAAGCAGCAATTCTTGGTAAGATAGACAGATTGGAAGGACTTAAGGAAAATGTTATTGTTGGTCATCTTATACCTGCGGGGACTGGTCAAAGGCAATATAACGGTATTATTGTCGGATCACTTGAAGAGTATGAAAACCTTGTTGGTGTGGAACAGGAAACTGAAGCTGAACCAGGAAAATTGGACTAATACTTTAAAACTATGACAGATCCAAAGAACCCTACACAAATCAATATTGAGCTGAACGAAGAAGTTGCTCAGGGTACTTATTCCAACCTTGCTGTAATAACTCACTCGGCTTCTGAATTTGTTATCGATTTCGTAAGAATAATGCCGGGTATACCAAAAGCTCAGGTTAAATCGAGGATAATTCTGACGCCGGAACATGCTAAAAGGCTTGTTGCGGCGCTTCAGGATAATATTGCCAAGTATGAATCTGTTCACGGAACGATTAAAGAAGTCAAAGGATCAGGACCGGCAATACCGTTAAGTTTTGGTGGACCAACAGCTCAGGCATAAAATATTTGATAACTTTGTTCGTTATTTATAAAAAACAGATTAAGATTAATCCGAGATGAGAGGAAATATTATAAGAAGAATCCTTGTTGCATTGATTATTTTTGCACCGGCTTTCTCATATACAGGTTGCAAGAAACAGGCAAAATGCGGTTGTGGAAAAGATGCTCTGTTAACACTTACAGAAGCCTCTTGTAGTATTACCTGGACTACTGATGGAGCGACTATACAAGCTACTGTTGTAGGTGACCCGTATTCTTATTATATTTTCTGCAACCCCTCCGAGATGTTCAATAATCTGAAAGATGCTAAACAAGGTGATATATTGCAGTTATCAGGTTCGGTATATTGGGATTGTAATTACGTTTATCAATCCAGCAATTCTTCTTATATGAGTCTGTATAAAACTTATGATGTGCAGGTTACTGCCTTGACTCAGAATCTGTACGGGAAAGGTAAGCCGTCATCTGGAATTCAACCAGGATCTTCAACACCCAGGAACTAAAATATTATCCTCTTTCTTCTTCATCGTTGTCTGGAATTCAGCCAATTTTGTATATTTCTGAAAAATTAGATAATGTATCAGAAAGCCATTTCTTTTGCCGGGGCAGGAAGAGTTGCAGAGGCATTGTGCATAGCGTTGTTTTATGCTGGCTTCCGGATAGATAAGATTGCTTCGGAAACAAAGGGCAGTGGCAAGTTGCTTGCTGACGCCTGCAAAGCAGCCTGGTCATCAGACCTCTATTTTGGTGACTCAACGGAGATAGTAATTGTTGCTGTACCTGACCACAGGTTAAAAAGTGTTCTTGGTAATCTTAAGTGTGCACCAGGAACGCTTGTAGTTCATACCGCCGGTAGTTTTGGCCTCGATATTTTTCCTGAACATATCAAACGCAAAGGCATTTTTTACCCTTTACAGACTTTTTCAAAAGGAAGGAAGGTCAACTTCACTGATCTCCCTTTTTTACTTGAATCTTCTGATGATGAATCGTCTGAAATACTCAGGGAACTTGTGGAGTCTATTCATGGGGCGGTTCATTTTGTTGATACTGAACATAGAAGGATGCTTCATCTTGCTGCTGTTTTTATCTGCAATTTTACAAATCATATGCTCACTATGGGTAAAGAGGCAGCATTAAAAGCAGGTTATTCATTTGATCTCCTTGTTCCGTTATTAAAAGAGACTATCTCAAAAGCAATTGATTCGGGTCCTGAAAACTCGCAGACAGGGCCCGCTGTCAGGCACGATCAGAATACTATAGAAAAGCATTTGGAATTATTATCTTTCTCCCCCGAGTTACAGAAGATTTATAATGAGTTGACAAAATCGATAATAGAATACTATAGAAAGTAAAGACGAAAGAGAAGAAATGGACGCACGGAGCACGACGCATGGAAGAAAGGCCGAATACTGCGATATGGGATTATGAGATTGCTTCGCTTTGCTCGCAATGACGATACAGTTAATCAAATTATGATTTAACAAAAAATGCGAAACGATAAACGAGGAACCAGCAACAAGCAACAAGCAACAAGCAACAAGTATTTATAATGGCTAATTTTAAAGAAGACCTTGTAAGAGTAAAAGCATTTATTTTTGATATTGACGGAGTCTTGTCGTTGCAGACAATAAGTCTGAATTCTTTTGGTGTACCAAACAGGACTGTTAATCTTCGTGATGGTTATGCGCTCCAGCTGGCTGTGAAAAAAGGTTATCATGTTGGGATAATTTCAGGCAGCAGGTCAAAAGAGTATCAAAAGAGGCTCAGGATGCTGGGAGTCACTGATATTTACCTTAAGAGCCGCAATAAACTCGATGATTTTAATACTTTTCTTAAAAAACACGATCTTTATAAATCAGATGTTCTGTTCATGGGTGATGATATTCCTGATTTTGAAGTGATGAAAGAAGCCGGCATTCCTGTATGCCCTTCTGATGCAGATATTGAGATAAAACAGGTTTCTTCTTATATTTCAGATAAAAAAGGTGGGGAAGGTTGTGTTAGAGATGTCATAGAACAGGTATTAAGAGTACATAATAATTGGATGGATTCAGACGCATTTACATGGTAAATTATGAAAGCATTCCTTAATCTCATCAGGTGGCAAAATCTTCTTATGGTTATTCTTACAATGGTACTTATGAGGTATGCAGTTCTTGCACCGGTAATCAGCAAGATCGGAGTGATATTAATTAAGGGAAGTGGGGAAGAGATTCCTATGTCGCTCCAATTTCCATGGTACGACTTTATTTTATTGGTTGCCGCCACTGTCTTTATCACTGCCGGTGGATACGTTATAAACGATTATTTTGATATAAAAACTGATCTTATCAACAAAGGGAAGGTTATAGTGGGAACCAAAATCCCACGGCGCAAAGCAATGATGTGGCATTCTATTTTAAATGTTGCAGGAGTGAGCGTTGGCTTCTATATATCATATAAAGCCGGGTATATATGGCTGGGAACAATGTTTCTGATGGTTTCCGGGTTACTCTACTTTTATTCGGCAAGCTATAAAAGGCAGTTTTTGATTGGAAATATTATCGTGGCAATACTTACGGCTATGGTTCCATTACTAGTGGTTTTTTATGAATGGCCGGCACTGTATAAATACTATACTATTAATGCGATCAGGCTTCCTCAAATAAACATTATTGTTTACTGGGTTGGAGGATTTGCTCTTTTTGCTTTTTTGACTAACCTCACACGCGAGATAATCAAGGACATAGAAGATTTTGAAGGAGATACAGCTTATGGAAGAAATACGGTTCCTGTTGTAATAGGAGTGCTTTCATCAAAAATAGTTTCTATATCTCTTATCATCCTGACTATTATAATGCTTTACCTTGTATGGCACTTTTTTGTTAATGATACAATAACATTGATCTATGTAACTGTTATGATCGTTTTACCTCTTTTATTTGTCATTTTTAAACTCATAAAAAGCAGTGAAAAAAAACAGCTCCATAGTGCAAGCAGGATAATGAAAATAGTGATGTTGACCGGGGTACTTTACTCTGTTGTTGTAAAAGTTTTAATAGCTGCAAAAGTTTTACTTACCTGGACCCTCTTCTGATGATTATTGACAAACTCAATAACTTTAAAATAATTCTTGCATCGCGTTCCCCGAGAAGACAGCAATTACTCCGCGATTTGGGACTTAAATTTGATGTTGTTATAAAGGAATATGAGGAGATTTATCCGGAAGGCATGAGCGGGGATGAGATTGCCAGGTATGTAGCTCAGCAGAAGGCAGCTTCTTTTATTAATGAGATATCAGATAATGAGATAGTTATTGCTGCCGATACAATTGTGTGGTGTAACAACAAAGTACTTGGCAAGCCGCTGAATCGCAAAGATGCAATACGTATTCTGAAAGAAATCTCAGGAAATACCCATGAAGTTATTACAGGAGTATCTATTCGTTCTCAGTCAAAGGAGTTGACCTTTTCTGAATCCACCAGAGTGACTTTTGAAACTCTTTCAGAAGAGGAAATATGTTATTATACAGATAATTATAAACCGTATGATAAAGCAGGAGCATATGGTATTCAGGAATGGATCGGTATTATAGCCTGCAGCCATATAGATGGTTCATATTTCAATGTGGTCGGGTTACCTGTACAAAGGTTTTATAAGGAACTTCAGAAATTCATTCAATAATGCTTCCCCTTCCTGGAGAACTTGTCCCACGATAGGGTGAGCTTGCCCTCCGTGATTGCTCTATGAACCTCTATGTAACAAAAATAATAACGATTAATACACTTTAATCGTTTTAATTTTATCGGCAAATTTCTGACAAACGGATTGCTGCTTCTCTATTTTATCATTTACCTGTTCCTGCGTTTTATCATTTCTTGGAATTTCAGCATTAGCCTTGTCTATTTCATTATTTGCTTTATTAATCCTGTTTTCTGATGATTCGATTGAATTCTGAACCTTCTTCTTCCTCTTCTCGAGGCTATTGATATAATCCGTTTTTGCATTCTTTGTCGCACCGTCTGAAGTCGAACTAAGCTGTTTATTCTGTTCAATTATTTCAGCTGTTACTGAAGCCAGCTCATTGTTCTGTATTGTTATGTTATCTTTTTCTGTGACAATAGTGGTGTTTTCTGACTGAATTGTCTTCTGAAAATGCGATTTCTCCTTTCCAAGTGAGGAAAGGTCTCCCTGAAGATCCCTGAGTTTCTTATCTTCGGCATCTGCCTGATCTTTGGCAAGATCGAGGTACTGGATCCTGGCAAATTCCTTCAGATATTTTTTTGCATTGGTAAGATCTGTTTCTCCTGAGGATCTTTCAATATACTGATCTTTTTTGATCTCAAATGCTACACTTATCTTAATTCCGGAGTCAAGATTCATCAGTTTGCTGTAAACATTTACCGGATTTGGACTGATCTCTTTTATTTTGGCTCCAAATATCGACATTTCGTCATTTTCAGGAACTAATTTCGATTTGGTCCCTGATTGTAAATTCCTTGTCCAAACTTTCAAAGTCTGTTCATATTTTACTTCTGGAATAATAACTGTTAATCCGGGCAGCCGGCCTTTTCCAAAACTCAGACTATCCTCCGAGACTAAAATTGGCTTCTGGGCATTAATTCCCATGCACGAAATTATTACCAGAAGTACTAGAGTAGAAATTGATTTCATAATTACTTTATTAATTATTAACATCGCTAAGAAGATATAATTCTGATTGACAGATTTATTATGTCTGTGTAGATGTAACACTTTAATTGATATCATTTCAGAAAAAACGATCTTAATTATTGTTGTAACAATTAACCACCGGAAATTGTTTACTAAAACTGATTTTAGTCTGCTCTTGAAGCTGCATACCCTCAATGTCACTCTGTGTAACTAAAAGATAATGTTTTTGCCATTTCCTGGCCTGTCATGGACATTTGAGGATGGGATGGCCAAATGTTTAAAATGGAAAACATGTGTCACTAAAAAACATTAACTTTCACAAAAATTCGGTAAAATGAAGATAGTTGCTGACGATAAAATCCCTTTTCTTAAGGGAGCGCTTGAGCCTCATGCAGAAGTAGTTTATATCCCGGGGAAACAGATTAGCAGTGAAATACTGAAGGATTCTGATGCATTGCTGATCCGTACAAGAACTATATGTAATGAGAATCTGTTGGATGGGACAAGCATCAGGTTTATTGGTACTGCCACTATCGGTTTTGATCATATAGACATACAGTATTGCAGTAGAAACAAAATAACATGGACAAATGCTCCGGGCTGCAATTCATTGTCGGTTCAGCAATATATTGCAGCAGCTTTACTCAGGATCTCTTCTGAGCACCATTTTAATCTGAAGGACAAGACATTGGGAATTATTGGTGTGGGAAACGTTGGATCAAAGGTTGAAAAGTTTGCACGAAATATTGGGATGAATGTATTATTGAATGATCCTCCACGGGCAAGAATAGAGGGGAAAAAGAATTTCCACCGCCTGAATACAGTTTTGTCTGGGTCTGATATACTTACAGTTCATGTACCTCTGAATGTAGTTGGGGAAGATCAAACCTGGCATCTTTTTAGTGAAGAGAGTTTTAAAAAGATTAAGAGGGGAGCATGGTTTCTAAATTCTTCTCGCGGTGAAGTGACTGACACATATTCATTGAAGAAAGCCCTTAATTCGGGTATGATCAGTGGGGCAGTGATAGATGTCTGGGAAAATGAACCTTATATCGATCCTGAACTTTTGCAGCAGGCTTTTATTGCCACTCCCCATATTGCCGGTTATTCAACTGACGGTAAAGCTAATGGAACCGCCATGATCGTCAACTCCTTAACCAAATATTTTAATCTTCCGTCAGAAAACTGGTATCCATCCAATGTTCCTCCTCCTGCTTCTCCTTATATATCAATTGATTGTAACAATAAAAGTGATGAAGAAATAATCAGGGAAGCCGTAATACATACCTATAATATAGATAAAGATAATTCCATGTTACGTATTTCTATACAAAATTTTGAAAAGCTTAGAGGTGATTATCCTGTCAGACGCGAGTTTACTTCCTACACAATAAACCTAAAAGATGGAACAGAAAAAGTTCGGCAAACAATGAAATCTATTGGATTCAGGATGAAAGTCTGATTGTCTGGCGGTTCCCGAGTCGCTTCGCTTTCGGGATTTCGGCTTCGCCTCAACTTGCAGTCTCTTAGTCCCTAAGTCTCTAAGTCTCTAAGTCTTCTTACTTTTGTCTTTTTGCTTTTTCCTTTTGACTTTAAATAGTTACTGTAACTCGTTCCCTGGCCAAAGCGAATTCTTCCACCTGGAAAACAAAAGCCTGAAGTTTGGTATCAAGTGATACTGAATCCTGACCATCGTATGCTATATTGATAAAAGGAATATTGTTATGGTCTTTCCGGAAGGTATCGCTGACTGAGGCTACCAGTGTTCCCGGCATACATGTAAATGGCAGGATGGCGGCAATACCGGAAACGCCTCTTTGTGCAAGAGCTATTGATGTACCAATTGCAATTGCCGGGTCACCATCATAAAACTGATTAACGTACTTATTGCATAAACTTAACATATCGTGAAGGGATACATCTTTCTCATGATCGATAAATTTTTCAATACCACGAAGGAGGGAGGATGCAATTACTTCCTGTCCAAATCCCTGAATTTTAGATTTGACAATCCCTTTTTTATCATTCTTCCACCTGCTGTCGCGGGTAAATCGATAAGTAGAATAAGTTAACCATTCAGAGAATGGAGCGACAAACACTTCGACACCAAGGTCCTCCAGTCGGTTTGAAATATTACCATTGCAGGTTGCATTATCGCGCATAAATATCTCACCTATTATTGAAACTACAGGTTTCCTATGGCTTTTATCGACCCTAATTGACATATAATCATGAGCAATTTCCACGAGTGTCTTGTGCAGACCACCTGTCCCGTTTTCTATACATTTTACAAGTCGCGATATTGAATCTTCGTAAAGCCTGTCTGAATCACCTTTGTTCATCTCGTACGGCCGGGTTTCTCTGTGGATTTTATGCAGGTAGTCGGCAACTACAAATCCCTTCCATGCATTTATCCTGAATCTTTGTCCGTGTTCACCTGCAACATCTTCATATGATGTATCATTTGATGGGGTAATAAGTTCAGCTTCTTGAAATCCAAGCCTGTCAAATAGAATCCTGTGAAATTGATTATATTGACCAAACCGGCAAGGACCATTATGATCGGGCATAAAAAAGCTCATTTTTGAAGGATCTGCACCAGGCTCCATGAGCTTTTTGAGAAAGCTGCCTGTTGTACATATCATGGGAAAGCACTCTTTTGATGAGGTATATTTCCTTCCCAGCGCTAAATCCTCACCGGTCTGTTTTGGCAGCACCTCTGAAGAAATGCCGCAACTACGCGCAGCTGCAGCAATCATATAGGCGCCATCGTTCATGTATGGGAAATACATCACCCTGTCTTTCTGAGGTGAGGAAGGACTGGGGCGTGGTCTGAAGATTGATAAATTTTTCTTATCATTTTTTTCTGAACCACTGAGACTGTCAAGAAAAGCTTCAATTCGGGTTATCATTCCTGCATCAGCTGAGTGTTCATCAATCTCAAGATGNNTTATGTATACTGCATGTAACTTAGCATTTTTTGCTACCAATTGGGCGGCGGCTATAAGCTTTTGACCATTAGGCCAGTACATATTTCTGTAGTTTGCAAATATATTGTAGGGAGACAGATCCAGCATATCCAGGGGGATAGGCATGACATTCTGGTTTATAAGCTTTTCTACTAGTCCCAGATTGAGATACTGATCAGTACTGTTATAAGGTCTTCCTAAAAGTACAACGGGACGACAGTTTTCGGGGATTGAATTAAGTACTTCTTTGCCAAAATCAGTTAGCCGTTTTTCGAATGATGTCTGTACCTCATCGGCCTTATATATTGCTTTTTTTATTTCTGTTTTACTGATTCCGAATTTCTCATTAAAATATCCGGTCATCTCTTTTAAAAGAGCTCTTTCAAAATACCTGAAATGAAGTGTAGGTACAAGGAGTTTTGACTCATCAACTTTCCCGCGCAGGGCAGCCTTTATCATGAAGGGATATGTCTGTATCCA
>PLMC01000104.1 GCA_003141495.1 Bacteroidales bacterium
AATTTTACAGGTGGCATTTATCGCGATGTATATCTTGTAGTTACCAATCGGGTGCATGTTACCTGGTATGGCACTTTTATTACTACACCCAATCTTTCCAAAGAATCGGGGGTGGTAAATATTAGGACCGAAGTTCGAAACGACGGTCAGACACCAAAAGATTATACCTTAAAAACCGACATTGTCGATTCCTCGGGAAAGATTGTCGCTTCTGCTTCTTCAAAACAGTTGATTGCGCCTAATGCAACAATTGAGTTCAATCAGACAACCCCAGGTATAAAAGCACCCAAACTCTGGCATCCTGAACATCCATTTATGTACAAGGCAATCAGTTCTATCATGGATGGTAAAACTGTGTTGGATTACTATGAAACACCATTTGGTTTCAGGTGGACGGAATGGACTGCCGATAAAGGTTTCTTCCTGAATGGGGAACATTATTATTTCAAAGGTGCCAATGTTCATCAGGACCATGCTGGATGGGCAAGTGCTGTTACTAATGCAGCCATCCACCGAGATGTGAGAATGATAAAAGATTGCGGTATGGACTTCATTCGTGGATCGCACTATCCGCACGACCCTTCGTTTTCCGATGCCTGCGATACTCTGGGCATTTTACTTTGGGAAGAGAATGATTTTTGGGGTTCTGGCGGTAACCAGCGTGAAACAGATAACTGGTACACGGGTGCCGGGGCTTACCCTATGAACAAGGAAGATCAGCCTGACTTTGATGAAAGTGTAAAATCAGACCTTCGTGAGATGATCCGTGTACATCGTAACCATCCTTCGATAGTTGTATGGAGTATGTGCAACGAACCTTTCTTTACCGGTAGAGGTACCATAAACCGCGTCAGGGAATTTCTGAAAGAACTGACACAATTAACGCACGAATTAGACCCCAGCAGACCCGTCGGGATAGGAGGTTGTCAAAGAGGTGAAATGGATAAACTTGGTGACATAGCTGGTTACAACGGTGATGGAGCAAGGTTGTTTATGAATCCGGGTGTCCCAAATGTGGTTACCGAGTATGGTTCAACCATTGCCCGGCGTCCGGGAAAATCTGAACCGGGGTGGGGCGATTTGCAGCAGGAGAAATTCTCGTGGCGAAGCGGAGAAGCTCTCTGGTGCGCATTCGATTATGGCACCCGTGCAGGAGATTTCGGTCTTATGGGAATGATAGATTATTTCCGTATGCCAAAGAATATGTGGTATTGGTATCGCAATGAAAATAAACACATAGCCACACCGGAAGCTGCTATTGAAGGTATTCCTGCAAAGTTGAAACTTACCGCAGATAAAAAAATCATCTCAAATACCGATGGCACTGACGATGTATTTCTGATCGTATCGGTTTTGGATAAAGACGGTAAACAACTTAGCAACTCACCCGACGTAACATTGCAGATTGTTTCGGGTCCGGGTGAATTCCCGACCGGAACGTCAATAACATTTGGCAATACTTCCGATATCTATATCCGCGATGGAAAAGCAGCCATAGAGTTCCGTTCCTATTATGGCGGGGAAACCATTATTAAGGCCACATCGGCAGGATTGCAAAGCGATGAAATCAATATTGAAACCAAAGGAACTCCGGCTTATATAGAGGGAATAACCCCAAAAGTTGCCGACCGGCCTTACACCAGATATTCCATTCAAAAAGAATCAGGCGATAAGAATTCGAAAGTGAATATTGCGTATGAGAAACCAACCCGCGCAAGCAGCGAGATGGAAGGGAAAACTGCTAACCGGGCAAATGATAAAGACTCAACAACATTTTGGCAGGCAAATATGAATGACCCTGCAAAATGGTGGCTGGTCGATATGGAAAACCTTTATGCAGTGACGGAGGTTAGCATCTTGTTCACTTCAGAAGAGACATGTTTATATAAAATTGAATTATCGAAAGACAATCAAAACTGGGAAACCATTGCTGATCAAAAGAAAGGCACCGGCAATGAAAGGTATCATAAGCAACTTACAAACACTAAAATTATCGGACGTTTCCTGAGGATAACATTTACAGGTTCAGAGAATAAACCAGTGGCGATAAGTGAGGTGGAGGTTTCAGGTAAATCAGTTTATTAAAACAGATCTGTTGTCGGCAGTTAGCATAGGCCTGTACAGTAATTCTGATGAGGCAAATAATTTTGATAATTTCCAAAATGTTGTACCTTTAAAACAGATATATGGCTACAAGGTGTCTTGGGCTATGTAATTAGTATTATCTATATAAAAAAAGAAAATGAAAAAATTTGTATTCATTGCGTCACTGACAATTTCAATGATTATCAGCGCAACGGCTCAACCCTATCAGAAGACCGAACTAGGTATAAAATCGGTAATCAACTCAGTAGGGATCGAGATTCAGTTTTACAATCCTTCTATGGTAAGGGTACTGAAATGGCCTGAAGGTAAAACCTTTAAAAAGGAAAGCCTTTCAGTTATTAAAACTTCCCAGAAAACGTCTGTCAGAATTAAGCAATCCGGAGACGAACTTTCACTGAAAAGCGATAACCTCCAGGTAGTGCTAAATCTGAAAAACGGCAAGATTTCATTTTCTGCGCTTAAAGGCGAGACACTTTTAAGTGAGAAAGAACGGGGTATTATTTTTACAGATTTCAACGATGCTGGTGTTAAAACCTATAGTGTATTTCAGTCATTTATTCTTGATAAAGATGAAGCTATTTATGGTTTGGGACAGCAGCAGAATGGGAAAATGGTACAGCGTAACCTGAAACTAAATATGATTCAGGGGAATACTGATGATTATGTTCCATTTTTCCTGTCGATAAAAGGTTACGGACTCTTTTGGGATAATTATTCACCAACTATTTTTGAAGACAATCCTGAAAGCACTTCTTTCAAATCAGACGTAGGCGATTGTGCCGATTATTATTTTATGTACGGTGGCAATGCCGATGGAGTGATTGCATGTATGCGCGACTTAACCGGACAGGTACCAATGTTCCCGCTCTGGACATTTGGTTACTGGCAGAGCAAAGAACGCTATAAGAGTCAGGATGAACTGGTAGATGTGGTTAAAAAGTACCGCGAGCTGGGAGTCCCGCTCGATGGTATAATCCAGGACTGGCAATACTGGGGCAATAATTACCTGTGGAATGCCATGGAATTCCTCAATGCCGAATATTACAATCCACAAAAAATGATTGACGATGTACACAGCCTTAATGCCCACATGATTATATCAATCTGGAATTCGTTTGGCCCTCAGACAAAGCAATACAAGGAATTGGATAAAATAGGTGCTCTCATGGATTTTCAGACATGGCCTCAATCAGGCTCCGATAAGTGGCCACCCAATAGAGATTACCCTTCAGGTGTAAGAGTCTACGATCCTTATAACCCTGAAGCCCGTGATATTTACTGGAGGCACCTGAATAAAGGCATATTCTCTCTTGGAATGGACGGCTGGTGGATGGATTCATCAGAACCCGACCATTTGGATTTCAAACCCTCCGATTTCGACAATAAGACATACCTTGGTTCATTCCGGAAAGTTCGGAATGCATTCCCCCTTATGACTGTAAGCGGGTTATATCAGAATCAACGGTCGGTATCTTCCGACAAACGTGTGTTTATCTTGACCAGATCTGCATTTGCAGGTCAGCAACACTATGGCGCCAACACCTGGTCGGGAGATGTTACATCATCATGGGATGCATTAAGAAACCAGATCTCCGCAGGATTGAATTTTTCACTAAGCGATATCCCTTACTGGAACAGTGATATAGGCGGCTTTTTTCTAACCAAGTTCAGAAAGAAACTCGACGATGCCGGATATCGGGAACTTTATGCACGCTGGATACAATTCGGGACTTTCTGCCCTATGATGCGCTCGCACGGTACCGATGCACCACGTGAAATTTACCAGTTTGGCAAAAAAGGCGACAAGGTGTATGATGCCATTGAAAAAACTATAAACCTGCGATATAGCCTATTGCCATATATTTATTCCGCGTCATGGGATATTACAGCCAATCAGTCGACCATGATGCGCGCTTTGATGATGGATTTTGCCAGTGATAAACAGGCATTGGATATCAACGATGAGTATATGTTTGGCAAATCGTTGCTCGTTTGCCCCGTTACCAAACCAATGTATTCGAAGGAAACGAAAGAAGATTTCAGTGCATTGAAATCAAGTGAGCTCTATCTGCCGAAAGGAACCGATTGGTATGATTTCTGGACAGGCGAAAAATTTACCGGAGGACAAACTATAAAAAAGGAAGCTCCCATAGACATCATTCCGTTGTTTGTAAAAGCGGGTTCCATTCTTCCCGTAGGCCCTAAAGTGCAATTTGCCACTGAGAAGAAATGGGACAACCTCGAAATACGCATTTATGAAGGCGAAAATGGAGAGTATACATTATATGAAGATGAGAACGATAATTATAATTATGAGAAAGGGGTTTATTCCACTATTGCTTTTTCCTGGGATAACGCAAAAAAAGTATTAACTATAAACGAAAGGAAAGGCACATTCCCCGGATTGCTTACTGAGCGGAAATTTAATATTGTAAAGGTGGCTAAAAGCAGAGGCTCAGGAATGGAAGTCATTGATAAATACGATAATGTTGTAACTTATAATGGCAAGAAAGTTGTGGTTAAACTGTAATGAGAAAGTTATAAATTAGAATTAAGGTTAAAGAATGATGTGTAGAGGATAACAAACAATGAAAAGAATTTTAGAAGTTATATTTTTTATTACGATAATCTCTTTTAATTTAAGTGCGCAAAAATCGAATGTACTTAGAAAATCTACCACCGACACGGTTCTGCTTCCTCCGATTCCTGAAGTTTCTCAGCCGAGGGCAGAGGAAAGCGTGCCCATGGGCGACTTGAACTCCTTCCCTGAAATGAAACTGGATGATCTTCCTGCAGCGCCGGGCCCGTTCGAACCGACGTGGGAATCCATCGAGAAGAATTATCCTGGTGAGCCGGCATGGCTTCGTGAGGCGAAATTTGGCATCTGGGTTCATTTTGGCCCGCAATCCGCAGGAGAGAGTGGTGACTGGTATGCACGCAGGCTCTATTCGCAAGGCACACTAGCTAACAAGAATCATCTCAAGAAATACGGCCATCCATCCGAGGTGGGCTACAAGGAAGTTCTGCGCGATTGGAATCCCACCAAGCTTGATCCTGGCTCACTCACGAAGATATATCAAGATGCAGGTGCACGCTTCCTTATGATCCAAGGCGTACATCATGACAATTTCGATATGTGGAACTCGCATTATCAGCCTTGGAATTCCGTCAACATCGGGCCAAAGCGTGATCTGATAGGCGAATGGGCAAAGGCTTGTCGTGCTGATGGCATGCATTTTGGCATCACATTCCATCACGAATACACCTGGTGGTGGTGGCAAACGGCGTTCGGCAGCGATAGTGAAGGAGACAAGAAAGGAGTTCCATACGATGGCAACCTTACCCTTGCTGACGGCAAGGGCAAATGGTGGGAAGGATTTGATCCGCGCCTGCTGTACGGCATCAACCTGCGCGAATACAAAGGAGTAGCCAAGGCTGCTTACACGGATTGGTCGGCACCGCTTCCTGGCATATTCACGAATCACCTGGACTATGCTAAGTGGTATACCACTCAGTGGGCGCTGCGGATCATGGATGCGATAGATCAATACGATCCTGACTTCATCTTTACCGACGGCACGGATCAGCAACCGTTCAGCGGACGAGGTACAGGTACCGGAATTAAGGCCGACGCTGCACAACATGTCATTTCCTATTTCTATAATCGGACACTCCAACGGCGCGGAGTGGTGAACACCTTCAGTATTGTGAAATTTCGCCACAAAACAAATGGCACGGTGACCACCGAGGAATTTGGTGTTCCTGCTAACATAAAAACCGATCAGCCGTGGATTGCGGAAGCCCCGGTGGGTGATTGGTTTTATGCGCCAGACTTCACTTACGATTCGGGGATGATGATCCGGTATATCATCGAAGCCATAGCGCGCGACGGAAACGCTGCGGTGTGCATTGCGATTCTGCCTGATGGCTCGCTGGACGAAGGCAGCCTTAAGATGTTGAGGGAAGTGGGTGTATGGATGCGAAGAAACGGTGAATCAGTTTACGGAAGCCGAGCCTGGATCATTCCCGGTGAGGGGGAACAAGTCAATGGTAAATTGAAGATGCTTCCCGGAGGTAAACTTGAACGTCGCCACGCAGACTTCAAGTTCGATTCTCAGGACTTTCGTTTCACGATTGGCAAAAACGGAGCTCTCTACACGTTTTGTATGATCGCGCCAGCACCCGGTACGAAATTGAAAATCAAGTCGCTCGGTACGGATGCGAAATATCTTGGCAAGCCGGTTAAAACAGTGAAGCTGTTGGGGCACAACGGCAAACTACATTGGAAACAGGAAGTCGATGGCCTTGCCATCACCTGTCCAGCGAAAATGCCTTTCGCAACCTCCATTGTATTCAAAATCGAATGAGGACTTTAATAATTAAGAACAAGGGAATAATCCAATAGTCAATTAATTAATGGCAAGAAAGTTGTGATTAAAATATAGTATTTCCAATTATAAATTAGTAATTAAACAATGTTTAAAATTATCAGATTTTCATCAATAGCAATATTTTTTTTCTTGAGCTTTGTTATAAGTATCAACGCGCAGGAAATCATTCAACGTAAACAGCTTTTCGATTTTAATTGGAAATTCTTTTTGGGAGATTCACCATCAGCAGGTGCGAAGGATTTTGATGATAAAAACTGGAGGGATCTTGACCTGCCGCATGATTGGAGTATTGAAGGAAAAGTGGATCCGAAAAACCCGACGGGCGGAGCAGGCGGTTATTTCCCGGCTGGTATAGGCTGGTACAGGAAAAAATTCGATGTTCCTGCCTCATGGAAGGGTAAATGCATCTCTATATATTTCGAAGGTGTTTACATGAATTCCGAGGTATATATTAACGGCAAATCACTTGGTATACATCCATATGGCTATACAACATTCAGTTACGACCTTACTCCTTACCTGGATTTTGGCAGGGAAAATGTAATTTCGGTAAAAGTCGACAATTCA
>PLMC01000120.1 GCA_003141495.1 Bacteroidales bacterium
CATGTTGCCCATGAAGGATTAGGAAGTATCGAAGAATGGATTTCATTTTCAGGTCATTCACTGACCTCAACAAGGTTTTTTGAAAGTACCCGTTTACCTGAAATTTCTGATATTGACTGGCTTATTGTAATGGGAGGTCCGATGAGTGTTCATGATGAAGAGCAGTTTCCCTGGCTGGCAAAAGAAAAGAAATTTATAAGGCAAGCTATTGATGCCGGCAAAACAGTTTTAGGTATATGTCTTGGATCACAGTTAGTCTCTGCCGCATTGGGCTCAAGAGTATATAAAAACAAAGAAAGGGAGATTGGTTGGTTTGATATCGAACTGACACCATTTGCACAGTCGGGCAATTTGTTTTTTGATATGGGTAAGAGGTTAAAAGTTTTTCACTGGCACGGCGACACTTTTGATTTACCAGAAAAGGCCACTCATTTAGCCTCTTCTGAGGGGTGCAAAAATCAGGCATATATTTATAAAGATAAAGTGTTGGCTTTGCAATTTCATCTGGAACCCACATGGGAATTACTACTGGAAATGATTGAAGGAGGAAGAGAGGAATTATTATCCGGGAAATATGTGCAAACTGAAGAGGAGTTACTAAAAAACAAACAATTAATTGAATCAAACAGGAAAGTACTCTTCACTCTGCTGAACAGGCTGGCGGAACAAAAATAAATGATAATTATCAGAGGCTGAATTCTCCGCTTTAAAAAGATGCATGAGTCAATATCCTTCATTTTGTTCTGCATAAATTAAATGTAAAAGGAAAATTGCTATTTTTGCGCTGACAAAGGGTTGTTAGCTCAGTTGGTTTAGAGCATTACCTTGACAGGGTAGGGGTCACTGGTTCGACTCCAGTACAACCCACATTCGCCCACCGAAACATATCCTGAATTAACCGAAAGATAGTTCAGGTGGGTTTTGCATTTAAGTCTTTAAAATCAGATTTCTACCATTTCAGACAGAATCCCACCTGATTGCCATTCTGAATAAGAGTGAATTCCGGATTAATTTTTGATTTTGAGAGAAGCAGAGTATCCGGATTTTTATGAGTATTATTATAATGACATACGACCTGCTTTCCACATACATAACCTATTAGCCCTCCGACAAAAATATCAGATGCCCAGTGCTGATGTTCGGTTAATCTTGAGATGCCAACCAGTGTTGCCATTGTATAACTGATAACCGGGATTGCTTTTATATTGCTGTATTGCGATGCAAATACCGTTGCAATTGAAAATGCCGCAGCCGTATGGCCTGAAGGAAAAGCGTCAAAAGAAGAGACTGATTTATAAACCGGTAAATCCTGGTCATATTGTGCAAACGGTCCCCACCATTTTCCTCCCGGTAGTTTACTATAGATATATGAAGCACTGGGATCCTCTCTGCCGGTAAAATGTTTTATCAGTTGAACCCAGGCTGCGGAGGTAATCAGAGCCTGTGTTGCAAGTAAACTTGTCTGAACGCCTTTTTGTTTTTTAAATACGGCACTTAGTAATCCGATTGATGCTACTGTAACAGTGCCATATGTGGTTCCGAATTGGGTAATAACCGGCGAAGATTTATTTACCCAGCCATGCTCCTGTTTCTGAACCCGTGCAAATTTGTCAATATCATTATCAAAATGAAGAAGTGTTGCTGTAAGGCCGACAGCGGCACCAGTAATAATCCAATCTCTGGCTGTAAATTTAAAAGGTGCAGTTACCTGTCGTTCAAAGTTGCTGAATAATGAAGGGATATAACCTTTCTGAGACCGAAAGGAAAAAATGCTGTCAGTTTTATAAAAATTGACAGAAGATTTTTGGTAATTGACTTTATTCTGAGCTGAACTGACAGAATCTATATTTTGAAGGTTTTGCGGGTAAGCATGAATACTGCAGGAGAAGAAAATTACACTCTGCACGATAAGAATGCTGAAGTAGGGTGAAGTCATTTTCTCAGCTGGCATAGCGAATATTCTTCAATGAATATCAAAGATAATTCAAATCCCAGGAAAGTCATTTCACATTTTATTAGATGTGCTTGTGATGTATGATATTCCAACTTTATCTCCTCCTTAGATCTTCAACTCTCCTGCAAATCTGATTTTTCATATAGCTTTCCGGACATTTCTTTGTTTTTGAGATAGGTTTTAGCCTCAGTTGGGGTTCCCAGAAGGATTGCGAGCCATTTTGTTTTCTCATTCTGTTCCAGGATGATTTTAATTGTCATTGTAATGGGAACTGACAGGAACATACCCACCATCCCAAGGATAAATCCCCAAAAAAGCAGAGACAGGAATACAACCAGTGTTGACAAACCCAGTCCTTTTCCCATGATCCTGGGTTCAACAAAGTTCCCGAGAACATTGTTAACAAGCATAAACGAAGCCAGTGTCCAGATCGCACCACCTAATCCGAGTTGGACCAGGGCAAGCAGAACAGCCGGAACGGCGGCGATGATGGACCCGATATTCGGAATATAATTCATCAGGGCTGCGATCAATGCCCATAGCAGAGGGTAATCAATGCCTATTATTAATAATGCTATGTAAATAAATATACCTGTTAATAAGCATATTAAGGTTTTTATCCCGAGGTAGTGACGGACATTTTGTATGATAGTGGAAAAGTAAGAAATAGATTTATCCGATCCGCTCAGAATTGCTTTAGCTTTAACAGAAAAACTTCCAAATTCCGTAAGAATAAATAAAATGAGAAGGAAGATCAGGAAGGTGGTTCCCATCATATTGAATAGTTGATTCAAAGCAGTTACAGTAAATTCCAGGATTTTTGCCGGTTGAATAAGATTGGATATCTGATCTTTTGGGATAGTAATGCCTTTCTCACTTAAAAACTGGATAAATGTGTTGCTTATACTTGTAAGCGTAGATTCATACTTTGAAAGATTTCCTGAAAAAGATGATAAAGTTCCTCCGATAAGGAACGTCAATCCGGAAAAAATAAAAATCAATCCTAATAATACAATAATAAGCGCAAGCCACCCGGGGATTCTCTTTCTCTCAAGCCAGGAAATGGGTTGTGCACAAATTATACTTATGAAAAGGGCTAGTAAAAACGGAGTAATAATCGATTTTGCATAAATCATCCCGGCAAAAATGATTATTAATGCTGCAATAGTTACAAAAGGTGAACCTTTCATTGATCTGTTAATCTCATTATTCATTTCAAAATTGTTTTAAGGAGCCTATCAGAAGGGAATAAGATTCTATTCTTGAAACTCTGTGATTTAACTTGAAATTTAATATATCAACCAGGTATAAAGACTTGTTAAGTTTCATAGTAGTAAAAAAAATACCAGACGCTTTTCACCTGGTATCGTTTACTAAAATAATATTACAGTTCATGTATCTTAATATTCCTGAACCAGACTGGATAACCATGATCCTGAAGTCCAATGTAACCCTCTTTTGAAATTCCTTCCGTGAATCCCGGGAACGATTTGAATTTACTGTTGGCGACAAGTGCATCCCATGCAGGAGTCCATAATTCATATTCTACAACCTTTACCCCGTTCTGAACATGAGTGACTTTGCCATTTTTAACGGTAATTACCATTGTATTCCATTCCCCGGCAGGATGTACAGTTTTCGGATCTGCTGCAATCATATCATAAAGTGAACCTGCCAGGTGACTTGCCTCTTTATTGTCGGTTGCATCGACATTGTCTAGAATCTGAACTTCCGGTGCAGCGTAGTATATTGGTTGACCCGGTATTTCTCTTACATCATAAAATATACCTGAGTTCGCCATTTTACTTGCTTTCCAGTCTACTGATAGTTCAAAGTTTTTGAATTTCTTATCACCAAATACAATATCCCCGTTAGAAGGTTGTCCCGGGGTGTTACCTTCGGCTGTAAAAACCTTCATCGTTCCGTTTTCAATAACCCAGTTCTTAGGCATAGTTGTTCCGTTGCATTGCCTCCAGCCCTTAAAATCTTTACCGTTGAATAATAAAACCCACCCGTCCTTCTTCTCTTTTTCAGTCAGGTTATTCTGACCCTGACTAATGGAAGGAAGCATGATAAGCATTGCTGCTGTACATGATAATGAAAAAATAATGTTTCTTTTCATAATAATTTAATTGTTTTTAATGGTATTATGGAGCTCACGTGTTTAGTAATTTACAATTTTAAGAAAACAAATGAAAATATGCTCGGTTCATAATATAATTTTTTAAGTAAATTCCTGATGCAATTTAATAAAATATTCCTTGTTGTACCTTAGTGCTATCCTTTGTGACCCTTTGTGGTAAAACTTGAATCAATTAACCACAAAGAGACACTAAAGTTTTCACTAAGTAACACAAAGGTTAACGTTAGCTGGGATAAGTGAGGATATAAGTTCAATATAATCAGTTAATTATAATTAATGACTAGAATAGTAGTCATTTTTCTTACAAAATATTTGCGTGACTATAAAAATAGTCATATCTTTGCGATGAAAGATTGACAACTGGCAACCGGTAACCGGAATCTGGTATGAGACACCAACCAACATACACTCACGCCGCATACCGCACACCACAAACCGCACGCCGGAAGATATATGGCAAAAGTAAAAAGTTAACCCAATGCAACTGACAAAAGCAGAAGAACAGGTAATGCAGATATTATGGGATATGAAAGAAGGTCTCGTAAAAGATATCCGCGACAGCTTCAGCGACCCGAAACCGGCCCGTAATACCGTATCTACAGTATTGAGAGTGCTTGAGAAAAAGGGATATGTCGGACATAAAGCATATGCCAATGTGCATCTTTATCACCCGCTTGTCTCTAAAAGTGATTACTCTAAAAGCCAGTTATTCGGACTGATGGAGGGTTATTTCAACAACTCTTTTCCGGCAATGGCATCATTCTTTGCACGCGAAAAGGACCTTACAGTGAAAGAACTCGATGAGTTACTTGAGGATACAAGGAAGGAATTGTCAAAGGTTGAGGAACGCAGTGACAAAATCCCGCAAAGCGGGGATAAAAAAAGAAAGTAATGGAAGCATTTGCAGTATACTTGCTTAAATCGGTCATCTGGCTTGCCGGATTTGCACTCATATTCATTCTCTTCCTGAGAAATGAAAGATTTTTTGTGTTGAACAGGATCTACTTGCTGGCAGGTATTATTACTTCATTTATATTCCCGTTGATTTCAATCCATTACACAGTGGTTCTGCCTGTTGTAGGAAATATTCAGATCGAAAATGCGGTTGTGAGCGAGATTCAAAATCCGGACAAAAGCCTTATCCCCGATCTCAAATTAATTCTATCGGTACTATATGTACTTGGAGTCGCATTTGTACTGACTCTAATAATAAGACAGGGAAGATCAGTTTTCCGGGCTATAAAAAAATCCGAGATAATATCTTTCCATCCGGCAAAACTTATCAAAACACCCGAGTATACCTCTGCGTTTTCATTTTTCTCCTATGTGTTTGTCAATCCTTCAGTTACAGACGTCGAAACAAAGGAGATAATGATCCACGAACTGGTACATATCAGGCAGAAGCACTGGTTCGACCTGCTTCTTGTTGAATTGCTTTGTATGATGCAATGGTTCAATCCGCTTGTCTGGATCTATATCCGGTTCATAAGGCAGAACCACGAATATCTTGCCGATGAGGTGGCGCTGCAGCAAACATCCGATCCGGCAGTTTACAGGGCAGTTTTTTTAAATCAGATTGTCGGCGCTCCTGTCGTCAATCTGGTAAATTCTTTCAATTACTCACCTAACAAAAAAAGATTTAACATGATGAAAAANNTACTTTTTATTCTTCCTGTTTTTGCAATTGTATTGTACGCCTTTGCAAAACCCGACTACAAGTACAAATATGCGGATGATAACTCCGGCAATAATGCTTCAGGCACCTCTTTGCAGCAAAAATCTGTCAAGGGGACAATTGTACAGAATGACGGAACCCCGCTGCCTGGAGCAACAATTTTAGTGAAAGGAACCACTTTGGGTACTTCAGCAGATGCTACAGGTAGTTTTAAGATTGACAATGTACCTGATAACGGATTAATTGTTGTCTCTTTTATGGGTTTCAAATCGCAGGTTGTAAAACCTGTTTTCACCTCTGAAATGGCAATCAATATGGTGAAAGATACTGTTAAGTACTTGAATTTAAATATAAGTACTCCACCACCACCTCCTCCTATGAATGCTGCCGGAGATTTGAATGCACCGCCTCCACCTCCACCGCCTCCTCCTACATCAGGTATTGATTTAAAAGGCGACGGACCTCAGCCTCTATATGTGGTCGACGGAAGTATAACTTCAAAAGCAGAAGTTGAGAAAATAAATCCTGAAACAATTGAATCAGTTTATGTATTAAAAGATAAATCTGCAGCGGAAAAGCCTGCAACAGATAAGTATGGAGAAATGGGAAAGACGGTGTCATTGAAATAAAAACAAAGGGAAAAGCTGACAATAAGGATGCATGGGTTGTTGTTGAAGAAATGCCGAAATTCCCTGGTGGGACAGATGCCATGGTTGCCTGGATAATTTCAAATCTAAAATATCCTGCTGAAGCTTTGAAAAGCAAAATCACCGGGGAAGTGTATGTCAATTTTATGGTCAGCAAAACGGGGAAGGTAAAAAATGTTGTTGCAAGTAAATCTGCAAGTCCTTTGCTTAATGCTGAGGCCATAAGGGTTATAAGCAGCATGCCCGACTGGAAACCGGGAAGCCAGGCAGGAAAACTGGTTGATGTTCAGATGCAGGTTCCGGTGGAATTTAAATTGAAATAAAAAAGGTATGCGGTGGGCGGTACACGGTAGGCGGGTATTATCGCCGCTAACCTCGTACCGCAAACCGCGAACCCTTAATCGTCATTATCAGCAGCCATAAAGAATGCAGCATGAACAGACGGAGGGCATGGAGAATCTAATCCTTTAATGGCTTTCCAAATCACTTCGTTGAATTCAGCATCATTTACCATATCCTCTTTTGTAAAATCAAACTTCTGGCTTTTTTTCTGCCAGATATTCTGCGCGAGGTTCTTTAAATTCAAATCAACATTAGCTGGCCTGACTGAAAAGGCAGGATGATCGGGAGTATTATTCATGCATCTCCATAATGGAATTGAAGGTGCATCATACTGGCTCATAGGAGGAAGCCCAAGAATCAATTCAATTGTCCGGAGGAGAGAAGTTGTCGTATAAAGGGTATGATCAACAAAACCCTGTTTCACATAGCCACCGGCCAGATATGCTGTACTCCGGTGGGCATCAATATGATCGGGACCGTTTTGTGCATCGTCTTCCACAATTATCACCAGACTGGTTTTCCACACCCGGCTATGACTGAGATAATCCACAAACTTACCAACTGCGAGATCATTATCGGCCACGTGTGCAAATGGGGTCGGCCTGTTGAGGCTGAGTCCCTCGGTATGATCGTTGCCAAACCGGAGAGTATTTAGCTGCGGCAGGGCATCAGCTGCCAGGAGGGAATCAAAATCATTTTTCCATTGGCGAAACCTTACGGTATCGCGGACTGACAGATCCCACGGTGTGTAGCGGGAGCAGAAATGACCTTTCAAAACCGGGATATTAGGTTTTTTATCACCCATGAATTCTGCATATGTCCGGTAGGTCACACCGTTACGTTTACAATAATCCCACAGGAATCCATTTTTATTGTTGGCAATTTCTATTGAGCCTTCACCCGGATATTCTCCTCCTCTTCCTCCATAGCTGGTTGGCCAGTTTTTTTCGAGGTAATCGGTTGCGTAGGCTCCCATGGTCCAGTTATGACCATCGGCACTAACTTCTCCGTTGACATAAAAATTATCGAGCAATACAAATTCGCGGACCAGAGCATGCTGATTAGGTGTGATGTTTTCACCAAAAAGAACCAGATTGGGATCGCCATTTCCTTCAGGTATATCTCCCAACACCTGGTCATAAGAGCGATTCTCCTTAATAATGTAAAAGATATACTTTATAGGTGATTTATCTCCTACTTTCATAGGGATAGGATTACCTGCTGCTCCTTCGGATTTCAGTTCTGTGTTCTTATTATATGGGGTGTTATTATAAACAGCCTTTGAAAAAAGCGCCATCTGGCTCGCATCGGGAGACTTCAAAATTGTAAGTGTTCCCCTGAAAAGTCCACCTATATATTGTTCTTTAATTTTTTGTTCCTTCCCTTCAGCCCGGAAAACCACGACATCACCTTTACGGGTCGGATCAGGTCCATAAGGATTCGCATGAGATGACAACCCTTTTCCGTTACTTACCAGGATTTTATCTTTTGCAGTTCTTACGCATGTCGGATACCATGCTGTGGGTATAAATCCTTTGCTTGCACTTGCCCCGGGTTTTGTGACATCAAAAACGGCAAGACAATTATTATCGGCATTTGCGATATAAAGAGTCTTCTCATCGCTGCTCAGTGCCACACTGTTTGTTGTTGAACCTGATGGGGAACCGGGAAAGAGCGCCGAATTAAGTATCTCAATCACCTTCTTTTGCCCGTTATCAATTACCGATACACTGTTATCATTTGCATTGGCAACATACAGGTATCTACCGTTTTGGGTGATGCATAAATCATTAGGATTATCACCGACTCCGATTGAACCGGTAATTTTCTGAAGATCTGTATCAAACAGTATTATTTTATCACAACCCCAGCATGAAATGTACAATATTTTATGATCGGGAGATAATAGACATGTATAACCTTCCCCTCCAAGAGGATATTGTGAGATTGTTTTTTTTGTCCGGGTATCAAGGACGTAGAGGTAATTATTTTCCTTAGTCACAACGTACAGCCTGTTTTTGCTGTCGTCGAGCGCTATTCCTGCAACAGAAATTTTTACCGGCCATGGCTTGCCAATAATTATGGAATCAGATACTAAAAGCCTGTTATTCCTGATTTCATACCTGACAATCATATTATCATTTCCACCCGAGGCATACAGATACCTGCCGTCATCGGAAAAAGTTAATCCAAGCCATGCTTTTCCAATGATGATTGAATCGAGAAATACATCCCTGTCAATATCCACGAGTTGAATAGTCTGATCACTTTCACCGTTGTTAGTGATTGCTGCAAGTCTTTTTGAAGGCGACACGGCAATATTGAGAGGCAGATCACCAAGAGGCAATGATTTTCCCACAGGTGTTAACCTCCATCCATTCGGCAAAGAGGTACTGTGAGATTCAATTTCCTTCAGGGTCTGGGCCGGAAGACTAACCGTGAAACCAATGTAAATTATCTGAAAAAGAATCAGTGTTTTTCTTATGACCATGTTCATTTTCATGTTTTCAGTTTATTCAGTTTTTTGTAGCTCTCATCTTCAGCTGTTCAGGATTAAGTGTGATAAGATGACCCAATTGTTTTCCATCCCGGTATGTTACCACCCTTACTGTAACCGGCCCATCAGGTATTTCAACAGGTTTGGAATATTTGGGTGAATAAATGTTTGGCATAGCGCCATCAACCGTATATAAAATATCCAGACCGGGGACTTCAGAATCCAAATTCAGGGTCATCTTTTCACCATTTTCACTGACCTTAATTATAGCATCATAAATTGCAGGCGAATAATTAACTCCTTCTACATCAGCACGATCGAACTGTTTTTCCACACGTTGAATAAAATTGGCCCAGTTTTTTGAAGCATTTGGCGACCAGAAATCTTCCGCCAATGCCCAACCGCGCGGCCAGGTCATATATTCGGCGTGGTGCAGTGTTACTATCTGCTCTGTCCAAAGGTTTCCCTGACCACCAAGAATATACTTTGCATCCACTCCTTCAGGAATGGGATCAAAAGTATAACATTTGCTTAATCTTAAACTGGAGTAAATAGGAGGTTCGATTGTTTGTTCACCCTGCTGGTAATCGAGGTATGCAAACGTTGTAGGTGTCATAACAACATCATGACCCATTTTTGCTGCCTCTATTCCTCCTTTGATACCTCTCCAGCTCATTACAGTGGCCTCCGGAGCGATTCCTCCTTCAAGAATTTCATCCCATCCAATCAGCTTTTTGCCTTTCGATTTCAGAATTGTTTCCACACGTTTCATAAAGTAGGCCTGTAATTCCTCGGGCTTTGTCATATTCATCTTCTTCATCAGTGCCACGCAGGCTGAGTCTTTTGTCCAGAAACCCTTATAGCATTCGTCTCCCCCCACATGAATGTAGGGACCTGGAAACAGAACTGCAATTTCAGTAAAGACTTTATCGAGAAATTCATAAACGTTTTCATCGGACGGATTGAGTGTATTATCAATAAGCATCTTAAATGTGCCATTGTCATACCATTCTGAGAATGAAGAACCAGGATTGACTTTTATGCTTGTATCTTTAGTGCAGCATAATTCAGGATACGATGCAATCGCTGACATACTATGTCCCGGAACATCAACCTCAGGCAGTATTGTTATATTACGGTCCTGTGCATACTGAACTATTTCTCTGATATCAGCCTGTGTATAGAAACCACCGACTGTGGCTGTTTCTCCTGGTTTTGGTGCTGTGCGGCTGCCGAATTGTCCGAAACGGGGTACTCTCCATGCGCCAACTTCAGTTAACTTTGGCAAAGATTTGATTTCAATCCGCCAGCCATTGTCATCAGTAAGATGCCAGTGGAGAGTATTGAATTTATACCGTGCAATCTGGTCAATATACTGTTTAACTTCCGCTTTTGTGAAAAAGTTACGGCTTACATCGAGCATAATGCCTCTCCAGCCAAACCGTGGATAATCTGTGATTTTAACCGACGGGATTGTCCAGGTCATCTTTACAACAGCCTTACTTTCAATTTCTTTTGGCATAAGCTGAAGCAATGTTTGCATGCCATAGAAAAGTCCGGCCGGAGTATTGGCGGATATTATCACCCTATTAGCAGAAGATACCAGGGAATAGCCTTCATTGCCAAGTTGTGTAACAGGCGCTTTATTCAGATTAAACTGTATTGAGCCGGCTTTATCTTGTGGTTTAATTGAAAACCCTGTTGAAAGATTCAGTCTAAGGGAAAACATATCGGCTATTTTGTGGCTTTCCTGACTATTATAGCCTATAGTCGAGGCTTTTGTTAATACAAATGATCCTTCAGATTGCTGTATTTCAACGGGTTGAGGAATAATCTGTAAGGCAGGCTTTTGTCCATATACAGTTGCAAAAGAGATGAAAAGCAGAAGTAAAACCATTTTTTTCATGGTAAGAGGAGATTAATTTTTCCGGAATTAAAGAATGGAGTAATTTTAAGAACCAACAAATTTATATCCGGTTGTTTTCAGTACTTTTAAAACTTCTTTTTTAATCCTGATCACCACCTTGCCGGAGATATCTAATGGTTCCCCATCAATATGGAACCTGGTTTCAGATGTTTCTATTACTATCTCCTTATCAGTTTTAAAATGCATGACATACTTGGACTTATTTATTCTTTTTGTGAAAAGTCTGATAATAAACAGTGAGCCTAATATTTTAGGAAATGGTTTGATCAAAACAATATCAATTATTCCGTCGTTAGGACGCGCTTCAGGGGCTATG
>PLMC01000001.1:0-121 GCA_003141495.1 Bacteroidales bacterium
AATATTGGAGAATCTGGAACTTTATGCAATGGTTTGTGAAAGAGCAAATAGAAGAAGAAACCCTTGCGATGCCTGTGCTGATGAATATGAGAAGATGGCGAGCGTCGCCAGTTTGAATAAT
>PLMC01000001.1:224-2969 GCA_003141495.1 Bacteroidales bacterium
TGCCTGCCTTTTAATATTGGCTGTGGTCATTGCAAAAATTGTGAAAGTGGATATACCGGCTTTTGCCTCACGATGAATCCCGGTATGGCTGGCGCTGCTTACGGTTTTGCAGGAATGGGACCTTACAGTGGCGGTCAGGCTGAATACCTGAGAGTACCTTATGGTGATTTTAATTGCCTGAAATTACCTGAAGATGCAATAGAAAAGGAAAATGATTATGTGATGTTATCTGATATTTTTCCTACCGGATATCACGCAACCGAACTCGCTAATGTGCAACCCGGAGATTCTGTGGTCATCTATGGTGCAGGCCCTGTTGGGCTTATGGCAGCGCACTCTGCAAGCATTAAAGGTGCCAGCCAGATCATGGTTGTTGATAATCATGAAGACAGGTTGAAACTTGCTGAAGAATTTGGTGCTATTGCTATTGATTTTTCAAAGGGTTCTGCTGTTCAACAGGTTCTTGAACTTACCAAAGGTATAGGTGCAGATAAAGGTTGCGAATGCGTAGGCTACCAATGTTGCGATAAGCACGGTACTGAACATTCTAACATTACTATGAACGAACTGGTACAGGCAGTGAAAGCTACAGGATCTATAGGTGTAGTAGGTGTATTTGTACCCAAAGATCCAAAATCAAAAGATCCACTTCAGAATGAAGGACACATGGATTTTGACTTTGGTAACTTCTGGATGAAAGGGCAACGTATAGCAACAGGCCAGGCTAATGTAAAGTCTTACAATCGTCAGCTTTGCACACTTATCTCTGTAGGTAAAGCCAAACCGTCATTAATTATCTCACACGAGCTTCCACTTGACGAGGCACCGGAAGCTTACAAACATTTCGACGCACGGGATAACGGCTGGACCAAGGTAATACTGCACCCAAACAGCGCGTTGAAGAGTTCAAAGAAATGAATCCTCAAAAGAGAGTTGTTTGCAAGTAAGCGTTACATTCACAATGAATACAATAGGTGAGGCCAAGACCGAAGCAGAAGGGATTCGCATCATTCACAAAGCGATGGATGCTGGCATTAACTTCATGGACAACTCATGGGAGTATCACGACGGCCGCAGTGAAGAATGGATGGGCAAGGCTCTGAAAGGGAGACGAGATAAAGCGTTCCTCATGAGTAAGGTTTGCACGCATGGGCGCGATGCCAAGGTGGCGATGCAGCAACTTGAAGAGTCTTTGCGTCGTTTGCAAACTGATCATTTAGATCTTGGACAAATGGGTCTGGAGAAATACCTGGCCAATCAAAACTAGATTCAGGCGAGCCGGTTTATCTGGATTTTGCATTATTGGCATATGCTTAACGCAGAAAAGCATTACTATTTATGTATAATATGATAAAAGAAATTTCAACTAACGAAGTATTTCAAATTCTGGGTAAGCCTGAAACTAAAATCATTGATATCCGACCCATTGATGCTTATAATGGCTGGTGTTTGCAGAATGAATCCCGCTGCGGACATATCAAAGGAGCAAAAAGCCTGCCTGCAAAATGGATAGAATATCTAGACTGGATTGAAATTATTCGGGCAAAGAAAATATTACCCCAACATAAAATAGTCGTTTATGGATATTCTTCAGCAGAATCGGAGAAAGTGGCAAAAGCGTTTTTACACGCAGGATACAACGACGTAAGCATTTATAATCAATTTATTACAGAATGGTCTTCAAATATAGGATTGCCAATGCAACACCTGGAAAGGTTCCCGCAACTGGTTTACCCGCAATGGATCCAAACACTGATTGCCGGCGGAACGCCGCCCCATTACAGCAATAATAAGTTTGTGATTTGCCATGCGCATTACCGAAACCGCGATGCCTATCTGGGCGGACATATTCCCGGCGCTATTGACATGGATACACTTGCACTCGAATCGTCGGATACATGGAACCGACGTTCTCCGGAAGAGTTGAAGGAAGCATTTGAAAAGCATGGCATCACTTCAGACACAACAGTTATTCTTTATGGTAAATTCCTGTTCCCGAACAACGCTGATCCTTTTCCGGGCAGCGCTGCGGGGCATATTGGTGCAATACGGTGTGCTTTCATTATGATGTATGCAGGGGTTAAAGATGTCAGGGTACTCAATGGCGGTTTTCAGTCGTGGCTGGATGCCGGATACGAAATAAACACTGAAGATGTGCCCAAAAATATAACGTCTGATTTCGGAATTCAAATCCCTGCAAATCCCGGTCTTGCTGTCGATTTGCCAGAAGCCAAGGAATTGTTGAGATCAGATGATGGTGACCTGGTATGCGTACGAAGCTGGAGCGAGTATATAGGAGAAGTGAGTGGGTATAATTATATCGAAAAAAAAGGAAGAATTCCCGGTGCAATATTCAGTGACTGTGGCAGCGATGCCTATCATATGGAAAATTACTGCAACCTCGACCATACAACACGTGAATATCACGAGATAGAAGAAAACCTGATAAAATCAGGTCTTTCACGCGAAAAGCACAATGCATTTTATTGCGGAACAGGGTGGCGTGGCAGCGAAGCATTCTACAACGCTTGGTTAATGGGTTGGCCACGCGTTTCAGTATATGATGGTGGCTGGTTTGAGTGGAGCAGCGACCCGAATAATCCTATAGAAACAGGCATTCCGGTAAGTTACCTTGTTACACAGTAGTAGAAATATTATTTACTTAAAAATGAATTAGAATGAATAATCCTGAAACATCTGCCATTATCAGAAAGCAAATTGATATCAGGAATTATTTATGCAATA
>PLMC01000130.1 GCA_003141495.1 Bacteroidales bacterium
GTTGCCGGACTTAATTACTACCCATCAAATCCTGCCCAGATAAAGATCGATTTTACTAATTATACCCTTAAAATAAAAAGTGAAAATAACCTGTCGCCGGTTTCACAGGGTAAAATGAGCAAGGAAGATGGGTATTTCATATTTAAACCTGAATCTCCGCTTACCGGTCTGACCCTGGCAATAGGTAACTATCAGACTGACAAAATAAAGGTTGATTCGGTTGAATACATTTCATATCATTTCCCCGGTAATGATTACTATAAAAAGGACCTCGAAGCAATAAAAGACACTTTACCTCTGCTTATTTCGGGCCTGATGAAAGATCTTGAGTCAAACTTCTCAACAAAATATCCCTTCAAAACGCTTAGTATGCTTGAGGTACCTGTTCAATTTCATTCTTATCCCAAGGAAAGCACACAAACACGGGCTGAGGTGCAGCCAGCTATGGTTCTTCTCCCTGAAAGGCTATCCACTATGAATCAGGCCGGTTTCCTGAAGCTGTTCAAACAGCAGAAGAAAAGGATGACACGCAATGGACAGGTTATTACAGATAAAGAACTACAGGTAAGGATCTTTAACAGTTTCATTAGAAGCACTTTCATAAGTGGTGAGAATTTCAGGTTCATAAACGGTGTTGCTGCAAATGAACCCACACGGTACCTTCTGGGTCCAAGCTTTTACTATTTTAAGAACAATTTCTATTCGTCGGAATATCCGATTATTAATGCAATTTTCGAATCTCATCTTCAGAAAGTCAATTCTCCGGTAGCTTCAGGCTTTCAGACAATGTCAGGCTCTCTTACTGATAATGACAAAGCAAATCTTATCCTTAAAAACCAGAGTTTTAAGGATTTGCTCGCAAAAAATCCGGGTGGAGATACTTTAAAAGATGTTTTAACAATCAAGGGCGATTATTTCTTTAACCTCTTAAGATCAAAAACAGGTATTGATGAATTTAAGGACTGGTTTGCCAAATACATTGATGATCATATGTTTAAAAGGGTTGATATTTCAAAATTCAACAATGATATTAAAAACAAATTCGGCTTTGAGTTTTATCCTTATCTCTCAGATTGGTTCAAGGGCAGGGATCAACCGGGATTTCTCTTTACAAATCTGGTGGCGAATGAAATTGTAATCAATGAAAGATCAAGATATCAGGTCACCTTTGTTGCATCAAATCAGGAAGCTACCGGTGGATTATTTAATATTTCGTTTCGTACCGGCGCCATGCGTGGTGGTGGAGGTGGCGGTGGACGTGGAGGAGGTTTTGGAGGTGGTGGTTTTGGGGGTGGGGGCGGTTCATACCAGATAGGTATGCAGGGACGTGGTCAGATATCGATACAGGGAAGGGGTATGGAAGCAGCCGATATATCAAAAATTGTTTATCTAGGACCGCATGAGACGAAAAAGATCGGCATTGTCCTTGACGCCCAGCCGAGAGCAATAATGATAAATACCCTTTTTGCAAAAAACATTCCGGGTGAAATCACACTTCCAATTGATGAGATAATTAAGTCAAAAGATGTAATAAAGGAATTCTCCGGAGAAGAGATAGTCTCTTCCGATCCGTCAGCTTCAGATCAGTTTAGTATAATAGTTGATAACGAGGATCCGGGTTTTAAGATCAGCAGGCAGATCACAGAGAACAGACTGAGAAAACTATTGGGGATTCAGAATAAGAAAGGAACAAGCTACCAGCAGGTAAGCCTGATGAGTATCCCATCATACTGGCAACCTGTTGTACAATCAGCATTTTACGGAAAATATATCCGCTCCGCGTTATACATAAAAAGTGGCAAAGGAGACAAAACTTTGACGTGGGAAACGACTATCGTCAAACCGGGTTATTACGACATTTTCTGTTTTATTGGTAAAACTGCTGATCGGATGATGATTCGAGCAGGCGGATTCGGAGGAGGTGCGAGACCAGGAGGAGCGCCGGGGCCAGCCGGAGCCGGGGGACAGGGAAGAGATGCCGGCGGAGCTCCTTCCCCACCCTACAAAGAATTTCACTACCGGATTTATCATGACGGCGGAAGCGAGGAGGTTTCTCTTGATTATGCAAATGCCGAGAACGGATGGAACAAACTAGGCACCTATTACCTCGCTGCCGACACTTCAAAAGTTGTTCTTTCAAATTTATCAGCCGGTAGGGCTGTTATTGGAGATGCAATAAAATGGGTAAGACAGAAGTAAGTTCAAAGTTCAAAGTAAAAAGTTGAGTAACAGAGTGACGAACCGACCGAAGAGAGCTCGCCGAAGGCAAATCCCGCAAAGCGGGATAAAAAGGCAAAAGTTAAAAGTCATAACAGGACATAAATCAGAATAGAATGAAAAAACAATTTAATAGGAAAAACCAAATTTCCCTTCTAATAATTGTACTGATAAATCTATTGACATTCAATGGATTTTCCCAGAACGGAATTACGCTGGAACAGGCGCTCACTACAGCTGAATCGAATAGTCCGACTATATTAAAGACCAGGCTCAGTCTCATCAGGAGCCAGGAAAACCTTAATGCCCAGAATGATGCATTAAAATCAAAATTTGCGTTGTCGGTCAGTCCTATAACCTATTCACAGGATAGGGCGTTCAACAGCAGTTTTTCTGATTTTAACACTACGAAGGACCTGCAGAGTTCGGGTTCATTCACAGTAGTCCAGCCTTTTTTACCTACCGATGCAACGATTACCCTGAGCGACAATTTTGGTTACACAAATAACATCTATAATGAAAAATTCCCTACAGCAGGTGTCGCCTATAATAATGACCTTGCTATACAACTGAATCAGCCTTTATTTACATATAACCACACCAAACTTAATCTCAAAACGCTTCAATTGCAACTTGAGACAGCTCAACTTAATTATGCAATACAACTTCTGGCAATGGAGCAGAGTGTTTCCCAGTCATTTTATGCGGTATATCAGGCTCAGCAAAGCATGGATATTTCGAACCAGGCTTATCAGGATATGAGAAAAAATTATGAAATAACCAAGAATAAAGCTGATGCCGGAATTTCAGCCCAATCGGAAAAGTTCCAGGCTGAGTTAAACCTTGCGACAACCAAGTCAGATTATGAAAACAAGCAGGTTGCTTTTGAAAACTCCAAAGATGCTTTTAAAAACCTGATTGGAATGAGCTTATATGATGATATTATTGTAATACCTAACATTGCTGTTGATACTACCATGAAAATCGATATATCGTTTGCCATTGACCAGGGGCTTGCCTCAAGAATGGAATTAAGGGAAAGCAAAATAAACATTGAAACATCGGAGCTTAATCTCATTCAGACCAAAGCGCTTAATGAATTTCATGGTAACCTTGCTCTTTCTTTCGGATATAACGGGAATAATAAATATTTAAAAGACATATATAATGACCCAAAAAATAATGAAAATGTAGCATTGACCTTTCAGATTCCTGTATGGGACTGGGGTGAAGAAAAAGCGAGAATAAAAGCAAGTGAAGCGACTATTGAGTCAAACAAAATTGATCTTGGGGTAGAACAGAACAGTATTATCCTGGCTATACGACAGAGTTACAGAAATCTCAGGAATCTCATAAATCAGATAGAAATCGCCCGTCAGTCGGTCAAGAATGCACAGTTGACCTATGATTTAAACCTTGAAAAGTATAAAAACGGGGATCTGACAGGAATGGATCTGAGTATATATCAGAACCAGCTCTCTCAAAATAAGCTCACTTATACTAATTCTTTGATATCTTATAAACTCGAACTTCTGAATTTAAAAATTCTGACACTTTACGACTTTGAGAAAAAACAACCTGTTATCCCTGTNNGTTCAGGATGCCTCTCTGAAATCAATTGAAGAATATGTTAATACATCCGGAACAGCTTTTCCTATAGGTCAGATTCTGGTGAAGTCTGAAATTACTGCAAATTATTTTCTTGAAAAAAATCCACGAACCGGAAAAGTATGGCAGTTAAATGATAAGGTTAAATCGGGCGATCTGATAGCCAGATTGGAAGATCAGCAATATATAAATGATATAAAACTTGAAACCACTAAGCTTAATCTTGAACTCACTGAGAGTCAGCTAACACAACAACAATCGCTATTTGAAAAGGGAGGAGTTACTCTTTTTGATCTTAAAACGGCAGAAATAAATAAGGCAAATGCCAAATCAGCCCTGATAAGTGCAAATCTTTCCATGGCAAAGACCAGAATAATTGCTCCGATAGACGGCGTAATTGTTGAGTTACCATATTATACACAGGGGACAAGGGTTAATACAGGGTCAGATATTGTCGAAATAATGGATTACCAGATGATGTATATGAATGTTCAGTTGCCTGAGAAATATGTTTCGGTAATAAAACCTGATCAGTTAGTCAAGCTTACAAATTATACTATTCCAAAAGACACTATAATCGGTAATATAACACAATTAGCTCCGGCAATTAATGCCGATACAAGAACTTTCCCCGGAACAATCCAGATTCATAATCCAAAATATCTTCTGTTACCAGGAATGTTTGTTAAAGCCGATATTGTTGTAAACCATAAAGACTCTGTTATTGTGATTCCAAAAAGTATAATCCTTGCAAGGCAGAGAGGTAAAACTATTTTCGTTATAGATCGTGGTGGGTTGGCTTCAGAAAGGATTATTAAGACCGGTATTGAAAACCTGACTGATGTTGAAGTAACCGGAGGTTTGGCTAAGAATGAACGATTCGTAACCGTTGGTTTTGAAACGCTGAGTAACAGGTCAAAGGTTAAAATAATTAAATAATAAGAATGAACAGGATTGCCCAATTTGCTGTAAAATACCCCGTTACAGTTTCTATGCTTGTACTTGGCATAGTCTTGCTCGGGGTTATATCTCTTGGAAAACTGGGGACTGATCTTTTCCCTAACCTGAACAATCCGAAGATATACATTGAGCTCACAGCCGGGGAAAAGCCTCCCGAAGAAATCGAAAAAAATTATGTCGATCAGATAGAATCGCTTTGCATGCGACAGAGTGATGTCATCCAGGTGTCGTCTGTCTCCCAGGTTGGCTCTGCAGAAATAACTGTAGAATATAGCTGGAACAAAGATATGGATGAAGCCTTTCTCGACCTGCAGAAGGCTTTGAGTTCTTTTAGCCAGAATTCAGACCTCACCGAGTTTGATATATCCCAGTACGATCCCAACGCTTCGCCCGTAATGATTGTAGGTTTGAAGAATAAGGCAATTACTGATATGGACGAATTAAGAAAAGTTGCAGAAAACTATATCAGGAACGAACTGATCAGAATTGAAGGCATAGCTGATGTGAAGCTGACTGGTCAGGAAGAGAGCCAGGTAGTAATTGAAACCAACAAATATATTCTGGAATCCTTCGGGCTGACCTCAGATGCTATTGCAGCACAGATAGCAAATTATAACAAAAACGTATCCGGAGGTTCTATCGTTGATCTGGGTCTTAAGTATGTGGTTAAAGGTGTAAGTGTCATGAGTAATTTAACCGATCTTGAGAATATAGTGGTCGGTTTTAAACAGGCTTCCACACAAACATTAACAACAACAGGAAGCACAACTGCATCTGGTTCTACTGACAAAGTTCCGGTTTATCTTCGCGATGTTGCCACAATTAAATATGAAAACAAAGATCCTCAGAATATTATAACTCTTAACGGGGAACGCTGTATAGGATTGTCAATCTACAAAGAACCCAAATTTAACACTGTTGAAGCCGTTAAAAACCTTAACAATGCTTTGGGTACTCTGTCAAAAGCTCTTCCCGGATATGAATTCGTTGTTGTAAAGGATCAGGGGAAATATATTGATAATGCGATCACAGAGGTAAAAAATTCAGGACTTATCGGGATTTTCCTGGCAATGATTGTTCTGTATGTTTTCCTTCGGAGAATAGGTACCACAATGGTGATAAGTGTCGCGATTCCTATTTCAATCATCGCTACATTCAATCTCATGTATTTTAATCATCTTACATTAAATATAATGACTCTGGGAGGTCTGGCGCTCGGGGCCGGCAGACTCGTCGATGATGCCATTGTAGTCCTTGAAAATATTACCAGAAACAGGGACGAAGGAATGTCATTACGGGAGGCGGCTATTGTCGGTACAGGTCAGGTCGGAGGAGCAATAACCGCATCAACAATCACAACAATAGTTGTTTTCCTGCCGATTGTTTATCTCAGGGGGGCTTCAGGTGAAATGTTCAAAGACCAGGCCTGGACAGTGGCCTTTGCACTTATCTCATCTTTATTCGTTGCAATGCTGGTTATTCCGATGCTGGTAAGTACCCTTTTTCGTGAAAAGAAAGGTCAAAGTGTTCAGCTCAGCAGTCCGATGCAATTCCGATGGTATCCGAAATTCCTTTCAAAAATTATCGACAAGAGGTTAATTGTAATAATTCTTTCCATCCTGTTTATGGGCCTGACGGTACTTCTCATTCCAAAACTTGGAAGCGAGTATATGCCAAAATCAGCTTCATCCGAATTTACAATAGGATTGAAATTACCTGAAGGAACTAATCTGCAACGTACCCAAAGCACAATCAAAGAAATAGAAGGAACTATCAAAGAACTTCTTGGTAATAAAATAAGGATGATTTACAGCCAGGCAGGCGGGGATATTAATACAACAACTGCTCAATCGGCAACTTCCACAAATGAGAACGTTGCAAATATTAAAATATTTCTGAAAAACGAATATGCATCTGTAACAGAAGAAGTTATAAGAACAGTTGAGAAATACCTTAAGACCATTCCTGACCTTGAGGTAAGCTTTTCCCAGGAAGAATCAGAATTGCAGTCTACTTTGGGAACAAGCGAAGCGCCGTTTGTTGTTGAGGTAAAAGGGAAAGACTATACCGAGATCGAAAAGATAATTAATGAATCAAAAACTGTGCTTCAGAAAAATAGCGGCCTCTATAATATTTCTACTTCTCTTGACGAAGGGACTCCCGAGGTAGAAGTGGCAGTTGACAGGTTCAAAACCAGCTTTTACAATGTTTCGGTAACAAGTGTAATCAGCCAGATACAAAGTTATCTGTCGGGCGCTTCTGCAGGTACTATGGAAAAGGAAGGGGAAGAAAAGGATATAGTGATAAAACTTGGAGACATTTCTCTTCATCAGCTTGAAGATCTATTGATTACAGCAGGCTCTGTAAAGGTGCCTTTGAGTTCGTTGGCTACCGTTAAAAAAGTCATCTCTCCGAGACAAATAACCCGGCGCGACCAGAGCCGGACAAGCTACGTGTACGCCATGGTTAATAAATCAAAGCCTTTTGATAAGGTCGTTATGGATGCACGTGAATTACTTAAATCAGTTCCGCTCCCGGCTAATTACAGGATTCAAATTACAGGTGAGGAGTTATTGAGAAAAGAATCTATGGCTAATCTGACATTTGCTCTTATTCTGTCAATTATTTTGGTCTTCATGGTACTCGCAGCTGAATTTGAATCTATAATTCAACCATTTGTCATTTTATTAACAATCCCGCTTGCAGCCGTCGGAACCATTCTGACATTCTTTGTGCTGGGAAAAAGTCTTAATATGATGGCATATATAGGTATAATAATGCTGGGAGGAATTGCAGTAAGCAATGCAATAATTCTTATTGACCGTATAAATCAACTGCGCCAGAGCGGATTAAATAAAAAAGACTCGATTATAACAGCAGGATCGCAGAGAATAAGACCTATCCTGATGACAAGTCTTACAACAATTTTTGCGCTTCTTCCACTAACAATCGGTATCGGTGAAAGTGCGTCACTCAGATCTCCGATGGCGCTCGCAGTTATTGGTGGGCTGGTTACATCAACAATCCTAACCCTGATAGTGATCCCCTGCGTTTATTGGGTTTTTGATTCCTTCAGTGAAATGATTACAAGGAAAAAACCAGTGAGTAAATAACTTATTTATGAAGACTAAGACCGGTAAATAAAATGAATTTCATTATAAAAAGAAAGGTTCTTATTTGCATGTTCTTTATAGGGCTCACGTTGCTTGGTTATGTTTCCTATAAGAGACTCCCGATAGAACTTTTTCCTAATTCACAGCTTCCTACTCTAATTGTTCAGGTTACCACATCTCTTGAGATGGATCCCAATTATATTGAAAGCAAGGCTATAGTTCCGCTTGAAGGTGCTATTGGGACACTTGAAGGTATTGAAAAGATTGAATCCAATATTACTTCCCGTTCCGGTACGATAATCCTTTATTACAATCAGAATTCCAACATGAAGTATTCCAACCTGAAACTTCAGGAGAAGATAAATGTGGTGAAGGCAACTCTGGCGTCAGAGTTCAAAATTACTGTTGTAAAAATTGATCTAACTCAGATTACAAGCCAGTTCATGGAGTTACAGATCAGAGGTGAAGGAGGCATTGACAGGATCCGAAATCTAACAGATGAGGAAATAACCCCTGAAATTGAGAATATTACCGGTATAGCCGGTGTTCAGGTTTATGGTGGTCAGCAAAAATCTATTGAAGTCAGNNAAAGAGGGAACAAATAAGTTTTTTGTAAATGTAACATCTGAATATACCGATGTTAAAGACATTGGTAATATTATTGTAAAACCAAACGGGTCTGTGACCCTGAAAGATATTGCCGAAATTATTTTTGGGGTTAAAGAGCAAACTTCATATAGCCGAGTCAATGGGCTGGATGCTGTAACGGTTACCCTGGTAAATGATAATCAGGTCAACCTGATAGATCTTTCACACAAAACCGTTGATGTAATTAAGACACTGAATGAAAATCTTAAATCTGAAGGTGTCGAAATAGTTGTTCAGAATAATAATGCCGAAATCATGGAGAACAACTTAAACCAGATAATTCATCTGGCTGTCATCGGAGGTTTGCTCGCAGTACTTATATTATGGTTCTTTTTACGTAATATCCGACTGGTATTTATAATTGCACTTTCGATTCCTATTTCGGTTTACGTTGCTTTCAACTTTTTCTATGCATATAATATCTCAATAAACAGTCTGACGCTTGTTGGTATGGCTCTTGCCATAGGCATGCTAGTGGATAATTCGGTAGTTGTCCTTGAGAACATTTACCGGCTCGTAAGCCAGGGAGAGAATATTGATACGGCTGTCAAGCAGGGAACAAGCGAAGTGTGGAGATCAATTTTCGCTGCCACTCTTACAACTATAACTGTTTTTCTGCCTTTTCTTTTCTCAGACAACTTCATGATCAAGATTATCGGTAAGAACATAGGTGTATCAATCGTCTCCACCCTGATAATTTCATTATTCGTTGCTCTTCTTTTCATTCCGATGGCAGCACACTATATTCTTAAACTGGTGAAAGTTTCTGATCTGGGAGTCTTTAAAAAGCTTTCAATACATAACCGGCTCATTCAGGGGTATTATCTAACTCTCAAGGCCAGTATGAGAAATCCAGCAGGTACAATAATAGGTACACTCATTGTTTTCTTCGCTGCACTACTTATCAGTCTTAGCCTGAGTGTCAGTTCAACCAAGGATGTCGAGACTTCAAGTTTCAGACTTTCAGTTACTATGTCTTCCGGATCGACACTTGAAAAAACAGATCTCTTTGTTACTGAAATTGAACATGCACTTAGCGGGATACCTGAAAAAGGAGATATTGTAAGCAAGGTGGAGGAAACTGATGCTACAATGACTATAAATCTTACAGATGGCTGGGATAAAAAAAGTAAAAGATCTCTTCCGGAAATTAAAAATGACATTCTTGAAAAAGTAAGAAACCTAAAAACCGGAGAGATCACAATAAATGAGATTTCTGCCAGCGGGGGTTATACAGGCACTTCCGGAGGAACAGGAGCAGTAAACCCGGGTGCAGACTTTATGAATCTCCTGGGAATTGGAACAACAACGGAAAGTGTTATCATAAAAGGGCAGAATTTCAGCCAGATGAAAAACATTTCAGATGACATTAAGGCAGCTATTCAAAACCTGTCAACTATAAGCAGCGTGAATGTAAATGTCCAGGACAATACCCCTGAAGTTCATTTAATGTTCGATATGGATTATATCGGGCGTAATAATTTCACTTTGGATAATATCTCATCAGCACTTTCCACCTTCGGGAAAGAGTATTCTTCAGGTGCAACTTTTTTACAGGGGACTGAAACCTATGATATAACCCTGAAATATGCTGATGAAACGGGGCAAGTTAAAACAAACACCGACAAGACAATTGATGATCTAAAAAACCTCGAGGTTACAGGAAACAGTTCCAATCTGATGGAAATGCAGGAGTTATCAAATATAGTATTTTCGTCCGGAATGGGGAATATCCACAGAGAAAACCGGGAGAAAAAAATTACGGTTACATATAGTTTTAATTCGGATATAACCGGTTCAAAAGATCTTCTTGAAGGAGCTAGAGCAGAAATTGAATCAATTGTTTCAGGTATCAATATACCTTCAGGAATTGCTGTCGAAGTTGTTCATGAAGAGGATCCGTTAAAAGATTTCTACTACCTTATCGGGATGGCATTCCTTCTTATTTATATGATTCTTGCTTCAGTATTTGAATCATTTTCAACTCCGGTAGTTCTGATGTTCAGCATACCACTTGCCGCTTTGGGGTCACTTATTGCACTGATTCTTACAAACAATTCTCTCCTTAATGCAAATACACTGATTGGATTCCTTATACTTCTTGGGGTGGTTGTAAACAATGGAATTCTTCTTATCGATTACACTAATATATTAAGAAAGAGAGGCTACCGGCGTTCGCGCGCTTTGATGACTGCAGGCATCGCACGCGTGAGACCTATTCTGATCACAGCATCAACAACTGTTATTGCGCTTTTTCCCCTTGCTATGGGAAAGTCTGAATTTGTCGCTTCCATTGGCGCTGCTTTTGCGATTACTGTCATCGGGGGACTGACTCTGAGTACCATGCTTACGCTAATTTTTATTCCGACCTTTTACTCTGGACTGGAGAATTCCCTGCAATGGATCTACTCACTAAACTGGAAAACAAAAGTTATTCAACTAATAATATTCACCTTCCTTATACTTTTAATATATAGTTTTATTGGGCAATTCCTCTGGAAACTGATAGCTACCATACTCTCATTAATACTTGTACCTGCAAGTACCTGGTTCTTTATGAATACCCTTCGGAAGGCGAGAGAGACTGTGATTTCTCCTGATGAACCAGTTAATATTTATATTCAGAGTCTTGTTAAAATATATGACAGGGAGAGCCATCTTCTGAGAGAATGGAATGCAGGCGCCAAAATCAGGGAAAGACTCGGCCTGACAAAAAAATATACTTCATGGAATGATATGAACCATTTGAGCTGGCAACTTCCATTGATAGGGTTTGTTATCTATTTTACATATTTTTATCTTAAAAGCGGATTCTGGATTTTTATCTTCAGTATTTGTATCTGGTTCTCTCTTCTTGGCATCTGGATCCCTTTATCTAAACTGTTAACGAATTTTATATCATCAGACAAGAGGAAAATATATTTAAGGGCTATAAAAACTCTTGATATTCTAGTATTCTGGTTCATACCCCTTGCTAATATTTATCTTTTTCAGATAAGATGGCATAATTTAGCAATAGTACTTATACTGGGAGTGATGTGGCTATGCGGACTTATAATATACAAGGCAGGAATTAAATTGAGCCAGGAGAATATAGATATCTACCGTCTGGAAGGCAGGTTTAAAAATCTCCGGAAAAATTTCTACAAAATAGTCGCTTTGGTACCACTGATAGGTAGAAAGAAAAAACCTTTCAAAGCTTTAAGTTGTGTTTCGTTAAATATTGGTAACGGTATGTTTGGTCTTCTCGGTCCCAATGGGGCAGGCAAAACGACTCTAATGAGAATTATATGTGGAATACTTGAACAGAGTTATGGTAAGGTATGGATAAATGGAATGGACACTCAAGAAAAGAGAGAAGAGCTTCAGGGACTAATCGGATACCTTCCCCAGGAGTTTGGAAGTTACGAGAATATGACCGCGGATGAGTATCTTAACTACCAGGCTATGCTAAAGAATATTGTTGATGTACAGATAAGGGAAGAAAGAGTAACGTATGTACTAAAAGCTGTGCATCTGGAAGACCGGAGAAATGAAAAAATAAGTTCATATTCCGGAGGAATGAAACAAAGGATGGGAATAGCGCAAATATTGCTCCACCTTCCCCGGATACTGGTTGTTGATGAGCCGACAGCAGGTCTTGATCCAAGAGAAAGGATCAGGTTCAGAAATCTTCTTGTAGAACTTAGTCGCGACAGGGTTGTTATTTTCTCCACACATATTATTGAAGATGTTTCCAGTTCCTGCAACAAGGTTGCGGTTCTTAACAAGGGGCTTCTGATGTACCTGGGTAAACCTATTGATATGACCAGAGAAGCGGAAGGACATGTATGGCAAATCAATCTTCCCATCTTGGATTTTGAAAGTTTTATCAACAGCCATCTTGTTGTACATCACATGTCCGACGGAGAAAATGTCAGAGTAAGATGCATTTCTGAAGAAAAGCCCCATCAGGTGGCAGTTAACGTAACTCCAAATCTAGAAGATGCCTATCTGTGGCTTCTGAGGAAAAAAGTCAGAACGACTTCTTAGAATAAACAGGTTAAAATCATTAAAATGAAAAACAAGAGATTTTATAACAATTACATCCTTATTTACAAGATGATCATATATAATTTGAGGATCATCTTTGCAAATAAGTTCATATGGTTCCTTGCCGGATCTATTTTGTTCTATCTCGGTCTTTCAGTAATTTATGTATTCTCAAATGACGTTTCCAAAATGGAAGATCTGTACGGAATCTTCCTTTTCTCAGGGGTCCTTCTTGTTTTTTATCCGTCGGTTTTTGGAGTCCAGAATGATCAGGATGCCCGGACTATCGAAATATTATTTGGGATTCCAAATTACAGGTACAAAGTCTGGCTCGTAAGAATTGTACTGATATTCATAATTACTTTTCTGATCATGTTTGTTTTCACCATGCTTTCTTCCTATTTTATTGTTAAATTCCGTATTGTTAATATGACATCACAGGTAATGCTGCCTGTGATTTTTCTTGGAGTGATGTCTTTTATGCTCTCCACCATTATCAGGAACGGTAATGGTACAGCAGTTGTGATGATAGTTTTCGGAATGATTTTCCTCGTTCTCAGTGATCCATTGAGCAAGAGTCAGTGGAACGTGTTCCTGAATCCTTTCGACATGTCTCATGATGTAAATGAAATAACATGGGCAATTATTACATTTAAAAACCGCATAATCCTGATTACGGGATCTGTTCTTTTTTTGCTTGTAGCCCTTTACAATCTCCAGAAGAGGGAAAAATTTATGTAGGATTTTCTTTGTGGTTCTCAGTGCTACCTCCGTGCCCTCTGTGTAAGTTCTTTTTTTTGTTACACAGAGAAACACAGAGGAAGCACAGAGGTTCACAGAGAAATCCAGTCACTCAAATGGATTCTCCCTACTGAAATCAGGTATGTAGTTTACATTACTATCCATATCCTGCACCCACCCATTCCTTAAACCAAGAGCTTCCATTTTCTCTAAAACCTCCTCATATTCATTTTTATATAGCGGACGATTAAGTACCGGATGTTGCCTGACCTGTTCTGTAGGATGGTATTGAGACATAAGCGATAGATGTACTCCCGGTGACAATTCTTCAACAATTGATTTTAGAACTCTTTTACTCTCTTCAACACGACCAGGCAAGACAAGATGTCGTATCAGTAAACCGTTTTCTGCCCTTCCAAATTCATCTGTTACAAGCGTTGATCCTTTCTGATAGTACATCTCTTTAATTGCTTTCAGGGCTGTTTCAGGGTAATCGGGGGCATCTGAATATTCTGATGCAATTTCTTTTGTAACATATTTATAATCCGGAAGATATACATCAATTATTCCGGAAAGATTACGGATTGTTTCTAATTTTTCATAACCATTTGTATTATAAACTGTTATAGGCTTATAGCCGCGTGCATTCAGTCCTTTTATTATTGCCTTAACCTGAGGTACGACATGGGAAGGAGACACAAAACCAACAGCCGGTATTCCATCTGAAAGTATTTTTATTATATGTTCCAGGACTTCCTCCAGATTCATTTCGGTATTTCTGATTATTGAAGTGCAACTGCTGATTTCATGATTCTGACAATAAAGGCAATGAAGATTGCATCCCCTAAAAAAGACATTACAGATGCCATCTTTCCCGCTTATGACCGGTTCCTCGCCACGGTGAATACATACTGAAGCAACATTAAGACCTGCATCTGTTTTGCAGTATCCCAATCCCGCCTCAAACCTGTTTACCTCGCACTCCCTTGGACATATAGTACAATTCTCGAGAATTAACCTGTCATTTGCGTCATATATATCTGCCTGTTTCACAGTGTTCATTGAAATATGTAAATATGTTTCCGGTTTGTTTCCAGTTGATTGCAAATATCGAAATGTTTCCTGATTTTCAAGCTACGTATTTGAACCACAAGCATAATACTTCAATATTAATGTTGATTATTTTGGTGATTTAATATAAATATGTACCTTTGTCAGCGAATTGAGGAGAATTTGAGCTAGGGGACCAGAGTCCCCTATTTTGTTCCCGGTTTTTGGAAAATGATAGAAAAACAGAAAATACAGGGATTAGTTAATGAATTCGTCAGGGGAACGGGGCTCTTTCTTGTTTCTGTTAAAGTAAGCAATGCCAACAGGATTACTGTACTGGCTGATAAGAATGAAGGAATAACAATTGATGAATGCGCAGCAATACACAGGCATATCGAGAATGGACTTGACCGAGATAAAGAGGATTTTGAATTGCAGGTATCCTCCCCAGGTCTGGATATGCCTTTTGTAGTTATGGAACAATATTATAATAACGAAGGAAGGAAAATAGAAGTTACTGACAATGAGGGTTCTAAATTCATTGGTAATCTTAAAAATGTTACCGCGGGAGGATTTGAGCTTGAGACTAAATTAAAACTTCTTTCTTTCAATTTCGAACAAATAAAATCAACAAGAGTTATTTTGACAATTAAATAATAATAAGAGGTTTACACCAGATGGAAAATGTTAATTTAATCGACACTTTTTCGGAATTCAAGGAGCTGAAAAACATAGACAGACCTACAATGATGAGCGTTCTTGAAGACGTGTTCAGAAGCATGCTCGCAAAAAAATATGGTTCAGCTGATAATTTCGACATTATTGTCAATATCGATAAAGGTGACTTTGAAATATGGAGGAACAGGGTTGTTGTAGAAGACAAGGAGTTGACTGATCCTGTAATACAGATACCACTATCAAAGGCTAAAGAGATTGATGAAGACTATGAAGTAGGTGAAGAAGTATCTGATGAGGTAAAGTTCCTCGACTTTGGCCGAAGAGCTATTTTATCGTTAAGGCAGAACCTTACCGCACGTATTCTCGATCTGGAAAAAAATAATATCTATATCAAGTATAAAGACAGGATCGGTGAAATAGTCACCGGGGAAGTCTATCAGGTATGGAAGAGAGAAATACTTGTGCTTGACGATGATGGGAATGAACTTATTCTACCAAAAAGCGAACAGATCCCTTCAGATCATTTCCGCAAAGGAGATTCAATCAGGGCTGTCGTAATAAAGGTTGAAATGAGAAACAATACTCCTTTCATTATACTAAGCCGTACTTCGCCCGTATTCCTAGAAAGATTATTTGAACTTGAAGTTCCGGAAATATTTGATGGTCTAATTACGATAAAAAACATTGTCAGAGTACCCGGGGAACGCGCCAAAGTTGCTGTTGAATCATACGATGAAAGAATCGATCCGGTTGGAGCATGTGTGGGAATGAAGGGCTCAAGGATACATGGTATTGTCAGGGAACTACGGAATGAAAACATAGATGTTATAAATTATACTTCTAACAACCAGCTTTTTATCCAAAGGGCGCTCAGTCCTGCAAAGATTACATCAATCAAACTTGTTGAAGAAACAAAAAGGGCGGAAATCTATCTGAAGCCTAATGAAGTATCTCTCGCTATCGGGAAAGGTGGTCTGAATATTAAACTGGCAAGCCAGCTAACCGGATATGAGATTGATGTTTACAGGGAACCGGGAGGAGAAGATGAGGAAGATGTTAATCTTGAGGAGTTTGAAGATGAAATTGAAGATTGGATAATCGAAGAACTTAAGGCTATAGGTTGTGATACAGCAAGAAGCGTTCTGAATCTCTCAATCAGCGACCTTGTTAAGAGAACAGATCTTGAAGAAGAAACAGTTAAAGAGGTTGTTAACATCCTCAGGGCTGAATTTGAATAAATAAATAAATAAAACTATTCGCAGTCAATGGTATTGAAGTTTTAACAAAGGCAAGGCATATTTATGACAGAGGATATTAAGGTTACAAGATTAAGCAAAGCCGCCCGCGAATTCAATGTGGGAATATCCACTATTGTGGAATTCCTTCATAAAAAAGGGTTTGATCTTGATCCCAACCCAAATACGAAACTTCCGCACGAAGCTTATATCTTACTTATAAAAGAGTACAGTACAGATATCAGCGTAAAAAAGGAGTCAGAAAAACTCATACTTAAAGATCTCCATAGGAAAAAAGAATCTGTCTCTATCGGTGATTTTTCAGAGAAGATTGAGAGTGAAGAATCTGAAAGAGATGATAATGTTCTTGTCAAAGATTCTTCAGGAGTAAAGTCATCTGTAGATATTAAGACTGAGATCAAAAAACCTGAGGTAAAACTTGTAGGCAAGATTGATCTTGAGAAGACATTAAAGCCAAAGATTGAAAAAGATTCTGTGCTTAAGGAGGAAGCTGTGCTAAAACATGTTTCACCAGTTGTCGAACCTGAAAAGCCCGAGAAGAAAATAACGGTCGAAGAGAAGGAGACTGTTGATACTAAAGCCCAGGTTGAAGAAAAAAAATCTAAATCAAATATTGATCTTCATATAGTAGGGAAAATTGAACTCGATACAATTGCCAAAGAGACCACCCAGGTAAAAAAAGAGGAAAAGAAGGAGAAACCAAAAGTTCCTGCAAAAGGGAAAATCAAAGAAAAGGATATCCCCAGTAAGGATGAAGCGAAACCTGCCGCAAAAAAAGAACCGGAAATTATAGAAGAGCCTGTCTCTGAACCGGTTATTGATGAGATCCATATTGAAGATATCATAGATGATGCTGAACTTCCTGAACCCGAAGAGGATATTATTGCTCTTTATAAGACTGATTTTAAAAAACTGGCAGGTCCAAGGGTTGTCGGGAAAATTGATCTTCCTGTTGAAGAGAAGAAGAAAGCTACCCCGTTCCAGCCTGTCAGGGTAAGCGGAGAATCCGATTTCAGGAGGAAAAAGAGAAGGAAAAGAATATTAAAAGAGAAAGAAGGAGTACCCGTTGTTAAACCGGTAACAACAGATAAAAAAGAAAAGCCCTCCAATAAGAAAGTCGTGAAAAGAAGACCTGTCAGGGCCGAAGTAAATGAAGAAGAGGTTCAGAAGCAGATAAAAGAAACACTGGCACGACTCACGACGAAAGGTAAATCAAAGGGTTCAAGATACCGCAGGGAAAAGAGAGAAGCTATAAGTCAGAAACATCAGGAGGTTGTCGATCAGCAGGAACTCGATAAGAATATTCTTAAAGTTACTGAATTCGTTTCAGTTAATGAACTTGCTTCTATGATGAGTATTCCTGTCACCGATATCATATCTACCTGCATGAACCTGGGACTGTTTGTTTCAATTAATCAGCGGCTCGATGCGGAAACGATGGCGCTTCTTGCAGATGAATTCGGGTTCAAGGTAGAATTTGTAAGTGCAGAGTTGCAGGAAGCAGTTCGTGAAGAAGATGACGAAGAGGACGATCTTAAACCAAGACCGCCGATTGTTACGGTTATGGGACATGTCGATCATGGTAAAACCAAGTTACTTGACTATATCAGGAACACCAATGTGATTGCCGGTGAAGCAGGTGGTATAACGCAGCATATTGGCGCCTACGGCGTCATCCTTGAAGACGGACGCCAGATAACATTCCTCGATACTCCTGGCCATGAGGCCTTTACGGCAATGCGTGCCCGTGGTGCACAGATTACCGACATAGCAATAATCGTAGTTGCAGCTGACGATGGTGTTATGCCTCAGACAAAAGAAGCCATTAATCATGCTTCAGCAGCCGGAGTACCGATAATATTCGCTATTAACAAAATTGATAAGCCAACTGCAAATCCTGATAAGATCAAAGAGGCTCTGGCAGCCATGAATTATCTTGTTGAAGATTGGGGAGGGAAGTACCAGTCACAGGAAATTTCTGCAAAAAGCGGACTCAATATTGATGTACTTCTCGATAAAATCCTACTTGAAGCTGAGATGCTCGAGTTAAAAGCTAATCCAAATAAACCGGCTCTCGGAACAGTTATTGAATCTTCTCTCGACAAGGGAAGNNAGAGGCAATAAGGTTGAAGAAGTGGGGCCTGCTACTCCTACTCTGATCCTGGGTTTGAATGGCGCTCCACAGGCAGGCGATAAGTTTAATGTGATGGATAGCGACCGTGAAGCTAAAGATATTGCAACAAAGAGGGCACAACTTCAGAGGGAACAGGGCCTGCGTACTCAGAAACATATTACACTTGACGAGATAGGACGTAGAATTGCCATCGGTAACTTCCAGGAACTTAACATTATTGTGAAAGGTGATGTCGACGGTTCAGTAGAAGCTTTGAGTGACTCGTTAATTAAACTCTCGACTCCGGAGATCGAGCTTAACATAATACACAAGGCTGTTGGTCAGATTTCAGAATCAGATGTTCTTTTAGCGGCTGCTTCGAACGCAATTATTGTCGGCTTCCAGGTACGACCATCTTTAAGTGCCAGAAAACTTGCTGAAAAAGAGGAGATTGATGTCCGTCTTTATTCAATTATTTACAATGCAATTGAAGAGATAAGATCAGCAATGGAAGGTATGTTGATGCCTGAAGTCAGGGAAGAGATTGTCGCAACACTTGAGATACGTGAGATATTCAAGGTCACAAAGGTCGGGACTGTTGCAGGTTGCTATGTTAAAGAGGGCAAAATAACCCGGAATACCAGGGTGAGAATAATTCGCGATGGCATTGTAATTTATACCGGAGAGCTTGGATCACTCAAGCGATTTAAAGATGATGTGAAAGAAGTGGTCGGAGGATACGAATGCGGACTTAACATACATAATTTCAACGACATAAAAGTCGGAGATATGATTGAAGGTTACCAGGAATTCGAGGTCAAGAAAACATTATAAGATTTGCCCCCAAGTTGTCTGTTTGGGGATTATAACCCCCCTCGCCCTTCGGGCACTCCGCCCAAGTGGGGAGAAAATCCCTAAATGGAATAGTATTTTCTCCCCTTCTGGGGGAGATGTCGCGCAGCGACAGAGGGGGTTTAAATCATAGCTTTATACTGTTCCGGTGTCAGAAGGCTGAAAGCCTCTGATGGATCATTTATTTTAATTTTTACCATCCATCCTTTCCCATAAGGATCTTTATTCACCACATCAGGAGATTCTTCAATTGCAGGGTTTGATTCCAGGATCTCACCACTCACTGGCATAAACATGTCAGATACTGTTTTTACAGCTTCGATGGTGCCAAAAACATCTTCCTTCGCAAGAGTTTCTCCAACGGTTTCGATCTCGATAAAAACGATATCACCTAACTCTCCCTGGGCAAAATCAGTTATTCCTACATAACCTGTGTTTCCTTCAACCCTGAGCCACTCGTGGTCTTTTGTGTACAATAAATTAACAGGAACATTCATATCTCGGATGATTTTTGATTATAAATTAAATTCATTTCTCTCTGCAGTCAGATCAGCCAAAAATAAAGCTTTTTTTGTTTTTTCAAGGTGATAAATGTCTTTTTTTAAATATGGATCTAACCTCCTCGATCGATGATTATTATATACTTATAACACTTTTTGAAGATCCCTTGATAACCATCTCTGTTTTAATGACTATTGTTTGAGAAGGAAGATTGTGTTTTTTTTCAATACGGTCAATAAGCAGTTTTACTGCTTCTTTTCCTATCATGTAACCATGTTGCTCAACGGATGACAATGTAGGGAAAGTGATATCTGAGATCATTCCGCTGGTAAATCCGACTACTGAAACATCCTTCGGAACATTAAAACCACATTCCCTGATCACATTCATGGTTTCAACTGCGGTCAGGTCATTTACAGCAAAAATTCCATCGGGTCTTATTGCCCTTTTCATAAGATCAGGGACTATTATTCTGGCCTCCTCCTGAGTGTCGCATCTGATTATGTTTTGATCGTCTATTGGTTGATGATAATGCTTCAGGGCCCTTAAATATCCGTCTTTTCTGTTTTTCCCTATCTGAAGATTCTGCGGCCCCGAGAGATGAACAATATTTTTACACCCTATAGTAATTAAATGTTTTACTGCATCGAAGGCTCCTTCCTCATCATCCACTATTACCCTGTCTGTATCCAGTTCGCTGCATATTCTGTCAAAAAAAACCAAGGGGATTCCACTTTCCTGTATTTTTCTGAAATGGTTAAAGTCATTTGTAACTTTAGTAACTGAGACAAGTATACCATCAACCCGGCTGGAAAGTAAAGTCTGAACCGCTTTAACTTCCCTCTCATAAGATTCATTTGACTGACAAAACATTACATGGTAACCTGAATCGTAAGCCAGATCTTCAATACCACTTATGACAGTAGAAAAGAAATAGTGAACTATTTCAGGAACAATTACGCCGATTATTTTAGTAAGTCCGCTTTTAAGACTAAGAGCAATAGGATCAGGTTTATAATTCCATTTTTCGACCAGTTCCCGGACCGCTTTTTTTGTTGACTGGCTAATGTCTGGATGTCCATTCAAAGCTTTTGATACAGTTGAGGGAGATATCCCCAGCTCTTTTGCAATATCTTTTATAGTCACCTGACCTTTATACATCTTCTGTTTCCGAGATTTTAAACCTCTCCCCGAAATATAGAGAAAATATTCTGATTCTCACAATAAACTGAAAAGTAAGTTCCGGATAAATGCAACCTGGTATTATTTAGACATTTCAGATTTAACAGGTAGTATAGGTATTAATTATGTAACTTTTTTATAAAATTATGTAAAAGTCAGTATTTCAGTAATGTTCAACTTTGTTATGCAATTACTCTTAAAGATTGATTTGCTGAAAAAAATGAAACAAAAATCATTATTTGATTAAAGAACATGGAACAAATATTTTCCACCCGTACAACAAAATCTATTCTGATGAATTTTGTTATAGGTGTTGCTGAGAATTTCCAGAAACCAATACTTTACTTATTAACAAAAGAATGAAATAATTCAAATTTAAGTATGGCATTAATCATTGCCGATAATTAATAACAAGTAAAAATCGATCCTTTTCGAGACTGTTTCTCCAGGAAAAAGATAAATAAATTAAAAGAAACTTTAAAAAATCCGGGCAAAATGAATAAGAAATATTCATTTCAATCGTTTGCGGAACTATATGTTAATTAATTGAAAATTAATACTTTCAATTAGTTGCTTTTAGAATTTCTTTCCTAATTTTGAGCGTTGAATAAGCATAACAAATATTCTTTGTATTTCCATAAAATAAACTTTTATAACCTTTAAACCAGACAATCTATGAAAAAACGAATTTTTACAATGCTGTCTATCCTTTTCCTGGGAATTCTTCTTTCCGGAGCAATTAATGCTCAGGGAATCCGGATTTCAGGTAAAGTAACAGATGCAGCAGATGGTTCTGCCCTGGTTGGAGTCACTATCCAGGAAAAGGGAACCACTAACGGGATCATTACTGATGGTAATGGTAACTTCAGTATATCAATTGCCCCGACTGCTACACTAGTAATATCATACGTAGGTTACGCTACTCAGGAAGTTCCTGTAAATGGCAAAACCATAATAAATGTAGCAATGGCTGTAGAAAGCATGAATCTACAGGAGGTAGTAGTGATCGGTTATGGTACTGTTAAGAAATCAGATGCTACGGGTTCTGTAGTTGCTGTAAGCTCAAAAGATTTTAACAAAGGTGCTATTACCTCGCCACAGGATTTATTGGTTGGGAAAAGTCCAGGTGTAGTAATTACAAATTCCGGCGGAGCTCCCGGTGCCGGTGCAACTATACGTGTTCGAGGCGGTTCATCATTAAACGCTTCCAATGATCCTTTGATAATAATTGATGGAGTTCCTATTGACAACAGTAACATTGCCGGTAGTTCAAACTTCCTTTCATTTATTAATCCTAACGACATCGAGACTTTTACCGTTCTGAAAGATGCTTCTGCAACTGCAATCTACGGTTCAAGGGCTTCAAACGGTGTAATAATAATTACTACTAAAAAGGGTAAAGCCGGTAGCAAAATGAGTATTACCTATGATGGAAATACGTCAATAGCAAACGCTATTAAGTTTGTGGATGTTTATTCGGGTGATCAAATGAGACAGATTGCTTTGGACCATATAGGTTTATATGGAGCTGAAAGTTTGACAAAGCTTGGAACGGCAAACACCAACTGGCAAAAAGAAATTTTTCGTACTGCTATATCACAGGATCATAATCTAAGCTTATCAGGGTCTTATAAAACACTGCCTTACAGAGTTTCAATCGGATACACCGATCAGAATGGTATTTTAAAAAACACCGATATGCAAAGACTTACAGGCTCAATAAGTCTTGATCCATCCTTTTTGAAAGACAACTTAAAAGTTAATTTCAATGCTAAAGGGATGACCACCAATAATAACTTTGGTGATGCAGGAGCGATAGGTTCGGCTGTTAATATGGATCCTACCCAACCTGTTAAGGACGGGAATGCTGTATCTGATGGCTATTATCAATGGAGCAATTATGGAGCAAATCTTGGAACACCTAATCCGGTTGAGCAGCTTCTGGCTGTCGATAACAGGTCTGTAGTTAACAGAATCATCAGCAACATTCAATTAAATCTGATGATTCCATTTGTTCCCGGACTAAATGCAAATCTGAATTTAGCAACTGATTATACAAAGAGTAAGGGACATAATAACCTTCCTTTGTCAGCCCCCTCTGTTCTGACATCTCCTCTTTCAGGCAGACTAAGTGATTATAATAGTACAAATTCCAACAACCTTCTTGATTTTTATTTGAGCTATTCAAAAGATCTGGCCAGTATCGAGAGTAAAATTGATGCTACTGCAGGATATTCCTGGCAACAATTCAAACGTCAAAGTTTTAGCTATACAAGAGGAATTGAGGACGATACCCATCCTTATCAAAAAACAGATAGTACATACAGAGCACCTGTCATTCTTAGATTAATCTCATTCTTTGGCCGCGTTAATTACACTTTTAAAGATAGGTACCTGCTTACTTTGACTGTCAGGGATGACGGTTCTTCCCGTTTCTATGACGGTTTTTCAAAATCACCATCTCCGAACCAATGGGGACTTTTCCCCTCAGCAGCTCTTGCCTGGAAAATAAAAGAGGAGTCTTTCCTGAAAAATGTTAATGCAATTTCTGGTTTAAAGCTGAGACTGGGGTGGGGTATTACCGGACAACAGGATATTGGAAGTGATTTCCCCGCACAGGCAATTTATACAGTATCTTCTCCAGGCTCATATTATCCTATTGGTGGCGAATACGTACCCACTTTACGGCCAAGTGCTTATGATGGAACAATAAAATGGGAAAGGACGGATACCAAGAATATAGGATTGGATTTTGGGTTCCTGAAAGATCGTATTACGGGGTCATTCGATATTTATAAACGTGTTACTACAAACCTGTTGAATACGGTTACAATTCCCAGCGGAAGTAACTTTTCAAATACATTATTCACAAATGTAGGGAGCCTTGAAAACAAAGGTATGGAAGCATCATTGAATCTTATGCCTATCTCAAAAAAAGACATGTCGTTGACAATAGGATTAAACCTTACCTATAATGTTAACAAAGTTCTCAAACTGCTCATAACTGATGATCCCAAGTTTGTCGGAGTTCTTTATGGCGATGCTTTCACCGGTCAGAAGCAGGTGACAAGAGTCGGCTATCCTACTTACTCATACTTCCTGAATAAACAGGTATATGATGCAAACGGTAATCCTATTGAAGGTTTATATGTTGATCTCTCAGGACTTGGGGGTACAGTAAACGGCAATAATGCAGATAAATATATTTATCATAATCCTGCTCCTGATTATGTATTGGGATTGTCTGCACGTTTTGCATATAAAAACTTCGATCTTTCTGCTTCCGCTCGTGCAAATATCGGGAACTACGTATATAACCAGGTTGCAGCAGGCGCTTCATATGACCAGTTATACCAGATTGGATATTTCAAGAATTTCACGACTTTCCTAAGCGATACGAAATTCGTGAAACGGCAATTTACAAGCGATTATTTCGTCAGCAATGCTTCATTTTTAAAATTAGACAATGTCAGTGCAGGCTATAAATTCGACAACATCGTTGACAAATTGAGTGCACGCATTAGCTTCACTGTGCAAAACCTGTTGACTGTTACAAAGTATAAAGGTATTGACCCTGAAGTTCCCGGAGGTATTGACAACAATTTCTATCCGAGACCACGGACCTTTATGCTTGGTTTAAGCTTAACATACTAATATTCTAATAATACATATATGAATAAAAAGATTTTAATACTAGGAGTTGTTCTTTCTACAGTGATGTTTGCATCGTGTGTGAAAGACCTTATTGTGAATCCAAATGACCCTAATATAATAATGTCCGGCAACCTGGGAAATAATCCTGTTTACATGAAAGAAGCCCTGGGGAAAATTTATGCCAGTTTTATAATCAATGGACAAGGTAGTAATGGTGGGCCGGATATTAGCGCTCCCGATAATGACTTTTTTACTACCACAAGGGCACTCTGGAATTGCCAGGAAATAACAACCGATGAAGCAATTTGTGGCTGGACTGATGCAGGTATTTCAGATTTAAATACACAGACGTGGAGTTCAACTAATCCTTTTCTTACGGCGCTTTATCAGCGTTTAAGTCTGAGTGTAACCTATGCAAACGATTTTATTAAGAAAACCAATGGAAGTACAGACCCTGCTTTAGTCCAATATAATGCTGAAGCCAGGTTTCTGAGGGCATTGGCTTATACCTGGGATATGGATTTATTTGCTAATCCTCCATTTACAACAGATGCCGACGTAGTCGGAAAATTCTTCCCAAAACAAATTCAGAGAGCTAAGTTGTTTAATTATGTAGTGTCTGAACTGCACGGCATCGAAAATAAACTTGGAGCTCCAAAGTTCTCTTATCCCGAGGCTGATCAGGCTGCCTGCTGGATGTTGCTGGCAAGGCTATATCTGAATGCTGAAGTATTTACGGGGACTGCAAAATGGGATAGCTGCAAAATCTATTGCGATAAAGTGGTCAGCAGCGGAGTCTATTCATTGGCTACCAATTACCGGCAGAATTTCAGCGCTGACAACGATGGCGCCCATAACCCGGAAATGATTTTTGCATGGGCACAGGACGGAATCAATACACAAGGATATGTCGGATCAACATTTATTATTGAATCCTGCAGTGATGCCACTTACATCAGGGCAGAAAGATTTCACGGACTGACCTCAAACACAGACTGGAACGGAAACAGATCTAAAAAACAGTTTATGAATATTCTGGTTGACACACTTGTCACCTATGGTAATGTGCGTATCCCAACCAGCGATTCAACTTTTTCTCAGTGCAAAGACAAACGGGTCTACATGAAAACGAAGAAAAGCATGAACATCCCAAGTGCTTCCTCAAATGGCGATTATGGCATTGGTGTATATAAATTTACGGCAAAAAATACCGATGGCAGTCAGGCAGCAGATTATAATCCGGCATATGCCAGCACAGATTTTCCGGTTTTCCGTTACGCTGACGCTTTATTGATGAGAGCTGAAGCTTTACACAGGTCAGGAGATAATGCGAACGCAGTATTGGATGTTAATGCTATAAGGAGTCGTGCTTATGGAAATGCAACTGGTAACATCACAGCTGCCCAGCTTACAGATGATTTCTTGCTGGCTGAACGTGGCCGTGAATTCTATTTTGAGGCACAAAGACGTACCGATTTAGTTCGTTTCGGAAAATTCACTGATGGTAACTATAACTGGCCATGGAAAGGTGGTGCTATTAATGGAACAAATACCGATAGCCATCTGAATATCTTTCCAATTCCAGGAGCCGAAGTGTCTGCAAATCCAAATATTATCCAGAATATTGGTTACAACTAATTTATAAAACTTGAATCTCATGAAAAAATTAATATTTTACATAACAATTCTTGGCTTATTGCTCAACTCCTGTAAGAAGGATGAGACAAAAGTTGTGATACTTACAAATCCAACTCCGCCAACTTTAGTATCCTTACCTGATCTGACCCTTCAAAGGGCACATGGTTTGGATACTCTGGTTTTTGTTGGCACTGCAGTTGATCCAGGGTTCAAGGCTTCAGCCACCTATTTTCTTGAGGCCTGTGCATCAGGAAACAATTTTAAAGATTCACTACAAGTGCTTTCGAGTAATCAGGATGCCAGCTTAAAAATTACTGTACTCTCCCTGAACGGGATTCTGCTACAGAAATTTAATGCTGATGTGGCTTCTGCTATTGATTTCCGGATAAGATCGGTATTATCAATTGATGCCGGTACAGGAGCTGTACCCAAAATTTATGCTTCTGATCCTGTATCTGCTAGTGTTACCATTTTCGGTTTACCACGTCTCGATCTGATAAACTCAGGTATTACCCAGAAGGTCGAATCAGCTTTCGGTGATGAGAAATATATCGGTTATGTGAAACTGGATGCCACAAAACCATTTACATTGAAGGACCCCGATGCCAATATCACATATGGAGTCAATGGTACCAACCTTGCTGTTAATGGCGCCGCATTTACTGTGGCAGCAAACGGGTGGTATCAGGTGAAAGCCGATACGAAAGCACTTACTTTCACCGTTCTTCCTTACAATATTGGCCTCATTGGGGATGCCACTCCAAACGGCTGGAATGCCCCGGATTCAAAAATGGCATACGATGCCAAAACAGGATCGTGGTTCATTTCGGTTGTCCTGATAAACGGAACCTGCAAATTCAGAGTGAATGATGCATGGGATCAGGGCATTAATTTAGGAATCGGGACAGGATATTCAATAGATAATCTGTTTAATGGTGCTAGTTCAAATATCCCTGTTACAGCTGGCAACTATACTGTACGACTCTACATAAACAATCCTCCTTTCAGATGTACTTTTACATTGAATTAGAAATTACTAAAAAATGAAATTATTTATGAAAAGATTAACCTTATATAGATTTCTGGCTGTTCTTCTTACCGTGACAATTATTTTTGCCTCATGTAAAAAGGAACAGTCGAATGTCAGATTAAACCCGAAACTTTCTACCACTCAGGTATTAAATGTTAAATCTGACTCTGCAACTGTTGTAGGTTTTGTAGTTGCTTCCGGTGACGGTTTTTCAGAAAGAGGTGTTTGTTATGCAACGCAAACCGGTCCCACAACATCAGACTCCAAAACCATATTCAGTGACCCGGTCACCAAAGCCACATTTGCTGTAAAGTTGTCGGGACTAGCTTATGCAACCAAATATTATGCACGCGCTTACGCAATTGGTGCCAGTGCAACTATTTATGGTGATGAAGTTACTTTTACAACCTTACCCGTTGTACCCACGCTTACCACCGCTGCAATTACTGTGATAACTGGTAATTCAGCCACAGGTGGAGGCAACGTTACTGTTGCTGGCGGTGCTGATGTTACTGCCCGTGGCGTATGCTTTGGTAAAAACCACAATCCAACTGTTTCTGATAGTAAAACAGCAAACGGTACCGGAACCGGAGCATTCATCAGTGCACTTTCCGGTTTGAAGGGACATACAGTTTATTATGTACGTGCATATGCTACTAATAATGCCGGGACAGGTTATGGCCCCGAAGTAACTTTTACCACTCTTGTTGATCTGCCTGTTGTTACAACTACTGCAGTCACAGGTATAACCAAGGTTGCTGCCGTATCAGGAGGAGAAGTAACTTACGACGGTGGTGGAACAGTTACAGCACGTGGTCTCGCCTGGGGTACAACTGCAAACCCGACTACTGCAGGTACTACTATAGTTGATGGAGGTACAGGCATAGGTGTTTTCGTCAGCAACCTTACAGGTCTGACATTATTCACCGCTTATCATGTCCGTGCGTATGCAGTTAATAGTGCAGGCACAGCATATGGAAGCGATGTTCAGTTTACCACATTGGCAAATACCCGTATCTGGAATGTTCCTGGTGACTATGTCGCCGCCAGCTATCCGGGATCAACATTTGCTGACTGGTCGCCCGATAAATCACCACAGGTGAAAAGCACGGTCACTGCACCTGATAATCTTGAAGGCTATGTATACATGTCAAAAACTGCAAACCAGTGGAAATTTGCAACACAGCTTAACTGGGATGGACCAAATTATGGTGATGGAGGATCAGGTACTTTAGATCCCAATGGAGGCAACTTCACCTCTCCTGCAGGTTACTATAAAATTAATGTCAATGCTGCAGCTGCTCCAATGACCTATACTGCTGTTGCAACGGTTTGGGGTGTTATTGGTGATGCATCTCCAAATGGATGGAATGATGAAACTGCATTAACATACAGTCCTACTTTGAGAACTTGGAATGGCGGCATGTCACTCACTGCTGCCTACGTCAAATTCAGGGCAAATCATAGCTGGGACTACAATTATGGAAGTGATCTGGCTGATGGAAAACTTAATGCCGGTGGCGCAAATATTCAGATAGCTCTCGCCGCTGATTACGCAATTACCCTGGATCTGAGCAATCCCAACGCTTATACTTACAGCTTAAACAGATGGGGATTAATCGGTGATGCAACTCCCGATGGCTGGAATTCTGACCAGAACATGACCTGGGATGCAACAAATAAAGTATTCAAGGTTACTCTTAATCTGGTTGTAGGAGCCATTAAATTCAGGGCTAACGACGCATGGGATCTGAATTACGGAGGCGATATCAATGCACTTACATCCGGAGGTGCAAATATTGCAGTTGGAACCGCCGGAAACTACACTATCACATTTGATCCATGGGGACTTAAAGCAACTGTTACCAAGAACTAGAAAGATTCCAAATCCAAGTAGGATCATTTAGTTTGAAAATAAAGAAAAGAGGCTGTCGATGTTCAAGACAGCCTCTTTAACTTTGTAGTTAGTTATACTGGTCTTGATCTGGAAATTTTCGGGGTACAATACGAAGAACTGAAATTAAATGAACCGGTTACTTTTATCATTCATTATTTTAATAACTGTTGTCTCCTGTAAAAAATCAGGGAACAGGAACTCTGATTCTGATCAAATAGAAAAATTATATACTCCGTCTGAATTTGTTATGGGAGCAGATCTCTCATATGTCAATCAGATTCTCGATCATGGAGGGGTATATAAAGACTCGGGGAATATCAAAGATCCTTATCTTATTTTACGGAATTACGGTGCCAATGTCATCCGGTTCAGATTATTCTATAATCCGACCTGGACGAAAACTATTTACGGAGCTTCCGGTACTCAGTTGTATAACGACTATGCAGATGTTAAAAAGGGTATCAGCAAATCGAAAGCTGCAGGAATGCAGGTTTGCCTTGATTTTCATTATTCGGATACCTGGGCTGATCCTTCAAAGCAACAAAAACCTACCACATGGGATACACTCACAAGAATGCCTGTTCTGGCAGACAGTGTATATAATTATACATTCAGAACACTTAATAACCTTGGAATTAATGGTTTGATGCCAGAATATATCCAGATCGGGAATGAAATTAATCACGGTTTGCTCCTGCCACAGGGAAACCGCTGGAATGGGAATGAAGCAAATATGATACTGCTGCTTAATTCTGGTATCAGAGCTGTAAGAGATGCAGGCACTTCAAATTCAATCAAGCCAAAAATAATAATACATATAGCTCAACCGGAAAATGTTGATGCATGGTTTAATGGGCTTGCCGTAAAAGGATTGACTGACTATGACATCATCGGGATCTCATATTATTATTTATATTCCAACGTCAGCCTTAATGATGTAAGCACATATATCTCTCAGATCAGGGTAAAATACGATAAAGATGTGATGATCATGGAAACTGCCTATCCCTGGACCTCTGGAGACGCTGACAGTTACAGGGATATTTCCAATTCATCCAAACTGGTTCCGGGATATTCTGCATCAGCTGACGGGCAATACAATTATCTGATTACTCTTACTAAGAAAATTATTTATGGCGGTGGAAAAGGAATTTTTTACTGGGAGCCGGCCTGGATAACTTCGAATATGAAGGACCAATGGGGGTCAGGTTCTTCATGGGATAATCATACCCTTTTCGATTACCAGGGATCGGTAATTAAAGGAATGAATTATATGACAAGGCATTATAAATTTTAAGTGCCGGGGTTATTTCAAACGTTTTCTGTAATTATTCTTCTATCTCGCTGAAAATTAGCGTTTTTCAGCTATTTTCCATACATTTGCATCATGCTTTACCATTAACAAAAGAAATCGTGTGAAAAAGCTGTTTTTTATTACTTTTTATTTTTTAGTGCTTTCCGGTTTATTGACCGGACAGATGATAACAACTGATCCTGCTGTTCCTACTCCCGGAAAAATCATAAAAATCTATTACGACAGCTCAAAAGATGCCGGAGATCTTCATAATTTTACAGGCGATCTTTATGCACATACCGGAGTCACCCTTCTGGGAATTTCATGGCAAAAAGTAATTGGTACATGGCCTAATAATTCAACACAACCGAAACTGATTTATCTTGGAAATTATCGTTATGAACTCGATATTACACCCGATATTAAAACCTTCTATTCACTTTCCAGTACTGACGTTGCAACAAACATTTATCTGGTAATACGTAATTCTGCAGGGACTCAACAAACCAGGCCTGATATATTTCTGAGTGTTTTTCAGGCAGGACTAAATGTAACTTTTACACTTCCGGTCAAATCATCATTTGTTGCAGAAATCAATAAACAAATAGCGGTTAGTGCTTCCGGCACACTTGCTGATTCTCTTTCATTATATATAAATAATAAATTTATCAAATCAGGGTCAACACCTGATCTTCTGAACTATACTATTCTACCTGATCAATACGGTGAATTCGTGACAAAGATCATTGCCTGGAAAAAACCGGCTTTTGCTGTTGATTCATTCTTTTATTACGTAAGGAAGCCAATTGTGACGGAAAGTCTACCCACGGGATTAATTGATGGAATTAACTATAACAGCAATTCATCCGTTACACTTGTCCTGCATGCTCCATATAAAAATTACGTATTTGCCACAGGCGATTTCACAAATTGGCTTGCTCGTGAAAAGGGCTATATGAAAAGAACTCCTGATGGTGAAAGATACTGGGTACAGATTGACGGACTGAAACCAGGGAAAGAGTACCGGTTTCAATACATTGTGGATAGTGCCCTCTATATAGGTGAGCCATATTCAGATAAAGTTCTTGATCCGGATAATGACCAGTTTATTACTTCCGCTACATATCCCAATCTGATCCAATATCCGAAAGACACAGCTTCAGGGATTGTATCTGTTCTCCAGACATCCCAGGTGCCCTATTCATGGAAAACAACCGGCTTCGTTCCTCCTGACAAATCAAATCTTAGAATCTATGAATTACTCGTACGCGACTTTACGGCAAATCACGACTATAAAACCCTTACCGATACATTGGGCTATCTTGTTAATCTGGGAATAAATGCCATCGAACTGATGCCAATAAATGAATTTGAAGGGAACATCAGTTGGGGTTACAATCCTTCCTTCTACTTTGCTCCGGACAAATATTACGGTCCAAAAAATGATCTTAAGGCGTTTATTGATAGTTGTCACAGCCGGGGCATAGCAGTAATAATGGATATGGTTCTAAACCATTGCTATGAACAATCTCCTTTTGTTCAGCTTTATCTCGATCATATAGGTTCAGATCAAATCTACATGAAGATTCCCAATCCGTGGTTTAATGCTCAATCGCCTAATCCTGTATATAAATTTGGCGCCGACTTCAATCATGAAAGCATTTCTACACAACAACTTGTCGACAGGGTAAATGCATATTGGCTTACAGAATATAAAATCGACGGGTTCCGTTTTGATTTTACAAAAGGATTTACAAATACTCCCGGAGAGGGCAGTGCCTATGATCCTTCACGAATTGCCATTCTGGAACGGATGGCCTCCCAGATCTGGAAAGTAAAATCCAATGCATATGTCATACTTGAACATTTTACGGCAAACAGTGAAGAAGAGGAGCTGGCCAATTATGGTATGATGATCTGGGGGAATAATAATTATAATTATGCAGAAGCGGCTATGGGATATTCATCTGATCTCACAGCAGTAAGTGCTCAGGGTCTGGATTGGAATGTTCCCAATCTTGTAAGCTACATGGAAAGTCATGATGAAGAACGGATCATGTATAAAACAATTACTTTCGGAGCTTCATCAGGCAATTATAATACAAGGAATCTTAAGACTGCATTGAAAAGGATGGAGCTTGATGCTCTCTTTCTTCTCACTGTGCCTGGCCCTAAAATGATATGGCAATTTGGTGAGCTTGGTTATGATATTTCAATTGATTCCAGCGGAAGAACAGGTGAAAAACCAATAAAATGGAACTATTTCTCTGACCCTGACCACCACAGATTATTTGTTATCTATAAACTCCTTAATAATCTCAGGAACACACAACCTGTATTTGGAACCAGCAGTTATTCCTACTCATTTGATACTCCTTTGAAAAGTCTTCAGCTGATTCATCCTTCAATGAATGTCAATATCCTCGGTAATTTCGGAATCACAGTGTCGTCAATAACGCCTTTCTTCCCCCAACCGGGTAAATGGTATGAATATTTTACAGGCGACTCAATTAATGTTTTGAATGTCAACGATCAGATCAATCTTCAGCCCGGGGAGTACAGACTTTACACAACCATAAAGCTTGCGTCGCCAGGTACGGTATTGGCTATTAATGATCTTAAAATGCCAGATAAAGAGCACTTTGTTTCTGTATATCCTAATCCTTCCTCTGCGAAATTCAATTTTGTAATAGACAACCCCTATCCTACTCCCCTCTCAATTTCAATATACGATATGAGCGGAAAGATAATAAGACAATTTAAAACAAGTATTTCATCTGATGCGATTCAATCAGTAGAATGGGATGGAAAATCAGCTGAAGGTAGTATAATCCCGGGAGGAATTTATTTTGTTCAGTTTAATACATCAACAAGAAGTGAAACTGTAAGGATCATTAAAGAATAACAATTCATTTCTTCTTAAGGACAACTGCGGTCAGCGGCTCGAGATTTAATTCGATACTGTTATTATTGGTTATAATGCTTTTATCTCTTCCGGTTAGAATGTTCAGATATTCTCCATCATTTTTAACAGGTACTTTTACAGATTGAGGTTTAAACGAGCGGTTAAAAACTACCACTATCTCATCCCTGCCCATCCTGCGGTTATATGCAAGTACCATCTTTTTATCGTCAGCAACGGAAAAGGAAAGATCTCCATATACCAGGACAGGGTTTTCTTTTCTCATCTTACACAAATTCTCATAAAACAATTTCAGCAGGGTATCTGGCCTGACTGAATCCACCTGCCGGCTTTTAGTGGGATCAAAAGCAGTACGTTCATCTTCATAAACAATATCATCCCATACCATAGGTTTCCTGCAGTCCGGATCGTCAGCGCCCCACATTCCTGCCTCTTCACCATAATATATCTGGGGAGCTCCGATGAAAGTAAACTGATGGATCAGAAGGAGAATCTGTTCTTTCCTTGTCAGTTCATCCGGCTTATTTATTTTATAATCAGGATTATCGGAAGGTTTTGCTTTATATTTATCCATTGTTTTATTATAAAGCGAAGTTGACAGCCTTGGAGAGTCATGAGTTGATACTACATTCATCATTGCCTGAAGATTGCCAATATTAATTCCACTGTCTATCCGGTTTATCTCTTTAATGAACCCGCTACTTGTTAAAACAGGTTCTGCCTGACCAAAAAATCCTCTTGCAATCCTGAACCACCTGTAATTCATTATGGCATCAAATTGATCACCCTGAAGGTAAATTTTTGGATTTAACAGTTTATCGGGCCATTCCAGCCACCATATTTCTCCAACAAGATATGCTTCAGGATTTACTGTATGAACTACTTTACGATATTCCCTCCAGAATCCCATTGGGATCTCACCTGCGACATCTAGCCTGAAGCCATCCACACCATCAGACGGATTCCCATCTCTGTCAGGATCAAGCCATCTCCTTGTAACATTGAATAAATGCTGTTTTAATGATTCTGAATGAAAATTGCCTTCAAAAGGCATTACTTTTTTCTCAGGAGGAATAATATCCTTCCTGAATACTGGCATGTAAGGATTGTTCCCGCCCCATCCTTCATACCTGAATTCATCTTCTTTCGTCACCGTATCATCAAACTGTTTTATGGTATACCAATCAACATATTTCGAATTTTTCCCGTTCTTTCTTATATCGTTCAAAGCCCAGAATGTTTTGCCTGTGTGATTCCATGAATAATCCATTATCACTCGGATGCCCCTCCTGTGAAATTCCCTGATTACTTTCAGAAAGAGCAAATCAGCTGAAGTCCATTTCCACGTTGCAGGATCATCGTGAATTTCTGAGTCCATGATTGCAGCATCGCCTTTTGGGTCGGGACCGAAATTTCTGTCAATATGCGCATAGTTTCTCGCATCATATTTATGCAGGGATGGCGAATCGTTAAGCGGATTAAAAAATATTGCAGTAACTCCAAGTGACTGAATATAATCCATTTTATCAAGAATCCCCTGCAGATCACCTCCGTATCGACGGGCCTGTACTTTTGAATAGAATCCTTTTACTTTGACTCTATCGAGCCAGGGTTCATGAGCATACCAGTCATGACCCCATGGAGTAATCTTCCACTTTGCGGGTATCTTATCAGGATAAGAACCGGACATATCTGCCGGGGTCGGATCGTTTCCCGGATCACCATTCCGGAATCTTTCAACAAAAATCTGGTACCAGATTGCCTCCTTTGCCCACGAGGGAACAGAAGCAAGAGATTTATCAATTTCAGGTCTGTTTTTGTTTCGCATTGGACCACACCCGGCAATTAATAAGACAATAAGAATCAAAAGTAATAATATGCTTTTTATTGAATGCATGGCATATAATTTTGATTTTCCCCTCTCACCCCCCCCGAAGTGAGGTAATCTCTCCAGGGAGAAGATTTATTCGATTTTACCTTCTTATTTTTATCTTTTTACTTTTATCTTACCAATACTTTATACCCCCATGGTTCGAACCTTAGCGAATCGGTTAAAGGAAGAACTGTTCTCAGTCTGGTAAAATAATCAGTATATTCATCATTAAGGTTTCCCGGAAGAGACTTCAGGGCAATGCTTCTCTTACTGAGATTCAGCAGAACTATGATCCTGTTGTCATCCTTCTCCCTGTAAAAGGCAAAGATTGCCTTGTCTTTGTTTGTTTTGATTTTTACCATAGGACTTCCCGCTTCGCCGTTCCAGAGAGCTCTATTCTGTTTTTTTAATGAGATCAAATCTTTATAAAATCCAGTCAGAATGCATGTATCCCACTTAATTGGATCCTTTACGAAAAATTTCAGTCTTTTGTTAAGACAGTCTTCCTGTCCGCTATAAATTAAAGGTACACCCTTGGCGGTAAAGATTAAAGTCGCAAATGCCCGTTGCCCATCACCCATCAATGAGTCAATTGTACCACCCCAGGAGTTTTCATCATGGTTAGTCAGAAACTGAAGCCGGTATACATTGTTCGGATATGTTGACCTCTCTTTCTCATAGTACTTTGCAAGTGATCTCACACTGTCTTTTCCCTGTGCAATATTGACTAAGAGATGATACATCTCCCAGGCATAGTTCATGTCCATACCTTTTTCAAGGAAATCTGTTGGTTCCTCTATTTCCCCTATCAACAAAACCGGTTTTATTGCCGTAAGTTCAGTTCTTGCCCTTTCCCAAAATTCCTTTGGTGTATTATGAGGATGATCAATACGGAAACCGTCAACACCTGTATTTACCCAGAATTTCAACGCTTCTATCATATAATCCTGAAGGCCTTTCTTTGACCAGTCAAGTTGAATCACATCAGTCCAGTCAGTTCCTATAGGTGGAGAAAATTTGCCTTTCGAGTCTTTAACATACCATTCAGGATGTTCAATTGTCAGATTATTATCCCAGGAAGTATGGTTTGGTACCCAGTCGATGATAACTTTCATCCCCAGCTCATGGGCTTTTTTTAATACACTTTTGAAGTCGTCAAGTGTTCCAAATTCAGGGTTAACATTTAAAAAGTCTTTAACAGAATAATAACTTCCCAATTCTCCTTTCCTGTTTAGAACACCGATAGGGAATGTCGGCATAAACCACAATACATCCACACCAAGGGCTTTTAGCCTGGGGAGATGTTCCGCAAAAGCATTAAAAGTACCCTGCTCTGTGTACTGTCTGACGTTTACTTCATACAATACTGAGTTTTTCGACCATTCAGGGTGTACAACATCGGAATGAAAAGGTTTTATTCCCTTTTTCTGTCCAAAAACCGAACAACCTGCTATCGTAATTGTAAGTGCAAGAAACAATATCAGAATACTCAAAGGTAGTTTTTCCATAATCTGAATAGTTAAAATTATATTCTTCATAATCAAATTCCTGATTTATAACAGCTTAAGAAAAGAAATCTACTTTAAGGTTAAGGATAAGTTTTTCTGATCCTTTTATCTGATATTCTTTACCGGATATCTCCAGATTTAACGTCTTTCCCGACAAATTGTTTATAGTTACAAAGTCTTTTGTTACTTTAACCATGAAAAGGACACCACGGAAGCGGGCATGAAATGAATATGACTGCCATTTTGCCGGGATTAGTGGATTAAGAAGAATTTTATCGGCATGGATTCTCATACCTCCAAATCCCTCTACTATCGCGAGCCAGGTACCGGCCATGCTTGTTATATGCAACCCGTTGGAGACTTCGTTATTATAATCATCCAGATCCAGTCTGGCAGTACGAAGGTAAAGCTTGTAAGCTTTTTCAATATTCCCAATCCTTGAAGCAACAATTGAATGTATGCAGGCAGACAAAGACGATTCATGAACAGTCATCGGTTCATAAAAATCATAATTACGTATTATTGTTTCTGTATCAAACTGATCTTCAAAGAAGTATAAACCTTGCAAAACATCTGCCTGCTTTATAAAACAGGATCTCAATATCCTGTCCCACGACCAGTGCTGGTTGATTGGTCTTTCAGCAGCCGGGATACTAGTGGCTGGCTTTAGCTCCTTATCCAGAAATCCATCCTGCTGAAGGAAGATGTTGCGCGAATTATCATACGGAAAGTGCATATTTTTAATTATTTCCTGCCATCTGGCTGATTCGTCGGAAAAATTAAAATTTACTTTTCTGTAAAGAGCTGATAATTTATCCTGATTCTCTTTCTCCAGAATCCTGATGTTTTTTAGTGTGTAGGATAATGTCCAAACAGCTAAAGAGTTAGTGTACCAGTTATTATTGATATTGTTCTCATATTCATTCGGACCGGTGACTCCCAATATCACATATTTCCTAAGATTCTCCGAAAATGTTGTTCTCTGGCTCCAGAATCGTGATATCCCGATTAGCACTTCCAATCCGTAATCAGCCATATATTCATCATCACCGGTATGTCTGATATAGTTGAAGATTGCGAAAGCAATCGCTCCATTTCTATGTATCTCTTCGAAAGTTATCTCCCACTCATTATGGCACTCTTCACCGTTCATTGTTACCATCGGGTATAAGGCGGCGCCGTTATTAAAACCCAGTTTCTCTGCGTTGGCAATACTTTTTTCCAGATGTTTATACCGGTATAGCAACAGGTTTTTCCCGACTGTCCGGTCAGCCGTTTTAAGGAAAAATGGCAAACCAAAAGCTTCCGTATCCCAATATGTACTGCCTCCATATTTTTCACCGGTAAAACCTTTTGGACCGATATTGAGCCGTTCATCTTTTCCGGTATAGGTCTGATTAAGATGGAAAATATTAAAGCGTATCGCCTGCTGAGCCGATATATCACCTTCAATTACTACATCAGAAGTGGCCCATATCCTCTCCCATTCTTTGGTATGCTCAAGGAAAAGGCGTGCATATCCTTTTGCTTTTGCTTCGGTAAGCCGGGTTTTAGTATCTTCCGTTAACTTATCTTTTGCATTATTCAATGAAGAAAGAACAACCGCAAATTTGTTCAAAGTAATCTCCTCCCCTTTTCTGATGACGAGAGAAACAGAACCTGCAATGTACTTTTCTCGATCTGTGTTATGAATTTTTGTTTCAATTTCACTGTTATCCTTCAGAAATTCAAAACTCATCCCGGTTGCTACATGAAAATCTGTTTTCAACGTCCTGGTAACAAGAACGCCATTGTTCCCATTTATCTCCTTGTTTACTTCTTCCCAGAATTTCTCCCCGAAATTTGTGTCTTCATTTTTCACATCACCGTCGATATAGACAGTGAAATCGATAGTGCCTTCAAAATCTATTGATTTGACAGTGTATTTTATTATTCCGAGATCAGGTTCTGCCATGCTGACGAATCTCCTGCTTTTGATCTTAACTTTCCTGTTTCCCTCAACTGTCACCCTGAATGATCTTTCAAGATAACCTTCCTTCATATTCAGAATCCTTGAAAACGACTCTGTTTTTGATGTTGCAAGGTCGACTTCTTTTCCATTTACTGAGATATCGATACCAATCCAGTTTGGGGCATTCAGAACTTTAGCAAAATATTCAGGATATCCGTTTTTCCACCATCCTACCCTGGTCTTATCAGGATAATATACACCTGCAACATAACTACCCTGCAAGCTATCACCTGAATAATGCTCCTCAAAATTGGCTCTCTGCCCCATATAGCCATTCCCGATCGAAAAGATACTTTCCGACTCTCTGTTCATTTCAGGATGGAATCCTTCTTCGATAATCTGCCAAACATCCCTTTTATAAAAACTATTCATATCCTGATATGTTTTTCTATACTAATAAGCTTTGAAAGGTTCATCTCGTTTAATCCATGAACAACAAAATGGGCTTTTTTTAATATCTTCGATGAGCCCACACCGATACACATCATTCCTGCATTAAGTGCAGCCTGAACGCCTGCTACTGCGTCTTCAAACACTACACATTCCCCCGGTTTTATTCCTACCATTTCTGCTGCCTTAATAAACACTTCCGGATTGGGTTTAGCCTCTGTGACATTGTTCCCGTCTGCAATTGCATCAAAAAGTTCCCGTATACCAACCCTCTCAAGGATCATGGGCGTATTTTTGCTGGCCGAACCTATGGCTACCCGGATATTTGCATTTCTAAGTTCCCAGATGAAGGAGAGACAACCGGGAAGTACCTCATCCGGAGTCATTTTACTTATGTAATCTATATACCAGTTGTTTTTTAGGGTTGCATACTCCTGTTTTTGCCTCTCATCAGCTTTTCTGTTGCCAATCCCAAGGATTATTTCAAGAGAAGCCATCCGGCTGACTCCTTTAAGCCGCTCATTATCTTCTTCCGTAAAATGAATACCAAGCTGGTCAGTTAGTCTTTTCCATGCCAGAAAGTGGTATCTGGCAGTATCAACTATTACCCCGTCAAGATCAAAAATACATGCAGCCGTATGCATCATACTATTTTTGATTTTGTATCATCCACATCCTTCACAAAGAGAATAAGTACAGCAGCTATAAACATCGAAATACCTCCGGTAACAAGTGCATAAATACTCTCACCTCCAAAGACGTCGCGAACAAAGAATCCCAGAATGCTTGCTGCCAGTATCTGCGGGATAACTATAAAAAAATTAAAAATACCCATATAGGTTCCCATTTTGTTTGCCGGAAGCGATCCTGTCAGAATCGCATAAGGCATAGCAAGTATACTTGCCCAGGCAAGTCCAATGCCGAGCATTGAAAGTATTAACATATGCGGAGTGTGGAAAAGAATAATGGAAATTAACCCCAGGCCTCCTGCAATCAAACTGACAGAGTGGGTAACACGTCTGTTTGTCAGCTTTGCAAGAACAGGAAGCAGAAAAGCAACCAANNGCCGAAGTGGTATAAATCCACATTGAGAAAAGTGCAAACCAGGAAAAAAACTGAACAATAGCCAGCTGACCCATTGTCTTTGGCATCCTGTAGAGATCACTCAGAACAACAACAAGCCCGCTATTTGTTCTTCCTCCTGAGACAAACAACCCTGATACAATCTGAACCAATCCGAAAGCTCCTATTCCAACCGACAGAATATACAATTGCTTCTCAAATGAATAGTAATATACAATGAGACTTATAACAAGTCCGGCAAAAATCCAGTAAAATCCTCTCTTTACAAATATGCCCGTATTAAAATGACTATCACTATCAGTCACATAATCAGGTACAGAATTTTCTTCAGCTGAGAATTCTCGAAGCTCCTCAGGAGGGTACTCTTTTGTTTTTATTATAGTCCAAAGCACAGCAGAAATAAATACCGCCCCTCCAATATAAAATGATAGTTTTACCGATAATGGTATTTGTCCAGCCGGTGCAGTATTTTGAATATGAAACCAATTGGTAAGAACATATGGAAGAACTGACGCTATTACTGCTCCGGTGCCAATAAAGAAGCTCTGGGTTGCAAAACCTGATGTTCGTTGTTCTGATGGCAGCATATCACCTACGAAAGCTCTGAACGGTTCCATTGAAATATTAATAGATGCATCCATAATCCAGAGTGTTCCGGCAGCTATCCAGAGAACAGGTGAGTTTGGCATAAAGATCAATGCAAGAGATGCCAGGATAGCACCTGTCAGGAAATACGGGCGCCGGCGACCCAGCCTGTTCCAGGTATTATCACTCATGTGGCCGATTATCGGTTGAATGATGAGTCCTGTTACCGGAGCAGCAATCCACAAAATCGGAATATTCTCAACCTTGGCTCCAAGTGTTTCAAAAATCCTGCTGACATTTGCATTCTGCAGAGCAAAGCCAAACTGTATTCCAAGAAATCCAAAACTCATGTTCCAGATCTGCCAGAACGTCAAACGTGGTTTTGATCTTTTCATATAGGGTGAGTAAGTTTTAAGATTCTGAATGATAGCCTCTGGTTTCGATCCAAAAATAGAGAAAATGGTTCAATTAATGCTACCTAAATGCAATATATTTTAACGCATATTAGCTGATTTTCAGATAGAAAGACCGGATTGACTTTGTTTCAAACGATTGCTGAAAAAAATAAAAGTAATTAAATATTTCAGGCGTCTTGGCTACTGAACGAGTGTAAACTTAAGACTGAATCCGAAGTTGGTATTTGAGGTTGGAAAAGTAGTGGCGACAAAAGGATTATTCATTGTACGATCACAAAAGATCTGGAGATTGAATTTGTCACTTAAAACATAATCGGCAGTTGCCCCTAAAGTAAAAACCTTCTGCCCTATTACCGGTTGATCAACATCCTCCACCAGTTTCCTGGCGATTGTCTTATCATCGCGTATAGAAAGATCGAATCTTAAGTTCAGATCACTTTTTAGCGAGTGTTGTGTTCCTCCCGTTTTAAGAATAATCTTAACATTATCAAACCTATAACCTGCGCCGAATACCAGTTCATTTATCCGTGCATCGGCTACCTGGTTACTGGTCATATTAAGTGTAACAATACGTGATTTTTTCCATTCAAACCGGGTTGTAAGGCTGTTTTTCCAGTTCATGTCCACATTGATCAGAGGACTGAACTGTTCACTAATTGTCACATTGTCTATTTCATATTGCTGAATATAGTTATTCTGAAGGTCCCGGATACTGTTTATCCCGTTATCATCGAGCCTGTAATTCAGATTTGTGTTAAAAGTACCTATTTGATATGTGCTCCTGTATTGATGCGTTAAGCTGATAGATCTGAATACACTTTGAATAAAATCAAATTTCGACAATCCGTCAAAAGTTATTCTCCAGTTTGGCATCATTTTCAAAACTGACGGGAATGTTTCAAGACCCACCTTATCAGGGCTTGTTTTGGTATAGGCAGCTATGAATGCGGGGATCAGAACCTCACTGGAAGTTTGTCCGTATCCGCTCTTAAACGGACCAGAAACCGGATTGCCTGTTAAAGGGTCAATATCAGGGTTATAGGCAGGATCTGTCTTTTGCCTTTGTGCTGCTCTCCTCGCCGAAATAATAATAATATCCTTTTTAAAATTCTCAAATGCGGAAGAAGCATAATCGTTTTTCTTAGAGATCTTTTCAAAAGCCGTACCCCATGAGATAATAGAAATAGAGTAGTTACCCGATGCTATACGATTGCGTGTGCTATCGGGAAAGTTCCCATTATAATCAGCAATGTAGTATGAACTTACGTCCTCCTGGTATCGCCTGTCTGCATTCACATCAATTCTCAATCCCGGAAAAGGTTCAATAAGACTTCGAAACGACAGGCTGACAGTATTATTAAACATTGCAGGAGTATTAACCAAGGTATCTTTTGACAACCACCCGTTCGAAACAGCTCTGTCGAAAAAGTTTTTGCCGCTGTATCCCAGAATGAATGGCCAACCGGGGGCAAGTTTATTATTAAACGATGACATTCCCAGAAACTTTGTTTCAGGAGTGTAACCAGGGAGGTATTCACCCCGAGCTGTAGTATAAGTCAGGCTTATTGACCTTATTCCCATTACTGCCCTTATAAGATATTCGCCTGCAACTATCATCGGATTTATGCTTTTTTTGACCTTACCTTCAATAACGACTTTAGCCTCATCAACCTGTTTAGCTGAAGTGAAATTAACCCTGTTTTCGTTGACAATTTCCAACTTGCCTTTTACCTCTTCACCATTCTTTCCTAATATTTTAACTTTTACATCTTTTGTCTTAAGATTATGAATAATTGGTTTGACAACATTTGCTTTGAAGTTTATGTTTTCCTTAGTATATGTCACTGTTATTAAATCTGCCTTCATTTTCTGGGCGGCTCCGGGTTGTGTAATATTTTCAATTTTTTTAAGGAATTTTAATTTTGTATATAGACTGGAAAGATTTGCCATAGCTGTAAATGTCATTTCGCTATGATTCTTAATCGAATTCCCAAGATTGATCTTCAAACTGTCGGGGAAAATAGGTCCTGCAAGCCATGTATAATCAGCGCTATAGCGTGCGTTGGCATTTAACCAGGAAAGCAAAGGAAGTTTATTTACAGGAATCGTATAGGTAACATTCATGAAATGATTATAATCGGTCGTTCGACCACCCTTCCTTAAGTTAACCAAAACCGAATCGCGCCAGGCATCATAAAGACTATGATACCTGGTTTTGTCTACACCTCCCGGTGGTTCATCAATCCGTGAAAGATTGGTTGCTGTAAAATCAAATTTCAGATTACGGGTAATATCGTATTTAAAATCATAAATCCTGCTCCATTCAAAATCCTTTTTGAATGAAGGAGTAATTTGCAGATATGG
>PLMC01000006.1 GCA_003141495.1 Bacteroidales bacterium
GCAAAAACATGAGAAAGCAATTCCTTATAATTCCTTATATTGATATCTCCACTCACTACAATCATATACTTGGTAAACATCATTTGTCCTGCTCCAGACAGAGAACCAAAAACTTTCATACCCTGTCCCGGATAGCTTTTTTTAATTTTTACTATAGCCAGGTTATGAGCTATACCGGCATCGGGCATATGAAAATCTTCAATTTCGGGTTGTATAGTTATTTTTAACGGTGAAAGGAATAATCTTTCTGTTGCTCTTGCTATCCAGGCATCTTCCTGTGGAGGTATACCAACAATTGTTGCAGGATAAATTGCTTTATTTGAATGCGTTAAACAGGTAACATGGAATTTAGGATACCAGTCAGCCAAAGAATAGAATCCGGTATGGTCCCCGAATGGGCCTTCCCATACCAGATCTTCAGAAGGATCTACATAACCTTCGAGAATTATGTCGGCATCTTCCGGTACAAATAGATCATTGGTGATGCATTTTACCATATTAACTCTTTTTTTCCGAAGGAACCCTGCAAGTATATATTCATTGATATTCTCGGGAAGAGGAGCTGTTGCAGCATAGGTATAAACCGGATCTCCGCCAAGAGCAACTGAGACCGGCATTATTTTCCCTGAGATTTTCCAGGCTTCAAAATGGTTGGCTCCCGTTTTATGACGTTGCCAATGCATGGCTGTTGTGTTTTTATCGAGAATCTGCATCCTGTACATACCTACATTTGTACTGCCGGTTTCCGGATGTCTTGTGTGTACCATAGGAAGCGTAATGAAACGTCCCCCATCGTGCGGCCAGCATTTCAAAACAGGAAGAATACCCAGGTCGGGTATCCTGTGAATTATTTGCTGGCATTTACCTCTTCTTCTGATTCTGGATGGAAAAAGTCGTGCTAGTTTAAGGATGGAAGGCAGTGTTGAAAGTTTTTTAAAAAAGGTCTCTTTATTGTATGATACATTCTTAAATAAGTTCTCAATTTCAATTCCCGCATCATCAAGATTATCCCTTCCGATAGCCATTGACATTCTCAGATCTGATCCGAATAAATTTATAAGAACCGGAAAGTCTGTTCCGGTATTTTCAAACAATAATGCTCTCCCCCCTGATTTGGTTACCCTGTCGGTTATCTCTGTGATCTCCAGAACCGGATCAATAAACTGTTTAATCCGGATCAGTTCATTTTTCTTTTCCAGTTCCTTAATAAAATTTGTTAATCCTGAGTAACTCATCAGCGGGGTTATTTTGATCTTCAAAGATATTCAATAACTCATAATTTTACCCCCTAAATCCATGAATTAAGAATGAAGATCAAACCATTGTTAAAGCTATGGTATGAAAACCAATCGAAAAGTAAATTTAGAACTTAATTATACTTCTGAAATCTGATTTCAAATGTTCGTTGTTCTGATTTCTTTAAGTCCCGCTTTGCGGGATTGGGGGGTCAATGATGGGTGGGCTATAAAAACAATAATGGGAACTCATCACTAGGATTAGTTCCCATTCACCGTAAACAACCAAGGCTGTAAACGATGCCAGATTACTGTTATTCTGACCGGTTACGTCATTAGGTACTAGACCCATTTCTGTAACCCCGGGCTTTCGGGTCTTGCCTGTTACAGCAGAACCTTCCAGCTGTCCTTTCGTCCGTTTTGACACGGATTTCCGGGACGAAGTGTCATTCAGGCGCTGGTACATATTTCCCGAAGGATATTGTATCAGCTTCAGAGAACCCGGGGCCGAAGCCCTTCATTTACTGAAGCCCTGTGACTCAATCATTGAAAGAACGTTTCCGGTTTTCGTTGACCTATTGAACATTCCGGATGCGAAGTCCGTGTAGTCCAATCTTCGGCTCTCCTGGTGCGCAGACCCGAAGGTCTGACCGAAACGGATCTTGTTTCATTTAAGTAACCTTTTCCGTTTCCACATCTTTTGAGCAGTCTTTTATCGCTCACCTGATAGAATCAAATTTACACCAGGAATCTCAAAAAACAATGAAATATGGCTCCTTGTTATAAACCCAATGCAAACAGAAGTTATCAACAATTGTTAATAACGTCGGGAAGTGACAATAGATGGGATTTTGGATTTTGGTCATGCCATGGCGTGTCCTAATACCCAGAATTCAATAAAAAAGGCTACCTTCCCAGGCAGCCACTTTAATTTCTATTTATTTCAATTTATTTCAATTTCTTATATCCATATACAGCCAGGTTACCGAGAGGCTGCTGGCAGATCCGGTCTTAATCTGGCCCGAATTAGTGGCAACTGCTATATCTGCAATTGTGGTATCTTCGGTTTCACCTGAACGATGTGATATAACAGTAGTATAACCTGCCCTGTGAGCCATCTCAATAGCGTTGAGTGTCTCGGTAAGAGTCCCGATCTGATTGACTTTTATAAGAATTGAATTAGCACAACCCATCTCAATTCCTTTTTTCAAATAGTCAACGTTGGTTACAAATACGTCGTCACCTACAATCTGGCATTTTTTACCAAGCCTGTCGGTCAGTAACTTCCAGCCATCCCAATCACCTTCTGCCATACCATCTTCAACAGAATCAATAGGATATTTGGTTGTCAACTGTTCTATAAAATCAACCTGTTCTTTTGAAGTTCTTCTTGCACCTTTTGGTCCTTCAAATTTTGAGTAGTTGTACATGCCTTCAGTATAGAATTCAGAAGCAGCACAGTCGAGAGCAATCGTAATATCGGAACCTGGTTTGTAACCGGCAGCAACAATTGCCTTAAGAATTGTATCGAGTGCATCTTCTGTTCCTTCAAATTTGGGAGCAAAGCCACCTTCATCACCAACTGCAGTACTTAATCCCCGCTCTTTAAGAACTTTTTTCAATGAATGGAACACTTCAGCACCCATACGCAACCCTTCACTGAATGAAGGAGCGCCTATAGGTCTAATCATGAATTCCTGGAAGGCGATCGGGGCATCTGAATGAGACCCTCCGTTAATGATATTCATCATCGGGACAGGTAATGTAACCGCGTTACTACCACCGATATAACGAAACAATGGCAGACCATGATAGGAAGCTGCTGCTTTGGCAACTGCAAGTGAAACTCCTAGAATTGCATTGGCGCCTAAACTGCTTTTTGTTTTTGTACCATCGAGGTCGATCATTTTCTTATCGATTCCTGCCTGGTCGGTAACGTCGATTCCAATTACTTCTTCGGCAATAACGTTATTGACATTATAGACAGCTTTCAGAACCCCTTTCCCAAAATAGCGATTCTTATCATCGTCTCTTAGTTCCAGCGCCTCGTTTTCTCCTGTTGAGGCACCTGATGGTACAGCTGCTCTTCCAAAATAACCACTAGTTGTCATTACATCAACTTCAACTGTTGGATTGCCTCGTGAATCAAGAATCTCTCTGGCATGGACACTAACTATCTGACCCATAAATTTTTATTTAATTATTAACAATTATGTAGTATATAAAAAAAGGGATTAAGCTGTTAATCTCTCATCCCTTTTGGATTTATAATTTCCCCCATCCTTATTTTTCTTCCTGAACTGATTCTCCGGTAGCTTTTTCATCAGATTTCTCAATCTTTTCTTCTTTTGGCTTGGTTGCTTTAGGGGCTTTTGTTTCAGCAACAACTTCTCCTTTCTTCTTAATTGTTCTCCTTCTTCTGGTTGTTTTGGTTTTTGCAGCTTCCCCGCCAAGCATAGCCTCATTATAGTCAACAAGCTCCACTATGCACATATCCGCATTGTCTCCTATCCTGTTGCCAATCTTTAATATACGTGTATAACCACCCGGACGCTCAGCGATTTTCGGGGATACTTCTCTGAACAATTCAGCAACCGCGGTCTTATCTTTCAGATAACTGAACACCACTCTTCTCGAGTGTGTTGAATCGTCTTTTGATTTAGTGATAAGCGGTTCTACAAAAGTACGAAGTGCCTTAGCTTTGGCTGTTGTTGTAGTGATCCTCTTATGAATGATAAGTGATGTTGCCATGTTTGAAAGCATCGCCTTCCTGTGTGAACTTGTTCTTCCCAAATGGTTAATAACTTTATTATGTCGCATTTCTCTATTTCCTTAACCAGTTTATATTAATCTTTCTCTAACTTATATTTACTTACATCCATTCCAAATGAAAGGCTCATGGATTCAAGCAATTCATCAAGTTCGGTGAGTGATTTCTTGCCAAAGTTTCTGAATTTAAGAAGGTCGTTTTTATTAAACTTAACAAGGTCCCCAAGAGTTTCAACTTCTGCAGCTTTCAGGCAATTAAGTGCTCTCACTGAAAGATCGAGGTCGACAAGTTTTGTTTTGAGCAATTGCCTCATATGCAGTACTTCCTCATCAAACTCCTCATTTGCCATCTTATCATCCGAATCGAGGGTGATTTTCTCATCGGAGAATAGCATAAAGTGATAAATGAGAATTTTTGCAGCTTCTTTAAGAGCATCTTTCGGATGAATCGATCCATCTGTCTCGATCTCGAAAAGAAGTTTCTCATAGTCAGTTTTCTGCTCTACACGATAGTTTTCAATAGAATATTTTACATTCCTTGTGGGAGTAAAAATAGCATCAATAGCTATAAGTCCGAATTCACTGTCGATTGGTTCGTTTTCTTCAGCAGGAACATAACCTCTACCTTTATTGATAGTAAGCTCTATTTGTATTTTGACATCCGGTTCCATTCTGAATATAACCAGTTCGGGGTTTAGTACCTCGAACCCGGTCAAAGCAGAGTTAATATTCCCGGCCTTAAATACATCCTGACCACTCACTTTGATCGTAACTTTCTCATGATCAACATCCTCAACCGTCCTTTTGAAGCGAACCTGTTTCAGGTTCAGGATGATCTCGGTAACGTCTTCCATTACACCAGTTATGGTAGAGAACTCATGGTCAATACCCTCAATCTTAACTGTTGTTATAGCAAAACCCTCTAATGAAGAGAGAAGAATTCTTCTTAGTGCATTGCCGACAGTAATACCATAGCCAGGTTCAAGCGGACGGAATTCAAATTTTCCGTGTTTGTCGTCCGCTTCCAGCATTATTACTTTATCAGGCTTCTGGAAAGATAAAATGGCCATAGAATTTTTCTTAATATTATTACTTGGAATACAATTCAACAATAAGTTGTTCCTTGATGTTTTCAGGAATATCAGTACGTTCAGGCAAGTTCATAAATTTACCAGCCATCTGTGTGTCATCCCACTCGAGCCATGAAAGTTTTGAATACTTTTTGGTTGTCAGTGAATCAACTATCGACTCCAGAGATTTCGATTTCTCGCGAACACCGATAATATCACCGGGTTTAAGCTGAAATGAAGGAATGTTCACTACAGTTCCATTAACAGTTATATGCCTATGAGATACGAGCTGCCGCGCACTTGCCCTTGTTGGAGCAACGCCTAAACGGTAGACTACGTTATCGAGACGGGATTCTAAAAGTTGCAGCAATACTTCTCCGGTTACGCCTTTAGTTCTTGAAGCTTTCTCAAAAGTGTTCCGGAACTGACGTTCAAGCATACCATAAGTATATTTTGCTTTCTGTTTTTCCCTGAGCTGAACACCATATTCTGAAGTCTTCTTCCTTTTCTTGTTCATTCCATGCTGTCCGGGAGGGAAATTTTTCCTCTCCAAATGCTTGTCGGGACCGAAAATCGGTTCACCGAATTTTCTTGCTATTCTTGTTCTTGGGCCAGTATATCTTGCCATTGTTCAATAAATTTATATCTTAAAATAATCAATTATACAATTTTTTATACTCGTCTTCTTCCGGGAGCACGACAACCGTTATGAGGCATTGGAGTTACGTCAACGATTTCAGTGACTTCTATGCCAACGTTACTGATGGATCTGATTGCTGATTCGCGACCCGATCCCGGACCTTTTACAAATACTTTCACTTTTCTTAAACCAAGATCATAAGCCACTTTACCACACTCTTCAGATGCCATCTGAGCGGCATAAGGTGTATTCTTTTTTGAACCTTTGAATCCCATTTTACCTGCAGATGCCCATGAAATAACCTGACCTGAATTATTGGTCAGAGTTACAATAATATTATTAAATGATGAATGAACATGTGCCTGGCCTGAAGGTTCAACCTTAACGACTCTCTTTTTTAATGCTCCAGTCTTCTTTGCCATAATCTAATTATTTAGTAGCCTTTTTCTTGTTTGCAACAGTCTTCTTTCTCCCTTTACGGGTTCT
>PLMC01000113.1:0-209 GCA_003141495.1 Bacteroidales bacterium
TTGACTTTTAGCCAGGCACCAATGTCTTTGCAAAGTTGTGTTACCGCCGGATCAAGATCGCCGCGACCATGTTGCGTGATGTTGAGCAACATAGCGCCGTTGCGTGAAACATTCTTCATCAGAAGCTCAACAACCTTTTTTGCGTCCATATATTTCTGCCCGGTTTGGTAGTGCCAGTCGGCAACGGTCGTTTCCGTCTGGAATGGATA
>PLMC01000113.1:233-5185 GCA_003141495.1 Bacteroidales bacterium
GGTTCCACTTCAGGGACTTGTTGTAGAAGTTCGCGACTAACGGCGGAGCCAGAAAACCCAGCCCCATTTTCACGCCCAAATCCATCAAGGTATCGCCTGCAGCCTCATCGAAGTAAATCACATCGGGGTGATATTTTGTGATGGCGTCATCCACCCGCCACATGAACTGGTTGGCAAAGGGCGAATTCAGCGGATCCTTTTTGTCGTGAACCGGTCCGTAAAGGTCCACAGGGTCCAATCCTTCCCACCATTTTCCTTTACCGTCCCAAATAGTTTGCAGTGCATCGTAAGGCACGCCCTTCATCGGACCGGTCTTGTCACTTGTGTACCGTACGGTCATGAACTGACCCCAGGTACGGGGCGGAGAATTGTGGAAACCGATGCCGAAACGCAATCCGCGCTTCCGTGCTTCTTTTTCCCAAGTGCCGACGATGTCTACCTTAGGTCCAACATTAACGGAATTCCAGGGTTGGTAAGCAGAATTCCAGCAATCGAAGTTATCATGGTGAACACCCATAGCCATAAAGTAACGGGCACCCATTTCGACAAACAAATCCATCAACTCCGCAGGATTCCATCGATCAATTACCCAATTATGACAGATATCCTTATAGCCATATTCAGATGGATGACCAAAGTTCTTTAGGTTGTATTCATATTGTCTATTGCCCTGCATATACATGCCACGAGCATACCAGTCGCCCTGCTCGGGCATTGATTGCGGATCCCAATGTGCCCAGGCTCCAAACTTGGCTTCGCGCCACCAGTCTGGCACGGTGTAGAGCCGGCTCAGTCCCTTCCAGTCGGCAGGATACTGACCAATGGCTACCGGTAAAGGAGGAAGGTTCCAGATATCCGGAGGTAATCCCAGGTCGTTGTTGCCGACAATAATTTTGTCAACATTCACAATGATATCATTGGAAATCAGACTAATGATTACCGTAGCTTTAGCAGTAATAGCAACATCAGCTATGGCAATAAGAAAGGAACCAGTAAGATTTCCGGATGAATGAACATTCAATTTTTGTATAGGTTCATCGTTTACAGTAACACTGATCAAACCCACACCCAAAGATGAATAGCGAATCGCCAATTTATTGGAAGCAGGAAGACCGGAGAACCTTATCCCATCGTTGGGTTTCGTTAAACTAATGAGATAACCTCCTGATGCCTCTTTATCAGCCACTTTTGATGCTCCTCCAATGAGTTTGGCAGATTCTGCCTCGAATGTGTGCTTTTTTGCAGCACCGTTGGAGGTGAAAGCGTAAAACAAGAATAATGAAAATACCAGGAAAATCCGGATATCACAAATGAATTTGAAGAGCAGGAATTTATGCTTCCCGACTTTGTGTTGTTTGTCCATAATTATTTAGTTATTATAAATTTTCAGTTTCTATGTATCAATGGTTACTTTTTAAACATCCACCAGTCGAAATTGAACAAATCTTTTTCACCCCTGAACACGAAGAACAAATCGTGAACCCCTTTTATATTATTCACCGGGGCACTTACCGTTTTCCATAAGTCTCCTTCACCTGAGGTATTTACGTTAATCGTCCCCAATATAGGCCCATCAATTTTATCGGCATGAATTTCAATCTTACCACCGTACAAAGAAGCAACACTAACATCAACCGATGTGGCACCAATTGAAAAGTCAATACCTTGCACCTTAATGTAATCACCATTGTGAATGGCTGTTACAAATAACCTGTCTGCTATTTTTCTACCTGTATCCCATGGGATGTTGCGTTCCCATTCAGTAGCAAATTCAGTTTTAAGACCTTCGCTAAAGGACATGGTTTCAGCTTCGTTTTTTATGTATGGGTTTAAAAGACCAATTTGTGTAGCTCCTTTTGTTGACCACCAGGGAACTTTCTGAATAGAGCCATCGTCATTATAGGTCATTTTTTCAACACATATAGAACGTCTTTCGTAATGTTTTGACATGGTTTGTTTCAGAATAGCATAATTAAATCCAAACACGTAAGAGTTCCCTTTGTAGTCGATAATTCCCGGATGGTTTCCCGATGACCTCCCGTCCGGGTCCATGATGGTACCCTTACACTTCCAGGGGCCAGTCGGGCTATCGCTCATGGCATAACCAATGCCTTCGGGACAACAACGGGATGCCCAGGCCAGGTAGTAATGGTTATTCTTTTTCCATAACCACGGTCCTTCCGTGTAAGATGCTTCGGGTGGAGTTCCTGTAAAGTCGATGGATGCAACCTGGATGTCGCCCGAAATAGAAATCATGTCTTCGTTCAACTTTGCATAATAACAAGGTCCATTCCCTCCCCAATACAAATAGGCTTGCCCGTCATCATCAATAAATACAGTTGGGTCGTAATCGCCGGGATTTGAACGAAAGATTAAAGGTTTGTTCAAAGCATCTTTAAAAGGGCCATACGGGCTTGTGGATATGGCTACTCCAATTGCCATCTTACCCAAGTATATTGTAGGACAATATAAATAAAATTTTCCTTTTCTGGAAACACACTGTGGGGCCCAGGCACTATGGCCATCGGCCCATGTGAAAGTCCTGTCAGGTTCTTTAACACCCGCAACTATTCCACGATCGGTCCAATTGACCATATCGGTGGATGTGTATAGCAACCAATTCAGCATTTTAAAACCAAAAGCATCGTCCTCGTCATGGCTGGTATAAAGAAATACCGTGTCGTGATACACCATAGGTGCAGGATCGGCGGTGTATTTAGTTTGTATTATAGGGTTATCGGCAAAACATAGTGTTCCAATAACAGAAGTACCAATCATTGTAGCACTTGCTAAAAGTAACCTGATTGGAGTTTTCTTGATAGAGTTATTCATTATTTTTATTGTCATAGTTTTTCAATCTTCATGTCATTTTTTCTGGCTTCTTAAACAGGAAATGATTTATTTAACTGGCACAGAAATGGCAGGGGTATTGTAACCCTCGATTTTGACCCAATTAGCCCTGGCATTCTTCCGTACGGTACCGTGAATCTCGACAGTTTCTCCAGGAAAAACAGTTACATAATTGTCGTTGTATTCGATTGGAAGAATTTCATTTCCTTCTTTGGCAGTAGAAATCGTGGCCCTTTCGAAAAATGCTATGTGCGTTGAAGGGTTGTGCAAACGAATTGCGACATTGCTTTCCTCTCCAACCTTTTTTTGCAGCACATCAATTTCCACGTTCACGGCAGGCATGGTATTTAAAGCGGTCATATCAGACCATTTTTCCTGCTTCAGGGTCATGTAAATATCATTTGCTCTCTCCCCCAGGTCGTCATCTTTTTGCGATTTCCAGTACGTGTTGTCAACCACCAGTTTCCCTGATTCATCAAATAACTGACAGCGGACAAAAAATACCGGTGAACTCTCAGGATACCTTGGCAACAACATTACCTGGTTTGTACCATTGAAAGGTACCGATATGCCGTCTGCAGAACGGTCGTCACGTACCTTGCCATCGAGGTCATAAACACGTATTCGAACATGCAATCCATGGACGTCACCGGGTGTTTGGTTGAAAACGATAATCCTGGCCTGGCTGTTGTCGCCGGTTGCATAAGAATCAAAAACCACTGAAAGCGGACGTAAACCTTTTTTGGCCCCAAAATATACACCACCCGGGCTCAGGTAATAATCAATGAGGTTGCCATAAAACGAGGGCCAGTGACTGTTCAACATCCAATATGCCATCATTTTATGAGTTGCCCAGCCACAAGCGGCAAAGCACTCGAACTGCGCACGGGCGTTCTCGTAATGGGCAAGTTGGGCTTTTCGAACAAAATCCTCTATACCGGTTGAAGCTCCGTATCTTTTTTCCAATGCCAGTTGAATGTTTCCGAGTGTAGAATTAAAAGCCCAGGCTCCTGCGTGCATGTACCATGTGTCGTTGATTGGCCAAAGCTTGTCCTCCGGGATGAATTTCCTGAGGCTCTCCAAAGTAGGAATTTGCTCGTTGTCGCCCTGCTCAACGGTTGAGCCGCAGGTAGCAGGGTATTTTCCACTGAACCAGTAACTGGGAGGTCGCCAGCAATATGGGCCTTCCATGCGAATGCCATCCCATACACGGTTTCCATTAGCATCCTTTGCAAAAGCAGAGACGGTATTCACTACAGCATTTTGCCAGTGTAATTCCGTTAGTATTTTGTTGTAATCCTGGCAAATTGGCTCCGGGGGTAGGCCATCACTTGCATTTGCCCAAACAAATACGGACGAATGGGGTCGGAGCATCAGGATTTGTGAGCGAAGACTTTGTGAAGCCACACTATGGTCCTCATCATTCCACTGATCCCATTTTTCCCATTGATTACAGCACATCCAACCGAACATAATTGGAATGCCCTGCTCATCGGCGAGTTCTATAATGTGTTCGCTGGATATTTTCGATTCCCAACGGAGAAAGTTGATACCAAGGTCTTTTACATAGCGAAAGATATCTGCTTCGCGTTCCGGATCATAGCGATAGAGAAGATCCGGAGTATAGTCGCCACCGCGGACAAGAAAATCACGGCCGTTCACCTGCAGGTAAAAGTTGCCGCCCTTGCCCATGTCGGGAAAATGTTCATCATTGTCCCGATGTTGCGTAATACTTCTGATTCCGAAACGAATATGAGAATTGTCGGAAATGATTTCGTTCTGCTCAAACTCCAACTGAAGGTCGTAAAGAGCAGGCATTCCCATAGTATAAGGCCACCAGAGGTCCGGGTGAGACACAATCAGCTCAGGATATTTTTCCGGTGTAAACTCAACTTCACGGTTCTCGTCAGGAGAAAGAGCTACAAATTGCTCCACATAAATCGAAGGCTTCCCTTGGCGGGAAATTGTTCCTTTCAACATCCCGTTCACCGGCAACGTCGACAAATTGTGTAAATCAGCGAAAACAGTGAGCCGCGCTATAGAATCGGCGAGAGATAGTTTTGAATTTACAAGCGAGTTATTGACCGATACACTGCCCGTCG
>PLMC01000113.1:5274-6097 GCA_003141495.1 Bacteroidales bacterium
TTTTCGCCGTTAAGCCAGATATCTGCCCGGTAGTTGATTCCCTGAAACTCGAGTGTGTAGAAGTCGTTTACGGGCGCGATGAAAGTTGTGCGGTACCACCAGTCCTGCTTATATAAATCCTGTGGTACTTTTTCCAATAAATTATTACCAACATACAGGTTGGGATAGACGCCATCTTCCTGAAGTATTTCAAGAACCGTTGCCGGCATCCGGTGAATCGGGTACCAACTGTCATCATTGTAGGTGGCAACAGAAATCGCAGTGCCATCAGGTTGCATATCCTTCGAAGACATAAGCTTCCAATTTTCTGCAAGTTCGATTCGGCATGGTGTATCTGCAGCTGCAACCAACAGATTTTTATTAACACCGAAGAATGGTATCACCAAAAAGACACCAAACATAAATCTATATCTGTTAAGAAATCTTTTCATTTTTATCGGCCTCTATTTATTTAAATTTCTAATTCCTCCCTTTAGCGTTTAAGGCACCGACAGTTCTTGTTCCTGTGTTAACCGCAGGTTCCAACCATCCAGTTTAAACAGTAATTTGCCTTCCTTTACCAGCGAGGCATCCAATTGCACTTCAACTGTACGTTTCTCACCCGGCAACAGCGAGAAATAATTGTCCTGCCAGAAAATTGGCAATAAAGGCTCCCGTGTTGAGGCTGAAAGCAACTTAGGGTTCATTGCGAAAGCGAGAGAAGTCGAAGAATTCGTGAGTTCAACAGCTAGTTTAAGCTTGCCGTTCTCCTTCAGGAGCGGGCTAAGTTTTACCATAACATCAACCTTGGATAGCTTGGTCAGATCGGTAAAATCGGCATTCT
>PLMC01000093.1 GCA_003141495.1 Bacteroidales bacterium
GGAATACGTTTTTCACATTCTTCAAGAATGTCAAAACGCAAAGGAGGAGGAAGTTCGCCCGGTTTTACTTTGAATTTGAAAGCGCCATGTGAAGTTCCGATAGAAATAGCAAGAGAATCAACCCCCGTTTTTTTCACAAAGTCTTCAACCTCCTGAGGTCTGGTATAAGATGAATGTTCTGCTGAGACCTCATCTTCTATGCCCGCTAAAACACCCAGTTCCCCTTCGACTGTAACATCGAACTGATGCGCATACTCAACAACCTGTTTTGTTAATCTTACGTTTTCTTCATAAGAGAAATGCGATCCGTCGATCATTACCGATGAAAAACCCATTTCGATGCACGACTTGCAGGTTTCAAACGTATCGCCATGATCGAGATGCAATACAATTGGAATTGCATAGCCAAGTTCTTTTGCATATGCAACAGCTCCCTTGGCAAGATATTGAAGCAAAGTCTGGTTTGCATATTTACGTGCACCTTTTGATACCTGAAGAATTACCGGAGATTTTGTCTCCACACAGGCGCTGATAATTGCCTGCATCTGTTCAAGATTGTTGAAATTGAAAGCAGGAACGGCATATCCTCCTTTACCGGCTTTCTTAAACAATTCTCTCGAATTCACTAACCCTAACTCTGTATAATGTACCATAATTTATTGTTTTAAAATGAGCTTGAAAAAGTAGCTATTTTAGACTTAGTGTCCAAAATATTTAGTAAAAATAATCTGCCCGGCTAAAAGTAATTAAAGATATTGGTTTACCAGTTTCAGATATAAATAAAAATCCCCGGCACTAGGTGCCAGGGGATTAATGCAGGTGTAAATTTTTTTATAACCACTACTTTTTCGAAGCTGCTACAGGCTTTGTACTGGTCCCAATGTCAGCAGAGACCTTCCATATTCCATTCACCTTCCGGTATACCGTAACATATTTACCCATATCTGAATCTGTTCCGTTCGGGCCTAAACCTGTAGCGCTATATTTACCATATTCAACAGCCATATCTCCGGAAGCGGAAACATCTACCCGTTCAGTGCTCCAGTCAATAGACTCTTTAGGATTTTGTCCCTGTTCCAGGGTAATGTGCTTCTGGATAGCTGCAGGGCCAACTGATGGTTCCTCATTCGTGCCGTACGATACACCATCTTCGGCGAAGAGGGCAGCACATGCAGCGGCGTCATGTTTCTTTGTTAATTCAAGCCAGTTCTTTGAAATTGAACGAATAGCTTGTTCATCGTTTTTCAAATCAGCCTTTCCGGTTTGCTGTGCAAAAGTTGTCAGGCTCAAAAACATCAAACCTAAGAAGATAAATTTTTTCATACTTAGAGAATTTAGTTTTTACTTTTAAAAAATACTTTCTGTTTCATTGTTCAACCTTCTCTTTAAAACAATAATTAACTGTTTATTGTTTAAAATATCCAAGGTTTAAGGGGATAGTTTGGGTTGGCTCAATGTTTATATTTGTTGTCTTTAATTAGAGTTTAAATAAATTGGTATGTTTTGAATTAGATAAAAAACCACGGTTTTTAAGCCGTGGTTAAGTAAAAAACATGATTCGGGCTGTAACCCTCATACTTTTTTATTTCTTTAATTCTTCCATTGCACGTTTCTGGACAAGTGCAAGACTCATTCCGTTAACGTTCCACTTTGCTATCTTTTCGAAAAGCTTTATTGCGTTTTGCCTGTCACCCTTCTTATTATAAACTTCTGCGGTATAGTATAATGTCCAGGGATCCATTGTGTTTGCTTTTGAAAAATATTCAAGTGCTTTATCATAGTTGGCTTTCTTCAGTTCAAGGAATCCAAACATAGAATTTAGATTCATTTCCTCATCAGGATTTTTTCTGCCTTCAACTTTTAGCTTATATTTTTCCAATTCTGGAATTACCTTGTCAAGTTCATTGTTTGATATAAGCCCATAAATGTTCCACATCATTGAAGTAGTAATCATATTGTCTTTGTCAATTTCAGGAAGTTTTGACTTACCAATTAGATCAATAACGTTGTTAAAAAGCTTTATTCCTTCAGCCGGATTACCCGACTCTGTATACACAAAACCCTGATTAACGTAGGACCAGATTGTGGGTGGAACCAGATTCCCTTTTTCAGCCACTGAACGATATTCATCTAAAGCTTTAATAGCATCATTAACTTTCCCCTCATGCACATAGGATATTGCTTTTAAAAACAAGGAGGTTAGTTTCCCAACAGTTCCAGGTACTTTGTCATAATTTTCCTGATAATATTTACGGGCTGTTTCGTAGTCCCCTTTAAAAATATAATTGTCGCCTATACCGTTAAGCGAACTGGCGAAATTAACAGGATCTTTTTCAAAAGCCTTTTTATATTGTGCTATTGACTCGTCATATTTTCCCATTTTCAGAAGAAGTTCTCCATAAGAATCATAAGGATTTCCTCTGTCCGGAACCAGTTTTATATAAGTTTGAAATGCTTTTTCTGCTTCCTGGTAATTATTTAATGCAGACTGACAATAACCGATCATATTATAAGCTGAAGAATAGTTCTTATCTATTTCAGTGGCTTTTGACAAATGAATAAGTGCATTTGAAAAATCATTAATATTGAAATAATATGTACCAGCGACTGCCTGGATTCTTTTATCAGACGGGAATGACACTAAAAGTTTATCAAGCAGTTCTTTTTGTTTCTGACCATTCCCTTCTGCATAGGCCTGACTATACTGTATTTCCAGTTTTTCTCCTTCAGATACTTTTCCGATAAAACTAATTGCTTTATCGAGGTTTTGTCTGTAGATATTATATCCACCTCCCGATTGTGCACGATATAAATAAGCAATTGCGAAGTTTGGATCAGTCTGAATAGCTTTGTCAAAAAGCGAAGCTGCAGCAATAAATTCATTATTATCAAATTTATCTCTTCCATCCAGAAAATATTTAAGAGCGTCTTTCGATGAGGCCGTTACAGGAATTTCTTTAGACTGTGCCTGAAGATTAATAGGTACAATCATAAAAACAACCAAAATAAACAAACCATATTTAAGTGTTTTCATATTTGTTTCCAATCTTTTAATTGAACATTTAAAATCAATTTCATAATTAAGAATCTGTCACCTCCTTTCTGTTTTACTAAAAATATTTTTATCCGACTGATTGCATTCCTACAGTGATTTCTTTAAAGATTCATTATCAATTATTTATCAAATATATGCCAAGTTGAGTTCAATGTCAATTAATTACAATAAAAAATACTGGTAATAAATTGCTTATGTGTTTAAGCTATTTTAATTAACCCATTAAATCAGGGAAAGCATCTAATCCGGATTTATACATCTTCCATAAGAATTGTAAGTGAAATCCGATATTTGATTCATGAGCTTGTAGAAAACAAAATACAGCTTTGGAATGATTTCTCAAATTATATCATTCAGAAGTTTGGCTATAATTATTCTTATCTCGATGAACATTTTAAGCTTGAAACAGGTTTCTCAATAGAGAATTACTATATTGAAAACAGTAACGAAAGAGAAGGGAGAAAAGAGAATGATAATCTTATTTTATCTCCAGGAACTGATATGCTTAATTCCTTTGGTAACAGGGAAGCAAAAAAACAGCGATGGGAAAAAACAGGTAAGCAAATACTTAATGTTTATAAATCATTTATTTGATATGTAATCGATTACATAAATATTAAAAGTACGAGGATCTATAAACCTTTCTAAAATTAAGTAGCTATGGAAAATACATTTATTAAAACAAAAAAAGGCAGAAATGCTTCCACAATAAAATCGGGAAAAACGAAAAAAGAGATTTCAGTAGAAGATATTCGCCGAAGAGAAGAAAAATCGAAATTGTATATAAAGAATATGGCCTGCATCCGGTGCCAGATGGTTGTTAAATCGGAGCTTGATAAACTTGGAATTACTTACTCAGCGGTAGAGTTGGGGGAAGTTGAAATAACGGAAAAAATTTCAAAAGATCAATTAGACAATCTGAGCGTTGCCCTGAAAATGACAGGACTCGAATTGATGGAGGATAATAAAAAAATACTCGTCGAGAAAATTAAAACCATCATTATTGAACTGATCCAGTATAATGATGAACAAATTAAAATAAACCTTTCCGGTTACCTTAGTGAAAAACTCAATTATAATTACATATATCTTTCAAATCTTTTTTCCGAAGTTAAAGGGACCACCATTGAACAGTTTTATCTTGCCAATAGAATAGAAAAGGTAAAAGAACTCCTTGCTTACGATGAACTCAATCTTACCGAGATTGCCTGGAAGCTTCACTACAGCAGTGTGTCCCATCTGTCAAACCAATTCAAGAAAATGACCGGGCTTACACCTTCTCATTTTAAAAACCTGAAGCACAAAAAGAGAACTCCACTGTAGGCTTGCAATTGATTTTAGCCCTTTTTAAAAATTATATTGCTGTTCCTGATAATCGCGAGTAGTTTTATCTTCTTTTTATCCAATCTGAATATTTGAATGATTTAACTTATTCCCCAAAATGTGTAACACTTTAATTATAGAGAGGTGCAACTTTGTAGTTCAATATTCAATTTCAAAGGTTCTTAATTTAAAACTTTCAGTTTAAAAATATTGAACTTTAAAAGGCAATGATTTAGTAATAACTTAAATTCAATTGAGATTGGGAAAAAAGCCATTAACATTCTTTTCACTACAATTCTTCTTAGTACTATATTATTCTTTTTATAATCTGCAAAAAATGATGTGAATGCTCAGAGCAAAGGCACTACAAATGCTATATCTGCTTTTTATGATGGGAAAATGTTTTCAATTTTTTTTGTTGAGTTTCCTCCGCAAGCGGAAAAAAGTCTAATTGATCAAAATCCAAGCTTCAATTTTATTTATATTTGTGATGCTTTCCAGGGTTTTATCATTGTATTAGATGGTATTCCTGGTGATGGCATGAATGAAGTGTGGCAAGAAGTACAGATTGTATTCAATACATTGGTACCTCAACAATTCTTTACCGATAATGACATATTAGCAGCTGCGTCATTGGGTTTGATAACTTTGGTTAAGACAAATGAATTTTATACATGTCCTGTAATTGGTAAAAAACCTAAATAAACACGAAAAGATTCTTTTATATTATGTCTATATAAGTACTTACCCCCTTCTGAAAATTTGTGATTATGGGACGGGTAAATTTTTATCGGGTTGAGGATACTACAGACTCTATTTTTGTTTTCTCTTCTCAAAAAAATGGTCAATGCTGAATGCACCGGAACCCCTGGCTGAAATGAACAAAAACAGGAAGCAATAAATTATAGCCAACTCACCACCGTTTAGGAAGGGAAGTAGCACATGGGTACCGTGGACTGTCCAATAAGCGTAAGCCATCTCTCCGCTACAAATGATTGCTACCCAGTGGGTCCAAAGACCAATCATTACCAAAAGGCCGCCGAAGAACTCTATCGGACCTGCAATAAACGTTATGTATGGAGGTATAACTTGTCCAGCTGGTGGAAAATTAAAAAGCTTTTGTGAACCATGCCACAGAAAAAGAAAACCTATTACAAACCGAAGGATAGAATAAGCCTGTATCTCGTACCTTGAAATAAACATTTTTGTACTCATCTTATTTGCTTTATATTAGTTATATCTTATTAACCAAAACTCATTTAATAAATGAGGTAGAACTTGATTCAACCAAAGTTATGAAAATCTATAATACAAGTCAATTTAAAATTCATCCACCTAAGACTCAAACGTATCCGCTTTCAATATTTGCCCATACATAACTGTCCCACAATAAAAAAACCCCTTTGATAATCAAGGGGGTTTTAATGTGGTTGAGGTCGGTGGCGGATTCGAACCGCCGTAAACGGTTTTGCAGACCGCTACCTAGCCACTCGGTTAACCGACCGTAAGTTTGGAGTGCAAAAATAATAAATTTTGTGTTATTTGATGCCTTTGATTAAATTCATCCCCTTTATTTTCTAAACCCTTCCCCCTGATGGCTGTTGAAAAAGTTGAAATCCATTAACCACAAAGATCTCAAAGGACAAACACTAAGAACACAAAGTTCCGATAGCTATCGGAATGAATTATAGGGTTTTAACTTTGTTCTCTTTGTGCCTCCTTGGTGTACTTTGTGGTTAAAAAGGACTTTTTATCAACTTATTTAAAAGAATTTATTAAATAAAAACTCTAATTTTGAACAAACCGAATTACATGAAAACCTACATCATAATTTATCGCCTTGCTGATTGAATGAAGATATATAATTGCAAAATAATCTCCGTATCTATAATACTGTTATTCTTTTCAAAGTTCATTTCGGGCCAAACCGGAGAAACCGCTCCCAATGACAGCGCCATCATTCAGCAAAAAGATGTTGTTGATATTTTCCAGGAACTTCTATCCCGGGAATTACGTAAAGACAGCATGTCAATGAAAGACAACGGCCCGTTCTTTTCACTCATTCCCGTTGTTGGTTATTCACTGCACACCGGACTTACCGGAGTAATTGCCACCAGCACCACTTTCTATTCGGATAATGAACGGAAAAAAAATTCACGCATTTTAATAAATGGTAATTACTCGGTTTATAACCAATACTGGTTTACTGTCATCAGCAATATCTTTTTTGAGAAGCTTAAGCTTCATCTTACGGGCGACACGCGATACTATAAATTCCCAACCATAACCTACGGATTGGGGCCAAAAAGCACTTTTTCTAACCCTCTTCATATCGATTATTCATATTTACGATTCTACCAGGTTGCCTTTCGCGAAATAGCTTCAAACCTGTTTGTCGGAATGGGTTACAACCTCGACTTACACTGGAATATTGAAGCAGACAGTGTGCCAGGTACAGACCTGGATCAATTTATGAGGTACCAAAAAGGCAATCAGTCAATCTCATCCGGTATATCTTTAAATATTCAGTATGATAACCGGAAAAATTCAGTGAACCCCCAAAAGGGTATTTATGCAAATATACAGGTCAGGCCAAAACTCACTTTTCTTGGAAGCAACAAAAACTGGCAGTCATTATTGATAGATATAAGACGTTACCTAAAATTACCGGTTTCTTCAAACAATATTCTTGCTTTCTGGAGTTATAATGTAATTACATTATCAGGAACTCCACCCTATTTGGATCTGCCAAGTATCGGCTGGGATAATTATTCCACTACAGGTCGCGGATACGCTCCGGGAAGATATACAGGAAGAAATTTGATTTACTTTGAATCGGAATACAGGTTTTCATTAACCGGTAATGGCCTTTTGGGAGGCGTTATATTTGGAAATGCACAATCAATTCCCAATAGTATTTCAGATAATATTCGCCCAATAATTCCGGGAGCAGGTTTCGGCCTGAGAATTAAGATAAACAAATACTCGGGTACCAATCTGGCAATCGATTATGGATTTGGAATCAGGGGTTCGCATGGCTTTTTCTTTAACATGGGTGAAGTTTTCTGATTCTTAGTGTGTTGTAATGTAATTGCTCTCTATGATATTTAATTACAGCGTTTGCAAAATCAATTACCGTAAGTGCATTATATGTTGATCAGGAATATTTTTATATTCCTTAGCTAACTTTTTCGTTTTAGAACTTAATAAAAAGTCTTATATTTGCATATTACAGGATTATAGATCCGAAGAGAAGAAAAATTGAAACTGTACATAAAAAATATGGTCTGTATCCGATGCCAGATGGTTGTTAAATCGGAGCTTGATAAACTTGGAATTCCTTACTCAGCCGTTGAATTGGGGGAAGTTGAAATAACGGAAAAAATTTCAAAAGAAAAATTAGACAACCTGAGCGTTGCCCTGAAATTGACAGGACTCGAATTGATGGAGGATAATAAAAAAATACTGGTAGAAAAAATTAAAACTATCATTATTGAACTAATCCATTATAATGATGAACAAATTAAAATAAATCTGTCGGATTATCTGAGTGAAAAACTCAATCATAATTACACATATCTTTCCAATCTTTTTTCCGAAGTTAAAGGGACTACCATTGAACAGTTTTACCTTGCCAATAAAATAGAAAAGGTAAAAGAGCTCCTTGTTTACGATGAGCTAAATCTTACCGAAATTGCCTGGAAGCTTCATTACAGCAGTGTGTCCCATCTGTCAAACCAGTTTAAGAAAATGACCGGGCTTACACCTTCTCATTTTAAAAACCTGAAGCATAAAAAGAGATTTACACTCGGGAGCCTGTAATCGACTTTAACCCCTTTCAAAAAACTATATTACTATTCCTTATCAGGCGGAGCAGTTTTATCTTCTTTTTATCCAATCTGAATATGTGAATGATGTAACTTATTCCAAAAATTATATAACGGTTACTGGAATAGTGAGCCCTAACTTTGTCAAGTTCTTTTGAGATATAAATTCAACATTATTAAAAATGAACTTAAATTCCAAACATATAAACACTAATCAATTAAACTTTTAATCATGGGAAACTTACTTTATGTCATAGCGGTAATTTTAATAATTGCCTGGGCAATAGGATTTATCGGTTACAGTATGGGTGGTGCCATTCACATACTTCTTGTCATTGCAGTAATTGCAATAATATTTCGAGTTATCCAGGGCAGACGGGTACTTTAAATTTTCTATTAATAAAATCATATTATCATGAAAAAACTCGCTATCTGTTTAATGATGACATGTTTGTCATTTGCATTACTTCCTCTTCAGTCAAATGCAGCAACCACTGATAAACCAGCCTCCCCGGTTGTGACAAAACCTCCGGTGCCTGTCGAATCAACAGAAATAAATGCATTACTGAAAAGGGCTGACCTGTTTAGTTCAACAAATACTTCAAAATTGATTCCCAAGGAAAAGAAAAATTCACCAGTTGAACTGCGCTCAAATGAACGTCATAACAGAAATGGAGGCGTAATTTATGTTTCAGCCGGTGCAATAATTCTTATTGTAATATTAGTATTGGTTCTTTTATAAACAATTAAAAATAAATATCATGGGAAATTTACTTTATATAGTAGCAGTAATTTTGATCATCGCCTGGGCAATAGGATTTATCGGTTACAGCATGGGTGGTGTCATACACATACTCCTTGTTATTGCTGTAATTGCAATAATACTTCGGGTTATTCAAGGCAGAAGGGTGCTTTAAATCAACAACTAATTAAATTAAATCAAATTATATTATCATGAAAAAACTCGCTATTTGTTTAATGATGACATGCTTATCATTCACACTAATACCTCTTCAGTTAAATGCAGCAAATCGGACTGAGCCTACAACGCTGCCAGCTCCAAAACCTGCAGAATCAGTAGAGGCCAAGAACCTTGAACTAAGGTTAAATGAGATAAACTCAATGGACAAGACGAATATGAAATCGGCAGAAAAGAAAAGCCTGCGCAAAGAAGTAAAATCTATCAACCACAGACTTCACGATATCAGCGGAGGCGTTTATCTTTCAGTTGGTGCTATTGTACTTATTGTCATATTGCTTATTGTATTATTATAATCAATTAATTAAAAGATCATGAATTCAGGAAAAGTATTACTTGGTATATTGGCTGGTGCTGCTGCCGGCGCATTGCTGGGGATTTTATTTGCTCCCGACAAAGGGGAAAAAACCCGTAAAAAAATCGCTAAGAAAGGAGAAGACTATGTGGATTCTTTAAAAGAAAAATTCGATGATTTTATCGATAACATATCAGTCAAGATGGATGAGGTTAAGGAGGAAGTTTCTGATTTTGCCGAACAAACCAAGACCAAAGTTTCAGAAGCTAAAAAAGCGACAAAAACCGCTAACGGATGATTAGATTGAAGTTCTTCGCAGCAAGCTACGAAGAATCTTCGATCCCCTAAGGTAAATTCTTAATGTTCGCTGACTTCGCAGCAAGTAACGGAGAACCGATCCGCCATTTNNACAATGAAACAAAGTTATACCTGGGCAAACGGGGAACTCAATGCACTGATTCTTTTAAAAAGCCCTGAAAAGCAGATTATTCTGACTGCAATGCATGAAGGAACGGAAATAAAGTCATTTCAGTCAAATGATTCTGTTACGGTTCAGATAATTGAGGGCAGATTAAGATTTCATGTCAGGAAGGATATCGTTACCCTTAATGAAGGTCAGCTGATGACACTTGACGAAAATATAAAATACAGTCTCACAACCCAGGAAGAAACTGTATTCCTTTTGACAATCTCAAACAACACTTCAAAAAATGCAGGTAACTGATAATGATTGTGTTTGCAGAACTTTATCATGACGGAAGACATGGAAGACAATACTAAGTTGCTGGAATCGCTGTTTGAAAAGGCTACCGATTATGGTAAAACGAGTCTTGAGTTAGCTAAACTCAAAACACTTGAAAAGACAACGGATATTGTATCTTCTCTGGTGCCACAATCTGTTGTCTTTGTGCTTATTGTTACTTTCATGTTGTTCTTAAATCTTGGAATAGCTTTTTGGCTGGGTGATATCCTGGGAAAACCATTTTGGGGTTTCTTTGTGGTAGCTGCGTTTTATATTCTGGTCGGAATTGTCATTCATTTCTTTATGCATAATTGGATCAAGAGGCTCGTAGGAAATTATTTCATCAAACGTGTGCTTAAATAAAAACATATGCAAAACATAACTTCTGCAGCAGATCTTAAAGATGCAATTCAATTTCTGGAAGCTGAACAAAGCATAAAAGGGCAACTTCTGAGGGAACAATTATTTCTTACTTACGAAAGTTTAAAACCTGCCAATCTTCTGAGAAATGCATTGAAGGAGATTTCCTCAACACCTCATCTGATTGATAATATTTCAGGTACTGCAATGGGTTTGCTTGGTGGCTTCCTTTCAAAAAAGATATTTGTGGGGACATCAGGTAACCTGATAAGAAAACTTTTTGGTTCTGTTCTTCAGATTGGCGTAACAAACCTGGTTACTCAAAATTCCGAAATAATCAAATCAGTCGGGCAGGCTCTGATCCAGCATTTTTTCCAAAAAAAGAAATAAATTACATAAGCCGTGTCCGGTGAAGACTCAAAATTGCCATTTTACGCAAAAGTGTCCATTTTTCTTGTGGGCTTAATTGCTTTATTGGCAATAATGTATATTGCAAAAAGTATCCTTATTCCCTTAGTTTTCGCTGTAATCATTGCTATTGTACTACATCCTGTAGTAAATTTTATGGTCAGGATAAAAGTAAACAGGATACTGGCCATAATTCTCACAATGTTTCTCACCTTTTTAGCATTGGCAGCTTTTGGAACTGTTCTATTTTCTCAGGCAAGCCGTTTCGGTGAATCATGGCCATTACTTGCAGATAAATTAACTGCTCTGCTTAATCAGAACATCACAGACGCCTCCGAATATTTCAACATAGATCCTCAGAAAATCCACGACTGGATTACAAAAACCCAGAGTGAAATAGTAAATGTCAGTACTGCTGCAATCGGACAATCCATCGTCATTCTCGGTAATGGATTGGTAGTATTACTGTTAATTCCCTTTTATATTTTTATGATACTATTCTATCAACCTTTGTTAATGGAGTTTGTCAGAAGGCTCTCGGGATTGAACTACGAAAGCCATGTGAAGGAAATGGTATCGCAGATCAAAACTGTAATTCAACGCTATCTTGTGGGGTTGTTTATCGAAGCTGTTTTAATGGCTGCTATGAATACAGCAGCGCTTTTGATTCTTGGAATTGAATATGCTTTTATACTTGGTATTCTGGCAGCATTGCTCAACGTTATTCCGTATATCGGAGGAATCATCGCAGTTGCAATGCCTATGATGGTAGCCCTGGTCACCAAAGCATCTCCCTGGTACGCTTTTTACGTTCTGGCAGCATATTATTTCATCCAGCTGGTAGATAATCATTACATCGTCCCTTACATAGTTGCCTCAAAAATAAAAATTAATGCATTATTCTCCGTAATAGTGGTTCTTGTCGGAAATGCTATATGGGGTATACCCGGAATGTTTCTTTCTATGCCATTGCTTGCAATAATAAAACTCATTTGCGACCATATAGAGCCCTTGAAACCATGGGGATTTTTATTAGGCGATACCATGCCTCCATTGTTAAAAATCAAAACGATATTTAAGAAAAATAAAACTGAATAAGGAGCTTTAAATGAGGTTACTTTAAAATTCTCTTTTCCGCTTTCATAGTATTCCTGAATTAGTCTTTGTTTCAATAAGTAACCAACTTCAGAAACCACATGTGAATTATGTAACTATTAAAAATAATTGTGTAACAATTTGATAATTAATACCAATACTTTCCAACTTTTAAAATATAAAAAACAGATAAAAATAGCTCATTTATCTAGCTGTGATTGAGATTGTTGTAACAGACAGTGAAGGAGTAGTTTATCTCAATACTATTTATGGCAGTAGACTATATGAAGCTCATTATCAAATAAGTGGTCAGCAATGGAAAGAACGAAGTTACATGAATCTCAATATGCCAGCAGTTTAATAGAAGCCAGTCTTGATCCATTAATTGCTTTCAATACTGAAGGTATAATCACTGATATGAATCAGGCAAAGGTGAACATAACCGGTATTGAACGTGAAAAACTTATTGGCACAAACTTCTCTGATTATTTTACGGAACCACAAAAAGCGGTTGAGGTTTATCAGGAAGTATTCGCAAAGGGATTTGTTACCGATTCTCCTCTTACATTTCGCCATAAAAATGGCAGGCTTACAGATGTATTATTCAATGGATCTGTTTATAAAGATGCAAGAGGGAAGGTGCTTGGTGCAGTAGTGGTGGCAAGAGATATTGCAGAGCAAAAATGGGCGACAGAATTAAGAGCTGCCAACAAAGAACTTGCTTTTCAAAACGATGAAAAAGAAAAACGTGCAGCAGAATTAATACTTGCTAATAAAGAACTTGTCTTTCAAAACAAAGAGAAGGAAAAAAGGGCGGCAGAGCTAATACTTGCTAACAAAGAACTTGTCTATCAAAACGAAGAAAAAGAAAAGCGGGCGGCAGAGTTAATAATTGCTGACAAAGAACTTGTCTTTCAAAACGAAGAAAAAGAAAAACGCGCAGCTGAGCTAATAATTGCTGACAAAGAGCTTGTCTATCAAAACGAAGAAAAAGAAAAACGAGCATCAGAGTTAATAATTGCAGCCAAGGAACTTATATTTCAAAACGAAGAAAAAGAAAAACGGGAAATTGCAAATAAGGAACTTGAAAAATTCAGCTATTCATTAAAATTAGCTTCCCAATACTCTCTTAGCCTTATTGAAGCCAGTCTTGACCCATTAATTACTATAAACCCAAAAGGTAAGATCACCGACATGAATCAGGCAACCGTGAATATTACGGGGATAACCCGCGAAAAATTGACCGGTACCGACTTCTTTGATTATTTCACCGAACCGCAAAAGGCCAGTGAGGTTTATCAGCAAGTTTTTGCAAATGGTTCTGTTGCGGATTATCCTCTTACACTTCGTCATAAGGATGGCAAGCTTACCGATGTGTTATTCAATGGATCGGTTTACAAGGATGATAGAGAAAATGTTCTTGGTGTAGTTGTTGTAGCCAGAGATATTACCGACCAAAAAAGAATAGCTACAGAATTGACAGAAGCGATTGTATTTGCCGAGATGGCAACCCAATTAGCTCAGGAGGCAAAAATTAAAGCCGAAAATGCCACCCTGATTGCAGAAAATGCAGTGAAGACAAAACAACAGTTTTTGTCTAATATGAGCCATGAAATCCGCACTCCGATGAATGCGATTATTGGATTTACAAAGGTATTGTTGAAAACAGAATTGTCAGCAAAACAAAAAGAATATCTGACATCCATAAAAATGAGTGGTGATGCTTTAATCGTGCTCATTAACGATATACTTGATCTGGCAAAGGTAGATGCCGGGAAAATGACTTTTGAACAAATACCCTTCAAAATGTCGCTATCCATAGCCGCTATGCTTCATTTGTTTGAGACAAAAATTCAGGAGAAGAATTTAATACTGATCAAAGAATATGATGACAGGATTCCTGAGGTATTGCTTGGCGATCCTGTTCGTTTGCACCAGATCATTTTAAATCTCGTAAGTAATGCAGTCAAATTTACATCAAAAGGCAAGATTTCAGTGAGTATTCAACTGCTGAGTCAGGATGATGAGAAAGTAACAATACAATTTTCCGTTTCAGATACAGGAATCGGAATTGCAAAAGATAAAATAGATAAGATTTTTGACAACTTTCAGCAGGCTTCCAGCAATACTGCCAGGCTATACGGCGGAACAGGATTAGGACTTGCCATTGTCAAACAATTGGTGGAACCGCAGAATGGAAGCATTTCTGTAAAAAGTAAAATTGATGAGGGTTCAACTTTTAGTTTTATTTTGCCTTTTCAGAAAACAAAAGCGGACGTCGAGATAGAACCTGAATTAGTTGAATTGGATCCTGAAATCACAGACATAAAAGTATTGGTTGTCGAAGATATTGCGCTCAACCAATTATTAATGAGAACACTTTTGGATGATTTCGGATTTGAATGCGATATTGCCACCAATGGGAAAATAGCCATCGAAAAGCTTCAGGTTAAAACTTACGATATTATTTTGATGGACTTGCAGATGCCTGAAATGAATGGATTTGAAACAACAGAATATATAAGGCATACCATGAATTCTCTTATTCCCATCATTGCCTTGACAGCTGATGTGACCACAGCTGATTTAGCGAAATGCAAGGCTGTTGGTATGAACGATTACATCGCAAAACCTGTTGACGATAAATTATTGTATAGTAAAATAATCGCGTTTGTTAAAAAAAACATGCGGTTAAACGAACATACTGATCTCCTAAAGGATGAAAACATAAGGATAAAATGCACAAACATGGATTTTTTAAAACTACATACGAAGTCCAATAAAGCATTAATGATGGAGATGATTTCACTTTATCTGGAACAAACCCCGCCATTAATCAGTACTATGAAACAAAGCTCATATTCTAAGGAATGGAATTTATTATCCACAACAATACATAAATTAATCCCCTCATTTTCAATTGTGGGAATAAATGCTGATTTCGAAAACATGGCAAAAAAAGTTCAGGAATATGCCGGCACCCGGCAACAGACAGAAAGAATACACGACCTGGTCACACGGCTTGAAGACGTTTGTAATCAGGCATGTATAGAATTGGAAGAAGAGATTAATATGATTAAAAACACTTTGTGATGAATAGTAAAAATAAAATAAAACTTTTTGTGGTAGACGACGATGCAATCTATTTAAAATTAATCGAAATTGAATTTCTCCAATATCCCGATTTTAAACTTGAAACATATACGACAGGAGAAATTTGTGTAGAAAATTTATCACACGCTCCGGATCTGATCATCCTGGATTATCGCCTTGATAGCATTGATAAAAATGCAATGAATGGCATACAAACTCTGGAAGCAATAAAAGCAATCAATCCCGGTATTCCTGTAGTTATGTTATCCGCACAGGATAAAATTGAGGTGGCTATAAACTGCATGCATCATAAGGCTTTTGATTATATAGTAAAGAACGAAACCGCATTTTTAAGGTTACATAAGGTCATTGCCACCATTTTGGATGCTCAGAAATTAGAAAAATCATTAGAATGGTATATGGAGAGGATGTCATCCCGTTTTAAATAATCATTTCGATAAGGAATTTTTTGGTTTAGCTAAAAACTGGTCTAAAATCTGTTAGCTTTTTTCATTCTGGAATTTAATAAAATAGATGTTGGATCGCTGGTATGTTTCCTAATTATCGCTGAACTTATATGTGTGAATAATGTAACTTTTTGTCAAAGTTCTGTAACAGTTCCTCGGCTTTAGTTACTCACCTTTGCTTAGTGAATTTTAATTCATTTAGCAAAAAGATTTATGAAGAACATGACAGAATTTGATGGTAACTGGAACGCGATAAAAGGGAGGCTTAAACAAAAATTTTCTGTATTCACCGATGACGATCTATTGCTGATTGATGGCAAAAAGGATGAGATAATTGAACGACTCCAGATTAAGCTTGGTAAAACAAAAAAAGAGATTCATAAGCTTATTTCTGCATTATAGATTCTTCATTAAAAACTCCATTATTAATTACATTTATTATATTAATAATCAGGGGTTTTCACGGCAGAACAGATTAAATCTAAATTTTTCTCCATGAGATCAGGAAAGCGATTGTCGGGTATATTGGCTGGTATTGTAAGTGGTGCACTGTTTGTTCTATTGTTTATGCGCATTAAGGCCTGGAAGTCCCGCAATAGATTATCAAAAAAGATTGACGCTTTTGCAGAGCCGTTTGAAGAAAGATTTAATGAATTGATTGACAGTATCACTGTAAAATTTGATGATTTAAAAGAAGCCCTTTCCGGCTTTTTTGAAAAAAAGAAGGTCACATCAGTTGAAATAGACAGAACAATTAGAATGGGATCTAAGTGATATGTCCAGGCGTAATTTTAAGATAATAATATTAAGAAATATTCCCCATGATAAAAGTTAAGAAAGAAGGAATTATATTGTCAAAAACAGATTTGGAATTTGAAAACGAAGGGGTACTTAATCCTGCGGCCATGCAGGAAGGTGGAAGCGTTCATCTTTTCTACAGATCTGTGCAAAAAGGGAATTTTTCAACTATTGGTTATTGCAGACTTGATGGTCCTTTAACAGTTGCTGAAAGGTGGAATGAGCCATTTATGGTCCCTGAATTCGAATATGAAAAGCATGGTGTTGAAGATCCCCGGATTGTAAAGATTGATGATCTGTATTATTTGTCTTATACAGCATATGATGGTACAAATGCACGGGGAGCATTAGCCACATCGAAAGATTTAGTGCATTTTAAAAAACAGGGACTCATTGTTCCTCCTATCACCTTTGCAAGATTTATATCTCTGGTACAGTCAGATGGCGTTGATGAACGATATTACCACGATAATAAGTTTTATAATCCTGTGGCTGATCCTGAAAAAAAAGTGATGTTATGGGACAAAAATGTAGTTTTTTTCCCCCGAAGAATCAAAGAGAATCTCGTATTTCTTCACCGGATCAGGCCAGGTATTCAGATAGTCTCAGTGAAAAATTTAGCGGATCTCACCATGAAATTCTGGGAGAATTATTTTCTTAAACTGCAGGAACATATTCTCATCGACCCTTTATTTGCCCACGAATCAGGCTATATTGGGAGTGGTTGCCCTCCGATAGAAACTGAACATGGATGGTTGTTGATTTACCATGGAGCCGAAGAAACTGCCAAGGGAATGGTATATTCTGCATGTGCAGCAGCTTTACTCGATTTGGATAATCCAGGAAAAGTAATATCGCGATTGCCTTATGCTCTATTTTCACCGGAATATGAATGGGAACTAAAAGGAGATGTTAATAACGTAGTTTTTCCAACGGGTACCGCCCTGTTTGGCGATACACTATTTATTTATTACGGAGCGGCTGATTCACATGTTGCATGCGCATCGGTTAGTTTATCTGAATTATTGAAAGAATTATTAACACAGGCTGGGAAAGATGAAAAATAAATCAGGTTTAAAACAAATAGGCGAACTTTTATATAATCACGAAGAACTTGGTTTTGATAATTCCATGCTTTCTTCAATGACTTCAATAGTACGTGAACAAAAATCTCTGGTTAAGAAAACCATTGATCGTGCTGAAATATTGTTTATAACCTCATTCCCGCCTAGGGTATGCGGGATAGCTACCTATTCCCAGGATTTGATAAAGGCGCTGAATAACAAATTCAGCAACACTTTGTCTATAAAAGTTTGTGCGCTGGAATCAGGTGATGAATATTTTCAGTATACCAATGAGGTAAAATATGTTCTTAAGACTTCATTAGCTGACAAATACGGGAAACTGGCTTTGAAGATTAACAAAGACGATCAGATTAGAATTGTTCTGATCCAGCATGAGTTTGGTTTTTTTATCAAACAGGAAGAGCCATTTATTCAATTTTTAAACAGCCTTACAAAACCGGTTATTGTAGTTTTCCATACGGTATTGCCAAATCCTGATAAGAAGTTGAAATCCAATATAAATAGAATTGCCGCAGCATGTGAATCAATCATCGTTATGACTCATAATTCGGCTAAGATATTAATCACCGATTATGATTTACCAAAAAAGAAGATATCAGTTATAGCCCATGGTACTCACCTGGTGCCTCATTTAAACAGAGAATCTCTGAAAAAAAAATATGGTATCAAAGGCCGAAAAGTTCTTACTACGTTTGGTCTGTTAAGTTCGGGAAAGAGCATTGAAACTACATTGGAAGCGCTGCCGGCCATTATAAAAACAAATCCTGATGTAATATTTCTTGTAATAGGAAAAACCCATCCTGAAGTTTTGAAAGAGGAAGGAGAACAATACCGGAACAGCCTTGAGGCAATGATAGTCAGTAAAAATTTAACTCAACATGTAAAATTTATCAACAGCTATTTGCCTTTGCCGGATTTGCTTGAATATTTGCAACTTACTGATATATATCTGTTCACTACAAATGACCCTAACCAGGCTGTTAGCGGCACATTTGCTTATGCAATGAGTTGTGGCTGCCCTATAATATCAACTCCTATTCCTCATGCAAAGGAAGTATTAACCGAGGATACAGGAATTATTTTTGATTTTCGCAATTCAAAACAATTGGCTGATGGTGTTATCCGGTTACTGAACGATAATTCATTAAGAAGGAATATCAGCGTAAATACTTTGCAGAAAATAGTCTCTACAGCCTGGGAAAATTCTGCCGTTGAACATACAATGCTGTTCGAAAAAATAGCCCACGAAAAAATAACACTTCAATATAATCTCCCGGTTATTAATCTGAACCACATAAAACAAATGACAACCGACACGGGAATCATTCAGTTTTCAAAAATCAACCAACCTGACCTCTGTTCCGGCTACACCCTTGACGATAATGCCAGATCAATGGTAGCCATGTACATGCATTTCCTTCAAACAGGCGATACCAAAAGTATATGGTATGTAAATAAATATCTCAGTTTTATTAAACTTTGTCAGCAACCTTCCGGTGACTTTTTAAACTATGTAGATATTGAAAACAAATTTACAGATCAAAACAAAACTTCAAACCTGGATGACGCAAATGGAAGGGCTATCTGGGCACTGGGATATGTGATTTCGGAAAAAAAGTTACTCCCCGCAAAGACAAGTGCTGAGGCTATAGCAATCTTTCAAAAAGCTATTCCCCGTGTTGAAACAATATATTCCACCCGGGCAATGGCCTTTGCCATAAAAGGGTTGTATTATTATCAGAGGGCGAGAAAATCGCCAGACAACCTTACTCTTGTAAGAACCCTGGCAAACAGATTGGTAGAGATGTATAAACATGAATCCAATGAAAAATGGCAATGGTTTGAAGGTTATCTTACTTATGCAAACAGCATATTACCTGAAGCCCTGCTGTATGCCTGGTTGTTAACAGGAGAGACAATTTATAAAGAAATAGCCCTGTCATCATTTGATTTCCTGTTGTCTAAAATTTTTAATGAAAACGGGATAGAGGTAATTACCAATAAAAACTGGTTGCAAAGGGGTCAGATAGCAGGTCATTTTGGGGAACAACCCATTGACGTCGCTTATACAATTATGACATTGAATAAATTTTATGAGGTATTTGATGATGAAGACTACCTTATAAATATGGAAACTGCATTTAACTGGTTTTTAGGAAATAACCGTTTACATCAGATAATTTATAACCCATGTACCGGAGGTTGTTACGACGGATTGGAAGAGACCCATGTGAATCTCAACCAGGGGGCAGAATCTACAGTAAGTTACCTGATGGCACGAATGACAGTTGAAAAGTATAATGAAAAAGATAGAATATATGGTAACCGCTACTTGGTCCATTCTGAAAAGAAATCAATAATAGAAGAAGCGACACTTTCTCAGGTAAAGGAAAATTCATCGAACCTTGCTTCATATTTTTTCGTTGCGGATACATTCGGAATAACCAGGAAAATATTTAAGTAATCAAATCGGAACCATGAATGTAACAGTCACCCGGAAGGATTGCAAATTCTCCCCTGATCCGACCAGGGTAATAACACGATTCTGTAATTTTTCAGGTGAAAGAAGCAAAAATATCATACTTAGTGTATTAGCTATGTCTGATAGTGAGGTCTTCGTTGCATTAAGCCAGGTGCTGAGAGGTTATTCCAGACGCCACAGAAATATTTCACTGATATTTGAAACACACTTCAATAAACTGGCTGGATTTTTCAGTGAATTAGGTATAAAACCAGCCAAAGTTAATCATTCACGAAAAGAGCTTATCGGTTCCTATTTCACAATGGAATACTCAATTGAATCGGCAGCCTTTTTTAATCCATCAATCGTGGAAGATCCTGATCAATCGGAAACAGGAACGGATGAAAAAAGAGTGATCATTAGTTTCAGGGCAACCGGGGAAGGACATATTTCATCCATAGTTTTTCGTTCAGCAATAATTGACAAAAACAATAATCTGATTATTGAACCTGTGGGTAAAATGCTGGCAGAAGCTGACCGGATTAAAAGGCATATTTATCATAAAAAATCATTTATTAAGAAGCTGGATGAAATGCATGATTTCGACAACAAGCTATCACCGCTCTTTGTATTGGAGAAACTGGGAGACAGATTTACATATGGTGAATTGAAAAGGGCAGTGGCAGAAACAAGAAAAACACATAAGCTTACGCCAAAGAAAGAACTAATCATTAATCAAATGGTGTGGCTCGCTCGGTCGCATTATGAAATTGAATTCTCACTCGACTCGGCAATTTCTGAGAGAGTGATTTTCCCAATCTCCGACACTGAAAAAAATGGCATTGAAGATGCACGTTTTGTTAGGTTCATTCAGGAAAACGGCGAAGTTATTTATTATGCCACCCTTACTGCATATGATGGCATTTCTATTTTGCCGAAGTTACTTTCAACCAGAGATTTCTATCATTTCAAAGGTTTACCTCTTCATGGAGAACTGGCACAGAACAAAGGAATGGCACTGTTTCCCAGAAAGATTAACGGGAAATATGCCATGCTTTGCAGAATAAACGGGATAAATAATTATTTAGCCTTTTCAGACAATATTAATATCTGGCGCGAGGCCAAACTTATTCAGAAACCAAAATATTCGTGGGAACTTGTACAGGTGGGAAATAGCGGCTCCCCTATCGAAACGGAAGAAGGCTGGCTGATTATAACACATGGAGTAGGTCCAATGAGGGAATACGTTTTAGGAGCATCTCTATATGAGCTTAATAATCCTGAAAATGAAATTGGCAGACTAAAGACGCCTTTATTGTCTCCCAATAGTGAAGAAAGGGAAGGTTATGTACCTAATGTAGTTTACTCCTGCGGTTCAATCATCCATAACAGAACTCTTATTGTTCCTTATGGCATGTCAGACTACGCATCTACTTACGCTACTGTTGATTTAAATGAACTCCTTAGTGAACTTAAAAACTCTAAATAGCATCATCCTGTTTATTGATTGTCATAGAAGGTTAAGCGATAGTTCAATTGAAAATGGAAAACCCGTTAAGAGGGAAAATCGGGAATATTGATAAAGTCATTTTAATCATTAATCTGATGCTCTATAAGAAAAAAATAAAATCCATCCTTAAAATTGCCGGATCTGCCGCCAGACGCTGGTGGGATAAAGATCCATTTATGCAAAGTGCCGTTATTGCTTATTATGCTATTTTCAGCATTCCTGGTTTACTGGTAATGATACTTTCTATCTCCAACCTTTTTTTTAAACGTGATGTGGTCACAGGTAACCTTTATACACAAATAGCTTCAATAATGGGTGTGGAGACAGCCAAACAGGTTAAAGATATGATTATCAGCATTAGCAATATCCATAAATCATTGCTTGCAACTATTATTGGATTAGTTGTTGTGCTTCTTGGTGCAACAGGAGTATTTGTCGAATTACAAAAGGTATTAAATATTATCTGGGAAGTAAAAGTCAAACCACATAGAGCCATTTTCACGCTGATACGCACACGCCTGTTTTCATTTGGACTGATCGTATCCATTGGTTTTTTGTTATTAATCTCATTAATTATCACCACTATTCTTGCAGCTTTGAGCAGCTGGGTCATTAATAACTGGCCAAACCTTATTCTTGTGATTTTTTATGTACTCAAATTTATTATTTCATTTGGAGTCGTCTTGTTACTGTTTGCACTTATGTTTAAAATGATACCTGATGCAAAAATTAAATGGAAACATTTGTGGCTGGGTTCAGGTTTAACAGCTTTACTTTTTTTACTTGGAAAAACTGCTATCGGTTTTTATTTAAGTAAAACAAATCCGGGTTCGGCATATGGTGCAGCCGGCTCAATTATATTATTTCTTTTATGGGTGAGTTATTCTTCCATGATATTCTTTTATGGCGCAGAGTTTACCCGGGCTTATGCTGATCATGTCTCAGGGAAGGTACCAGCAACAGATGTTGCAATAAATACAGCAACCTGAGATTGTATAGCCAGAATCTGATAACCAGACATAACCTGTTTAAGAATATGTAAATGATGTAACACTTTCCAAAAGTTGTGTAATAGTTCCCATGATAAACAACATCACCTTTGTATGATTTTCAAAAACTCATTCCAACATAATGTTTGAAATATTCTTGTTCAGAACACTTTAAAAAAATCGTATTATCATGAGCTATTTAAAAATCAATTCCCGGCTAGCAATCAATGATATTATGATGAGTTACACCGAAGATGGAAAGGATGGACCTCCGTTCCTCATTTTTATCCACGGCTTCCCTTTTAATAAGTCAATGTGGAAGGTCCAGGTGCAGGCGCTAAAAGATGATTATCATGTAATTACATATGATGTTCGCGGACATGGGGACTCTGATTCCGGGAACGTGGATTTCTCAATTGAACTTTTTGTTAACGATCTGATCAGTTTAATGGATATCCTGAAGATTGATAAAACCGTATTGTGTGGATTATCCATGGGTGGATACATTTCATTAAGTGCCATTTTAAATTTTCCTGAACGTTTTGATGCTCTTATATTGAGTGATACCAATTGCATTGCCGATTCCCCAGAGGCAATAGAAAAACGGATGATGGCAATTGAAAACATCAGGAAAAACGGAGTGGAAAAGTATGCAGATGAGAGTATAAAAAATCTTTTTTCACCTTCATCTTTCATTACACGAAAAGAAGAAATTGTGGCAGTAAGGAAGATGATAATAAGTACTTCTGAACAATCGCTCTGCAATACCTTGCTTGCTTTGTGTAAGCGCAAAGAAACATGCAGAAAACTTTCGGAAATAAAAGTGCCTGTGCTTATTATGGTAGGAAAAGAAGATAAAGTAACGCCTCCCACAGCGGCCAAATTTATGCATGAAAAAATTAAAGGCTCCTGCCTGGGTATAATAAAACGTGCCGGTCATTTAAGCAATATGGAGAACCCTGATGTATTCAACTACCAGTTTAAGAAGTTTGTTTCATCTGTTTAATAAAATCAATATCTCTTTAGCGTATTAAGTGAAAAATCAGGAACATTAATAACTAATATTTAAAATTATGGAAAAAGTAGTTGATAAAACAAAGTCAGGAATATCCAGAGCTGAATATATTGAAGTAGAAACCAATGTTCGACTGCATATTACAGATGCAGGTGAAGGAAGACCTATTGTATTAATACCCGGATGGCCATTAAGTGATGAAATGTATGAATACCAGTATAACGATCTGATAAATAACAATTTCCGGGTTGTTGGTATTACACTAAGAGGATTCGGTAAATCTGATAAACCTTATGGGAAGTATAATTATGATGTACATGCATCGGATATAGAGAAGGTTTTGGATATCCTGGATATAAAAGACGCTGTTTTAGCTGGCTTTTCCATGGGTGGAGCCATTGCGATCAGGTATGTATCATTATACAACGGAACTCATATTGCCAAACTGGCTTTGTGCGGTGCCGCAGCTCCAATCTGGACACAACGCAACGATTTTCCATATAATCTTCCTGTCAATGCAGTTGACGGTTTAATCAAATTGAATTATAAGGATCGGCCAAAGCTTTTATCTGATTTCGCCAAAATATTCTCCGCTACCGAAAGTTCATTAAATGAAGGTATAGGCACCTGGTTAAACGGAATCTGTTTAAGTGCTTCTTCATATGCTACAGCTCAGTGTTTAATCGCATTGCGTGATACGGACCTGAGAGGGGATCTGGCAAAAATAAAAATTCCCACATTGATTATGCACGGTAAAAAAGACAAAATATGTTCTTTTGATCTGGCAGGTCAGATGAAAGCCGGAATCTCTGATTCACATATAGTCGCCTTTGAGAATAGTGGTCACAGTTTATTTCTTGAGGAGACTCATAAGTTTAATACAGAGCTTATTAAATTTACCCTGGAATAATCTGCATGTCTGAATTGAATTTTTGCAAAAACGATCAATACAATTTTGAAATTCTGTTTGGTGGGGTCTTAACCGGTTTGTCAGATTGGCTCAAACGGCATCAGGAATATGGAAATTTCCCAATCTTCCTTCCATAACCAACGAAAAGGTACACGAGCCTGATACCCGTTTCCCGGTTCACCCATATAAGACTACCACTAAATGGAATTTCTTCTTTACAGGTATAATTCATTACATATTTGAACAAAGTTTCAGAATTGATCTTGTAATATTCTCGTCATCAGGTAAAAGGTCAGATTGACTTCATTAATTAAAAGGCCTGAACTAATCAAAATACGTGAATAATGTAAAATTATTAAAAAGTTATGTAACATATATCTTTTCAGTGTAGCTGATCTTTGTATAACAATATTTAACCTGATTCCTCAAAATGAAAATAGCTTTTCTCTTCCGTACACTCATATTCATGATTTTTAATATGATTTTAAGTCATACGGGTGAGTTAAAAAGCTGCAAGTGAGAATTAATTAATTCATCTGTATGATATGGATCGTTTGCCAGTAAAGAGTGTTGCCGTAATTATAGCCCACCCCGATGATGAAACATTATGGGCCGGAGGAACAATACTCAGCCATCCTTCATGGCAATGGTTTATTGTCTGCCTTTCCAGGTTAAACGATGAAGACCGTTCCACCAAATTTTATAATTCATTAAAAATTCTTAACTCCGAAGGGATTATGGGCGACCTTGATGATGGCCCTGAACAAAAGCCATTGGCTGAAAATGAGGTTGAACAGGTTATTCTTAACTTATTACCAGCTAAACATTTTGATCTGATAATTACTCATAATCCAACCGGAGAATATACAAAACATCGCAGGCATGAAGAGGCTGGAAAAGCAGTGATTAAACTCTGGAATGCCGGAAAAATTTCAACCGGAGAATTATGGGTCTTTGCTTACACCGACGATAACAAAAAACACTATCCTGTCGCCATAGAAAATGCAAATAGCTATCGGACACTCTTGAGACGGATATGGCTACGAAAATATCAAATAATTACCGAAACATATGGATTTGAAAAGAATAGTTTCGAGGCAGAAACCACACCCAGGGCAGAATCATTCTGGCAATTTACAGATCCCACTGCAGCTAATGAATGGCTTAATAAACTAATGAATTTGAAAATTTGAAAAACGTTTTATTATGAAAGTTTTATTATTATATGACTATCCGCCTTCACCGGGAGGGCTGGCGACACAGGGACATCTGCTTTACACNNCAGGAGAAAGAATGGTACTACCGCTGGTTTGAACCAAATGTCGTTGTAGGAATAGGCTACTGGGGACATACGCCGCAACTGGTGCTTCATCCACAACGGTACGGTGTTCAACCGGTGCCCTGGCTGGTTGCAGATGGGTATATAGCAAACTATCAGGAGGTCTTAAATGCGTTGCCTCTTATACTTGTAACTTCGAATTGGGTGAAGGAGATGTATGTACGCGACGGCATAAACGGTGATAAAATTGAAGTGTTGCCAGTCGGATGTAATACCGATAACTTTACTCCTCACAGCAAGAATGATCCCAAGATTTTGGCCGTGCGTGAGGCGCTGGGTATTTCCCCTGACCAGATTATGATCCTTACTGTTGGTGGCGATGCTGCCTCAAAGGGAGCACAGGAGGTGATGCAGGCTCTTGCCATTATTGATAGCAAAGCGCCCGATTGGAAATATGTCTGCAAAGTATGGCCCCAGCCAAGGACTGAAAATCAAAACATCGCCGACCTTGATATGGCTGCGCAACTTGGAATTGAAAAGAATGTCACCTATGCAACCAATACTATTTCAAGAAAATT
>PLMC01000040.1 GCA_003141495.1 Bacteroidales bacterium
TCAATTTTAGAATCGGTTGACAGTTTTTCTAATTTAATGCCATGTATCTTCATAAGATCAGTTATCGCCGGATCGCTTATTGTTATAAGATAGGCAAAGGGAAATCTGACATTTTTTGTTGGATAGTAATCTATATAATATGGTACAGTAACATCCCTCTGCCTTTCCGTTCGCTTGTAATTCTTCCAACCATTAACATCGTTAATCAGCTCAGCCTCATATGTTCTTATCGTGACTTTATCTGGTGAAGGCCTTACCTTGTACTCAATTGCAAAAGAGTCTGTTACAGCAGGATTAGCTCCGCGTGCTATTGTCCGTTTATCAACGTCATTTAGCATGCTTTTAATTTCGGATTTATGAGAAGATGTATACTCCATTAAAGAATGTATCAGGTAATAGCAACCTAAAACACGTGATTTGAAATCAGCATAAACATAGTTTTCATTAAGGATACCCAGCCTGTTCCTGATACCATAATAGTTTGTCATGTAACGTGGTTCCACAGCATCAAGTACCCAGCCTTTATCGGGATCCATCATATCGAAGAACTCTCCATAGAAACAATTCTCTATTTTATATTTGCCGTAAAGTGTTTTCGACATTTCCGGCATCATTTTATCCCTCATATATGTAATTAAGAAATTATCGCCATCAGGGTTAACCATCCATGTAAAAGTTGTCGGCTCCAGGTGATATGATCCGTCAGTTGTGTGACAATCCATATATACAGCCGGATCCCATTTATCGAATACATTTGCTAATACTCCTCTTACTTCGGGAGATTCAGCCTTCATCGCATCGCGGTTCAGATCCAGGAACTGACCATTATACCTCAGTCCGACTCCATTTACCGGACCATTCTGATAGGTTCTGTTAAGCGGGCTGATCTTCTCATTACCATCAACATTAAACAACGGACAAATGAGGAGAACCACATTTTTAAGGATTTCCGGATTTTTCTCCCTGAGCAAATCTCTGGCATACATCAGGGTTGCCTCTTTACCTTCAACTTCACCTGCATGTATATTTGCCTGAATATATACAACAATCCTTTTGTCATTAACAAGGTCCTTCGGGGATTTTGGTAAAGGATTTCCGATGATTAAAAGAGGAACATCCCTTCCTTCAATTGTTGTTGCCACAGTTTCCATCCTTATATAATGTGAGGTTTTTCTCAGTTGATCAATAAAAACTTTTACATCATTATAATATGAAGTTGATTTAAAATCAGATTTTTCCGCAATAGTCTGGAAGCTACTCTGTCCGAGAAGATTAGATACAATTAGCAAAAGCGCTAAACATATTACAAACGGCCTTTTCATGGTATAAACCTTTATATTAATTAAGGTGATAAAAGTAAAAATAATAAGAGTTATTTGTTCTGATTATTTATTTTCTATAATAATGATTTTATACTAAATGCAGTTTGTTGGTCATTGTTTAAACTAAATATCAGAATATTATAAAATAATTTAGATATTTCAATTTAAATACATATCTTGCGCCATTAATTTAAAAACAGAATAAAATNNAATGAATATTTTGTACACGTATCAGGTCTAAAAGATCAGATTAAAGAGAACGATGAAGTTACATTTGAACTTCAGGAAGGTAAAAAAGGAATTAATGCAGTAGACGTTAGACTAGCTTAGTTTATCCATACAAAGATTTATTATTCAATCCCGGTCGAATGACCGGGATTTTTTATTCAGTTAAAACAATCACTATAAGGCTCTAAGGCACCCAGAAATCAAGACATTTTCTACTGTCTTTTCTTTTCTTCTTTTTTAGCTTTTTTTGCAAGACGTTTTTCTTTCAGACTCTTTGTAGGCTCTTTTTTATTCTTTGTCTGTTCTTTAGCTTTTTCGTGTGACATGGCTATTTATTTTAAGTTAATAAGAAGTTATTCCAAATATAGGAAAAAAACACCAATGCACTTATCTAGTATTCACAATTTGGCAATAATCACCGGTCATAACAACCTTCCTGCTTCCTTATCAATGAACCAACTGAGCCGGCCATGAACAGGAACGATATAAGATGCAGGATAGTTTAATGCTGCCGGATCTTTTCTAAACAATTTTTCAACAATTTCCTTCTTCTTATTTCCTGCAACAAGAAAGGTTACAGAATCGGCATTATTAATTATCCGTCCAGTAAGACTTATTCTCTTTTGCCTGGTAACAGGATGAAGAGCTACATCATAAATTTTATCAGAATCGAGCAGTTTTGGATGCCCGGGAAATATGGAAGCTGTATGTCCATCTTCACCCAGACCGAGCAGAATGAGATCAAATAAAGGCATTCCATCTCTTTTTCTGGTAAATAGCGAAACTTCTTCCGAATAACGAATTGCCTCCTTTGCAGGATCATCTTCTCCCCTAATTCTGTGAATGTTATGGGAAGGTATTTCAATTTTGCTGAGTAATTTTCTCATTGTCATACCAAAATTACTTTCAGCGTTGTCAGGAGGAACGCATCTCTCATCTCCCCAAAAGATCTGGACATATTGCCAGGGCACAGTTTCTGTATAGTTTTCGCCTAGCAATGTATAAAGTAGTTCAGGTGTGGACCCACCCGATAAAGCAACTGTAAACTGTTTATCTTTTTCAGCTGATTCAACTATCATGTTCACCATTTCCTCTGCGAATTCCTTAGCTAGATCATAAGGTGAAGGGAATATTTTTACAACTTTATTCAACTGGTTAATAATGGTTTAAAAACAATAATTTCTTCTTTACCACAGAGTTTCACGGAATTTTCACAGAGTATCACGGAGTCATAATCTTCCATTCTCCGTTTCTCCCTCTCGCTTCTTCATCACCATTCTGCCTTTATGCTATTATAATTCACAATACAGCTCCTCATCTGCAAGGTTTTTACAGGGGTATCTCCATGTAAGTCCCTCACCTTCGATAAGGTCATTAGCGTGTTCTGGTCCCCAGGTACCTGCCGGATAACCAAACACCTTTATTGCCTTGTTATTAGCCCATGCTGTCTGAATCGGTTCAAGAAATTTCCAGGCTGTTTCAACTTCATCATCGCGAGAGAAAAGTGTTGAATCACCCAACATTACATCATGAATCAGCCTTTCATAAGCAGACGGGACTCTTATATCTGCAAGATCTTTATAATGGAAATCCATATTCACATTCTTAACATTAAAGCCGGCGCCGGGTTCTTTCATATCAAATTTAAGTAAGATTCCCTCATCAGGTTGTATCCGTATTATTAGCTGATTAGTAGATACTTTCCCGGATTCTCTCTGAAAAAGGTGATGAGGTGTCTGTTTAAAATGTATGACAATTTCAGTAACCCGTGTTGGCAGCCTTTTACCTGTACGCATATAAAAAGGGACCCCGCCCCATCTCCAGTTATTAATGAAAAATTTAATTGCAACATAAGTTTCTGTTCGTGAATCGGGGGCAACTCCTTTCTCATACCTGTAACCTGTGACACACTCTCCGCGGATAAGTGATCCTGTATATTGGCCCCTGATAACCTGGGAAGGCACATCTTCCTCCCTGATGGGCTGCAACGACTGGAAGACTTTTAATACCTCATTGCGGATAGCGTTGGCATCGAGCGATGAGGGGGGCTCCATTGCGGTCAATCCAACCATCTGAAGCAGGTGATTCTGAACCATATCTCTTAATGCTCCCGAGGTGTCGTAATAACCACCTCTCTCCCCCACTCCTATATTTTCAGCAGAGGTGATCTCAATCCGGTGTATATAATTTCTGTTCCAGAGAGGTTCGAACATACCATTTGCAAACCTTGTAACCAGCAAATTCTGGACAGTTTCCTTTCCAAGATAATGATCAATCCTGAAGATCTGATCTTCAGAAATCAGTTCATGTAAAGTTTTATTGAGCTTCCGTCCCGATTCAAGATCATATCCAAAAGGTTTTTCAATAATCAGTCTTCGGAAGCCATCTGCCTGATTGGTAAGTCCAGATTTTGCCAGATTAACTGATATGGCCTCATACATGCTGGGTGGTGTTGCCATATGAAAAATATAGTTTCCTCCTATCGAGTATTTATTATCAATATCCTTCATAACTGATTTTAGCTCCAAATATCCATCCGTAGAAATACTGTCCATCGAATGATAATACAGATCCTTCGTAAAACCGGAAATAAGATTCTGATCCGTAACTTTTTCCTCGGAATGTGATACGATTGCCTCACTCATCTTTTTCCTGAAATCTTCATTTGACATTTTAGTCCTGCCAATACCAAGAATTGCAAATTTCTCAGGAAGGATTTTTTGGGTCTGCAATGAAAATATTGCAGGTATCAGCATTCTTGAAGCAAGATCGCCAGAGGCTCCAAAAATTACAAATATTAGGTTTTTAGGATTTTCCATATGTATAAGAAAATGAAATAAATAATATAATGTTCAACGAGTGCTGAAAATCATGAACAGAAAATCCTAAATTGCTTGAAAATCAATTTATTTACATGATTCCCGGCATTCAGTGAAATTTATTTTAATATTTACAAAGTAACAAATAATTGTAGAAAATGGGTAACAATAACAGATAATATTGGAATGACATTTTTATCTTTTGTTAATTATTAGGTTAACAACTTTTTAAATATTTTATAGATTTTTGTTAATTTTTTTATTGTTTTTTGCGATAATCTGAAAGAATAAGTAGTATATTTGCAGGGAAATATTAAAGTTAATGAATAGTTTTAGATCCATTGTATCACGCCTCATTAAAAGGTTAATTGGAACTGACTGAGAATGGTGTTTGGTATCGGATTAGGGATGACCGTTCTCTCAAACACAGAGAACGGTTTTTTTGTACAAAACAGAAGATAAATTAAGGTAGTAATTATGAAAAAAGAACGCCCACAGAAGCAGGGATTGTATCGTCAGGAGTTTGAGCATGAGAATTGCGGGATTGGATTTGTTGCACATCTAAAAGGGAAAAAGTCTCACTCAATTATCAGGCGGGGGCTCGATATTCTTACGAATATGACGCACAGGGGTGCAGAAGGTGCTGATAGTAAAACCGGTGACGGGGCGGGAGTACTGATACAGGTGCCCAGGGACTTTTACCTTATCCAGGGTTATTCACTTCCACCGGAAGGACAGTTTGGAACGGGACTGATATTCTTTCCACAGGATAGTTCAGATGCATCCAAATGTCAGGAGATTCTTGTAGGTATAATTAAGGAGGAAGGCGTCAACCTGATTGGTTTCCGTGAAGTTCCTCGCGATAGCTCGGTTATTGGTGAGATTTCTCGGGCCGCTGAACCTGAGATATTGCAGATCCTTCTGGGAGCCGACGTTCCACAGGAGGATCTTGAACGCAAATTATATATTATAAGGAAACGGACGGAAATCGCAATCCGGAATTCAGAAATTAAACAGAAGAACTTTTTCTATATCCCAAGTCTCTCCACAAAAGTACTTGTATATAAAGGCATGCTTACTTCCATTCAGCTTGGGGAGTACTTTCTCGATCTGAATGATGAAAGATTACAGAGTGCAATCGCGTTGGTTCACTCAAGGTTCAGTACAAATACATTTCCAAGTTGGGACCTTGCCCAGCCCTTCAGGATGCTTGGACATAACGGAGAGATAAATACTATAAAAGGAAACAGATTCTGGATGGAAGCGAGAGAATCAATACTTAAGTCCGATAAGTTAGGCGATCTGACAAGGTTGTATCCAATTATCGAACCCGACAAGAGTGATTCAGCATCACTTGATAATGTATTGGAATTCCTTATAATGAGCGGTAAATCACTGCCTTATGCCATGTCTGTTCTGATTCCTGAATCAATAAATGATAAAAATCCTATCTCACCGGAATTAAAAGCTTTCTATAAGTATCATTCTACATTCCTGGAACCATGGGACGGGCCGGCTTCTCTTATCTTCTCTGACGGACGTTATATTGGCGGAATGCTCGACAGAAACGGACTTCGTCCATCGAGATATCTCATTACAACGAATGATCTGATTGTGATGGGTTCAGAAACTGGTGTACAGACCTTTCCGCCGGAAGAGATAAGGGAAAAAGGAAGGTTAAAGGCAGGGAAAATGCTGCTTGTTGATACTGAAGCGGGTAAAATTTTCTATGATAAAGAGTTAAAAGCGGAACTGGCTGCAGAATATCCTTACGGACAATGGATCCAGCAGAATATGGTCAAACTCGAAAAAATAGAGACCGGTCACCAGGAGACAACCGATATGGGAGATGAGTATAATAAGTATATCACTTCCTTCAATTACTCATTGGAAGATACTGACAGGATTATCAAGGAGATGGCTGCCACCGGGAAAGAACCTATCGGTTCAATGGGTAATGATGTTCCTGTTGCAGTACTCTCAAGAAAACCATACAGGTTATTCAACTATTTCAAACAGCTGTTCGCCCAGGTCACCAACCCTCCGATTGATCCTATACGAGAGGAACTGGTGATGACTCTGTCGGGTTATCTGGGCTCCCTGCAGCAAAACCTTCTTGAAACATCCCCTGATCATGTAAAAATGGTACGATTCAGAAATCCTGTAATCTCCAATACATACTTTCAGGTAGTTAAAAACTTAAGATACAAAGGGTTTTCAGCTGCAAACCTTTTATTGCATTTTGATGCCGGAAAAGGGGCTAAAGGTTTAGAGGATGCCGTTGAACAACTATGTAATGATGCTGAACGGGCAGTTGATGAAGGGAAAAACTATATTATACTTTCTGACCGGGGCATAAGTGAAAATGCTGCACCGATACCTTCCTTAATGGCTGTTTCAGCTGTTCATCATCACCTTATAAAAAAGCGCAAAAGGATGCAGATAGACATTGTAGTGGAATCTGCTGAACCGCGTGAGGTAATGCATTTTGCCCTTCTGTTTGGTTATGGTGCAAGTATTATCAATCCGTATATGAGCCTTGCTGTTATTGACAAGCTTATTAAGGACAAGGCAATCCAGCTCGATTATCAGAAGGCTGAGGCGAATTATGTGAATGCCGTCAACAAAGGAATTCTGAAAATAATGTCTAAAATGGGGATCAGCACTTTGAGGAGTTACAGATCTGCACAGATATTTGAAGCGGTCGGTATCCACAATGATGTAATAAATAAATATTTTGCCGGAACGATCTCAAGAATTGGTGGTATAGGAATGAATGAAATTGCCGAAGAAGTCCTTATCCCGCACAGAAAAGCATTTACGCCAGAACAACAATCCGAGATACCCACCGAAGGAGTATATTCGTACCGGAAACATGGTGAACATCATGCATGGAACCCTGAAACCATATCACTTCTGCAATGGAGTACCAGCACAGGTGATTATAAAAAATTCAAGGAGTATACAAGCCGTGTCAATGCTGATACCGCCAGACCAGGATTCATTAGAGGATTATTAAGAATTAAAAACAACCCGATCCCGATTGAAGAAGTTGAACCGGTTGAAGAGATAATGAAAAGGTTTGTTACCGGCGCAATGTCATACGGTTCGATCAGTCGTGAAGCTCATGAAACATTGGCAATTGCAATGAACCGTATTGGTGGCCGCAGTAACACCGGCGAGGGTGGTGAAGATCCTGTACGTTTCAAACCCCTGGAAAACGGAGACAGCGTAAGAAGCGCTATTAAGCAAGTAGCGAGCGGTCGCTTTGGTGTGACGACCGAATACCTTGTTAATGCTGACGAGCTCCAGATCAAAATTGCCCAGGGAGCAAAACCCGGGGAAGGTGGTCAGTTACCAGGGCATAAGGTTGATAAGATTATTGCCAGGACAAGATATTCGATACCCGGAATAACTCTTATTTCTCCACCTCCGCATCATGATATTTATTCAATTGAGGATCTTTCCCAGCTTATCTTCGACCTTAAAAACGTCAATCCAAAGGCTAAAATTAGTGTGAAACTGGTATCTGAAAGCGGAGTCGGTACGATAGCTGCCGGCGTTACAAAGGCCGGTGCGGATCTCATTACGATAAGCGGCTACGAAGGAGGAACCGGTGCAAGTCCATCTTCATCAATAAAACATGCCGGACTACCTCTGGAGCTCGGTCTCGCAGAAACTCAACAAACGCTGGTTATGAATAATCTTCGCAGGAAGGTTATCCTTCAGGCTGATGGCCAGTTGAAAAGTGGAAAGGATATAATTATTGCTTCCCTGTTGGGCGCCGAGGAATTTGGTTTCTCAACATCCGCACTTATTGTGTTGGGTTGTGTGATGATGCGCAAATGCCATCTTAATACTTGTCCGGTAGGCGTAGCAACTCAGAATGCCGAATTGAGAAAGAGATTCAGAGGAAAGTCTGATAATCTTGTGACATTCTTCCGGTTCCTGGCCGAAGAGGTACGTGAACAACTTGCGGAACTTGGTTTTAAAAAGATGAATGAAATTATTGGTCGTTTTGATTTGCTGGAAAGAAATCCTGAGGTTAATCACTGGAAGATCGAAAACCTTGATCTTTCAGGGCTCCTTTTATTGCCGGTTGAATCAGCCGAAAATGCTATGCATTGCGTTGATATTCAGGATCATAAAATTGATAATATTCTCGATAAAGAGCTGATTTCTGAAGCTGAAAAAGCTATATCAGATAAACAACCGGTTGTAATTGAACGACCTATCCATAACACCGACAGAACAACCGGAGCTATGCTCTCAGGTAAAATTACAAAGCTATACGGTTCCCAAGGATTGGCAGAGGGGACAATCAGCTGCAGGTTTAAGGGGTCGGCTGGACAAAGCTTTGGTGCATTTCTCACGCCCGGTATAGAACTTTACCTTGAGGGTGATTCAAATGATTATCTTGGGAAGGGACTCTCAGGTGGCAGGATTATTGTTGTTCCGCCTGAAGGGTCAACTTTTGAACCAGATAAAAACATAATTATAGGAAATACTGTTTTATATGGTGCAACAAGAGGTGAGATATATATATCCGGCGTTGCTGGTGAACGATTCGGTGTCCGTAACAGCGGCGCTATAGCTGTCGTTGAAGGTGTGGGTAACCATTGTTGCGAATATATGACCGGAGGCAGGGTAGTTGTTCTTGGATCGACGGGTAGCAACTTTGCAGCAGGGATGAGCGGTGGCATAGCATATGTATTTAATGAAAACGGAGATTTTGATTTTTACTGCAACATGGGAATGGTCGAGTTATCTCTGGTTGAAGACTATGGCGATGTAAAGGAACTTACAGAACTGATCTCCCGGCATTACAAATTTACCAAAAGTAAAAAAGCAAAGATGATTCTTGACGATCTTCATAAATATGTCCCAATGTTCATCAAGATTATACCATATGACTATAAGAAAGTTCTTCAGGAATTGAAACTTGAAGAGATCAGAAAGAAAATTGCGGATGTTGAACTTGATCTGGAAATAAGCGCAAGCTAAAGAGGCTCAGGGCTCAGGGCTCAGGGCAAAATGATAAAAGAATAACGCGTAACGTAAAACGATAAACGATTTATAAAAGGATATTATGGCTGATGTAAACGGATTTTTGAAGATAAAAAGAAAAGAAGCAGGAAACAGACCTTTGAATGAAAGGATCTGCGACCACAGTGAAGTTGAGCAGGTACTGAACAGTGAAGACAGGATGCTACAGGCATCCAGATGCATGGATTGTGGCATTCCGTTTTGCCACTGGAGTTGTCCGGTAGATAATTTAATTCCAGAATGGAATGATCTGCTGTACAAAGGCGACTGGAAAGCTGCCTATTTGAGACTCACTGCAACAAATAATTTCCCTGAATTTACAGGAAGAATATGTCCTGCAAGTTGTGAACACGCCTGTGTCCTGAATATAAACAAGGAACCCGTAACAATCAGGGAAAATGAGGTAGCAATTGTTGAAAAGGCTTTTTCTGAAGGCTATATTAAACCACAACCTCCAAAAATCAGGACTGGAAAAAAGGTTGCTGTAATTGGCAGTGGCCCAGCCGGGATGGCTGCTTCTGATCTCTTAAATAAAACAGGTCATCAGGTGACTCTTTTTGAAAAAGATGACAAAGCCGGTGGATTATTGAGATATGGAATTCCTGATTTTAAACTTAGTAAAGCTACTATCGACAGACGCCTCGACCTGATGATTAAGGAAGGTCTTATTATTAAAACAGGAATAACCATAGGTAAAGACGTTACCGGGAAAGAGCTTCTTGAACAGTTCGATGCAATTTGCATTGCCATAGGCGCCACTCATCCCCGTGATCTGGTGGCTGAGGGAAGAGAACTTAACGGTATACATTTTGCAATGGAATTTCTTCCCCTCCAAAACCGTGTGAATTCAGGTCAGATCTCTACCTCTTCAAATCCAATTAATGCTGAAGGAAAGAAGGTTCTGATCATAGGAGGCGGCGATACTGGTTCTGACTGTGTTGGTACTTCAATCCGGCAGAAGGCTGTAAGTGTGACACAGATTGAGATTATGCCGAAACCACCGCTCACGAGGGCAGATAATAACCCCTGGCCCTACTTCGGAAAAGTGCTTAAGACATCAACCTCTCATGAAGAAGGATGTGAAAGATACTGGAACCTTGCAACTGTTAAATTCCATGGAAAAGATAACCATGTGACCGGAGTGGAAGTGGAAGATGTAATATGGAACCTGAAAGATGACATGTATACCATGGAAGCTGTCAAAGGGAGCAGCAGGATTATTGATGCTGATCTTGTTTTGCTTGCCATGGGATTTGTCCATCCTGCCCTTGAAGGCTTACTCTCTGAGCTTGGTCTGGAACTTGATCACAGAAAAAACATTAAGGTTGATCAAAACCAATTGACAAACAGACAAAAAGTATTTGCAGCAGGTGATTCTGTCAGTGGAGCAACTCTGGTTGTAAATGCCATTGCTTCGGGTAGAAAAGTGGCAAAAGAAATTGATAAATTTCTGAGGAAAACTTAATATTCTTGTTTCCCGCAGATTACACAGAATTACGCTGATCAGAATTAATCTAACTGCGCTAATCAGCGAAATCTGCTGGAAATTTTTTATTTAACTCAATACTAAAGACCGTTCTATCTGACTCGTTGCTGATAAAACTGACTTTCCCTTTCAGATAATTTTCTGTCAATAACCTGATACTATATGTTCCGAGCCCTCTGTCATTACCCTTGGTACTAAACGATCTTTGAAACAATTGCATCTGGACATCTTCTGTCATAACCTGTTCGTTTTTTACCCAAATGGTTATTATATCTCCTGAATTTCCGATTCCTATCACGACAGCTCTGGTCAGTTCAGTTGCTTCCAGAGCATTTTTCAGTAAATTGATTAATACACGTTGCAGCAGGATCTTATCAGTTTCAAAATCAATATTCACAGAGCTGTCATCCTTAACGACATTTCTTTCTTTGCCGGCTTCTAGGAAATAGGTCTTTCCTATTACCGAATCCAGAAGTTCTAATGAATTTGTTAATTCAATGTTTACTTTGAGTTCTCCATTTTCTGCTGCATGGATCTGTCTCTGCGCTAAAATTTCCTCGGTAATGGCCCTGATAACTTCTTCAGAAAGATTTAGCAGTTCAAGGGTTTCCTCAGGGCTGGCTCCTTCTTTTAATATTGTGATTAACCCGGTAAGTCCGCCTACACTGTTTAATAAATCGTGAAAAAAAACTCTTTCCAGGGCTGCTCTTCTTTTTCTATCACTGATATCCTGCAAAATAAGTACGTATAAAAAATTTCCATTGAAAGATATAGGGGTTGATATAACATTCATATCCCAGCTCTTGTGTTTACCATTAACCACGCTGGAGATTTGCGTCTCTTTAATTGATTTCTTTCCGGTTTTCCGACTCTCAAGTATAGCATTGACGGATCCACAATATGCACATGCCATAGAAGTCCCGCATCCTGAAGGCACATCTCCTGAGTGAATGCATGAAATGACCTCTCCCGGTCTTTTCCCGAGTATTGAGTCTAAAGTGTTAATACCCAGCAAAGAAAGAAATTCATCATTTGCATATACGATTTGTCTGTTTTCATCAATAACAGCCCCTATTCCGGCAATCGCTCCGAAGATCTCGGTGAAGAACTTTTGTGAACCGACAAGTTCATATTCCTTTAAAACCTGTTCTGAAGTCGTTCTGGTGGCCGGAGCAAAATGTGTTTCATCTTCCATAACTATTCTTTCAAACTATCTGACTCCTCTGCGAGACTCTGAGCAACAATTTTTTAAGAACCCGCACTGAGAAATACAGAGAGTTATAGTTAGACAGAGAGGCAAGCAAATTGTTCATTACACACCGATCTTAATGGAACATTTCGTGATCTCTATAGCAGTTGGTTACTTCTTTTTGCAAAGAACATATTTCATCTTGACAGGCTCCTCTCCTTTTAAAAATTTTACAGGCTCTTCAATATCTTTGCACTCAATCAATCCGAAGTCTGAAAACTCTTTAAAAACAGAATCAGAGTTATAAAAATAAACTTTTAGTCCTTTTGCAAGCTCATATCTGTTCCTGCTTAAAAATTTACCGCTTCCGAATAAACCGGTATCTTTCGAAGCGACAACAAATATCATAAGTCCATTTTCATTTAAGACCTCATAACACGAGATAAGAAATCTCCGTCTTTCCGGCTTATTTAATAAATGTATCAGAGCATAGCAAAAAATACCTTTGTATTGTTCATCATCAAAAGGCATTGAACTTACAGAACCATGATGGATCTTACATTCAATGCCGTCTGCTCTTGCTAACATGATTGCTGATCGGGAAATCTCTATTCCTGTTACTTTGAATCCATTATCTATAAATAATTTGGCGTTCCTGCCATACCCGAATCCGGGTATTAGTATCTGATCGATCTTTTCATATTTAAAAAGTCTTAGAGAATTTATAGCAGAATCTGACGGATCAGATTTCCACATCTCACCCTCATTTTTGAAACGTGATTCCCAGTATTCAGTCATAGTAAAATTGCACTTTTTACATTTGCACAATGCATTCTTCCCCATTATACTGTATACTTTTGTCAGGAGATTTGTTCACCTCTATATCAGTTCCTTTTGCTTTTCTTACCAAAGTAATCTGAAAGCTCTTTTTTTCAAGCATACCCGGGAAAGATCCCTTGCGTTTACCAATTGTCAAACGGCGACTGGCATCATCCCATCCAAACGTAATAGTAGAGAAAATGCCCTTTTCATAATTATAATTATCATTTTCGTCTTCATAAAGCGTGAATTCTCCATTGGCACCCGGGTAGATGCGAATTTCAAGAGGATCGGCAGGTTTTTCGACAGCATATTGCGTAAATGGTCCCATAGGAATTATTGAACCGGCTTTGACAAGTAATGGAATTTTATCTATAGGAGCATCGGATGTAATAGTCTGGCCTCCTTTGAAGATTTCACCGGTCCAGAAATCATACCATTCGGAACCTGTTGGTAAATATACTTTCCTTGTCGTTTCTTTTTTCTCAACAACTTTTTCCCTGGCAAATATTTTCGGAGTTTTCCAGAAGAGTTCAACTCTGAGCGCTCCGGTAGTTTCATTTTTAGTTTCCATTGCAAAATCATATTCTTTGGCTGCCTGCAGATTTATCAACCCGGTATATGACTCAACGCTCTGGTAAACATAAGGCAATTCTTTACCATCAATTAAAATCCGCGTAGGTCCATAACATTTAATATGAAACTGATATTGACCTGTTTGATCAGGTATCAGTTTCCCTTTCCAGGTAATGGAGAGTGTAGAATCGGTGACATAATCGGGACGGCCAGTGGCATACCAATTGATATTGATGCAGGAATCAATTTTTTCAAGAGCCAGGTTTTTATATTCAGTGTCTTTATAATATTTTGCATTCAGACCAGGCTTACCGTCATCAGTCTTGAAATGGACTGCTGTCAACGGAACGCTGCTTTCAGGAGGACGATGCAGCATATATTCAGTTACCGGACAAACCATTACTGCTGGGCCAAACATGTACTGGTCATCAATTGAGTAGGTGTTTTTATCGGCCGGAAAATCCATGGGTAATCCTCTCATTATAGTATATCCATTATTTGTAACCTGACTCGCCAGACTATAAATATATGGCATCAGGCGGTATCGTAATTTATCGAATTTAATTAACGACTTAGAAAAATCGCCAAATTCCCAAATTTCACGAGGTGTTTCGGACCCATGGGATCTGAATATCGGGCAGAAGGATCCAAATTGAAACATCCTGGTGTAAAGTTCCTGGTAGGCAGGGTCCTTCCCCCCATTTGAGAAAACACCACCGTAACTTCCAAGTACAAATGCACCAATATCGAATGTCCAGTAAGGAATACCTGACATACTATGATTCAACCCGGCCGGTATTTGTTTTTTATAAACATCCCAGCTTGCGCCAATATCTCCCGACCATGTAGTTGCTGCTGCACGTTGCTGGCCCGCAAAAGTTGATCTTGTTAGGATATATACTCTCTTTTTATCGGTTTCGCTTCTCTGGTTATTATAAACTGTTTCCGTTGCTAAAAGGGAATATGGATTGAGATACCGTGCAAATGAGCCAAGATGATTGTCGGCCATACGCTTTAATTCATATTCAGTGGATTCCTTTGTGTTTGCGTTTACTATATCGGGTTCTGTTGAGTCCATCCACCATCCATCAATACCTGTAGAAAACAAACCACTGCTTATATACTTCCAGAATAATTTATCGGCGTCAGGATTATATGCATCGAAATATTTAAATTTTGCCCACCCCACATTAGGATAAAGGAACCCTTTCTGATTCATTTCTTTATAAACAGGTGTGTTAGGTCCAAAAGAACACCATATTGATATCATGATATGAAAATTCTGTCTGTGCAAAATATCTATCATTTCCTTTGGATTGGGATATAATTTTTCATCAAAGAATAATTGTCCCCAATTATTGTTGCCATCCCAATAATCCCAGTCCTGAATGATATTGTCGATAGGGATCTGCAGTTTACGATATTTATCTGCAACACTTAACAGTTCGTTCCTGTTCTGGTAGTGCTCTTTACTCTGCCAATATCCGTAAGCCCATTTTCCGTACATAGGCGCCTGCCCGGTAAGCTTCCTGTAACCGTAAATCACATCATCCATACTGTTCCCTGAGATAAAATAATAATCAATACCATTGGCAACATCGGACCATATAGATGTTCCTCTGGCATTATCATCAAAAATAGTCTTGGAATAATTGTCCCAAAGAACACCATAGTTTTTTGTGGAAACCAGGAAAGGGCTTACCGCGTCTGTATTGGTTTGAACAAGTTTAATTGTATGACCACGATAATTCATATAACCGTACTGGTGTTGGCCAAGCCCGTAAATGCCTTCGCCGGCAGACAATTCAAATGCCTGTTTTATACTATATGCTTTTTCGTTTTTTAAGTCAAGCTGGACAATGACAGCCTGGCCGTTTTCCTTTAAAACAGTTCTATTATCAGGAGTAAAATACTCAATATGACCATCACTTCTGGAAATTATTACTATCAGGTTATCAGAGTTCAGGGTAATGCTTTCTTTATCCTTTTTAATTCCAATTTTTATTTCAGGCAGAGGTTTCTTTATCACAACAAGGCTTGAAGTGTCAGGTTTTGCACCGGGCATCCATTTCAAAACACGAACCATATTGCTATCATAAAACTGGACTCTCAGATCGAATGTTTTCGTTTCCAGATTGACCCCGTTTTTGATGATTGTTGCTCTTCCGCTTCGGGAAGAACATTGTATACCGGTGAAAACCAGAATAATTCCTGCAAATAATAATAAGATATTTTTCATTGAAGTCCTTTTTTGAAAATTAAGAGATATAAATTCAATGTCTTTGTAATAAACATAAAAGTAATTTATTTATAGATTGTTTTCTTTGACCCCTGTCAAAATCTTTATGAATCAATAGTTTATTTTACTGAATATGTGACTGACCCGGGTAACAACAATATCACATTACCGTAATATTTATTCGTTCTGTTTAATGCTGAACCCGAAGAGAATTAAACAACGTTTCCGGGGGTAGATTTTAAATAGTTTTTGCTATTTCTTTTTACATAGTTTGAAATCCGGTATATTAATTTTAATCATTTCATATCTGGAATTCAGGGTATCAGAATTGTCTTCATTTTTAATTAATAAATATTCCCGACTATTATTGAGATCCGGATCTAAGCTGACATTTTTAAACCTGGCAAAATATGCATGTAGACTCCAGTCTTCAAACATCTCAGGATTGATATTTATTATACTTCCCTGAGGAATCTCAGAAAGAATTGTGTATGTCTCTTTAATTTTATTATTATCGCGACTATAGCAATTGTGAAAGTATAGCGAGAGAACAATACCCACGAAGAATAATCCATACCCGGTCCATTTAAAGATTAAGAACCATTTTGATTCAAAGTTCAAATTAATAAAAAGAGAATCAATTACAGGGTAGACTAAAATGCCAGCGCCGATTGCAAAAAAAGGATAAACTGAGAGAATATAAAATCCACTTTGTTTCATACTTATCATTATGGGTAAAACCCCAGTCAATCCAAGTAGAATAAACACAAGCATTTTATTAATGTTTTCTTTAATTGGAATTGTCGGGAATTTCCTGATGTATGCCCAGGCTAGTATCAGAATGCACAAGACTGCAGCCGGAGTTAATTCGAAGAATAATCTTTTTACAATATCAAACCTGGAGTTAACAGTAGAAGTATTTCTTATGCTCTCAATGACCTGGTGGTCAATGTATATATGAAGATTCAGTCGTGCTGCAGGGAATAATAAAACAATCAGGAGCAAAGGAATTATGGTGAAAAAAAATAAACCTGCAGTATCAAGGGCCATATTACCGAATGATTTCTGTTTTAAAAAAAGCCACAACAGGAATGGGAAAGTCCATGGGAAGAATGCGACAAATCCTTTTGATAGAAATCCCAGGGCAAGCACAAATCCTGACAGAAAGATGAAATAAAACTTTTTACTCTCCTGATTTTTCAGATAAAATAAAATTGAAAGAGATGTGAAAATAGTAAGAGTGTTTTCAAGCAGGTTATTATAAGATGCCCAGAATACTGTTGGTGTCATAAGCCATATAAACAAGGGGAACCAACCATATTTGTATCCCAATGTTTTCCAGATTTTCAGAATAACATAACCAACAATTACAACTGTAAAAAGGGAATATAATTTATCAATATATCTGCTCTCCCCAAAAAGTGTGTAAAAGATACTCTGAATTCCGAATGCGAGTGGTGGATGTTCATGAAATTCGGACATTAATGTTGCAGTAAAATGGGGATTCCAGAAAGTGCCGAGGCCATCAGCCAGATTTTTTGAAACAGTTGAATAAATCAAACCATCAAGGAACATGCCATTTGAAAGAATGTCCTTACAAACAATAATTAAGTAAACACCTACGGCAAAAAGATAAAATGGAAGTGTCTGAGAAATTTCATGCGACTTTTTCATGATTACTTATTCCAGCAGGGAATTAATAAAACAATGCTGCCAGTATCTATTTCACATTCTGATAAATGATATTAAATATCTATGCTTTTAACTACCCGGATATCAGATGAAGAAGATCCGATCATAATCTGAATTGCTCCGCCTTCGAGACGCCAATCATGAATCTTTGTATCCCAATATCTTAACTGGCTTATTGGTAACGTCATCGTTACACTTTTGGATTCTCCTGCCTTAAGTGATACCCGGATGAACCCTTTGAGTTCTTTTTCCGGCCATTCAACTTGTGAATTTAATCGATGGACATAAAGCTGAACCACTTCATCCCCATCACGTTTTCCAGTGTTCTTTAATTCCATTGAAATATTAATAATCTCATCGCTGCTGTATTTAATCTTATCTGTCTTAAGTCCGTTATAAGAGAATTCTGTATAAGAAATACCAAATCCAAAAGGGAACAGGGGTTTTACTTTTTTTGTATCAAACCAGCGATAGCCAACAAGAGATCCTTCTTTATACTCCACATTATTATCACCGGGAAACGTTCCTAAAGAAAAAGCCGGAGAATCGGCAAGAGATGCCGGGAAAGTAAATGGCAATTTGCCGGAAGGATTTACATTGCCCAGTAAAACATCAGCTATCGCATTTCCGCCTTCCGATCCGTTAAACCAGGACATCAGCATGGCGGAAGAACAATTCAGAGCATTGTTCAGATCCAGAGGAGAAGCAGCAACCAAAACGACAACAGTTCTGGGATTTACTGCAGCTACCGCACTGATCAGTTCATCTTGTCCATACGGTAATTTTAAATCAGAACGATCGGTGCTTTCAGTTTCATACTCTCTGTTAGTGCCTGCGAAAATGAAAACGATATCTGATTTTCTGGCAAGTTCGACCGCTTCTTTCAATAAAGTTGAGTCAATCTGCTTATTCAGCATTCTTCTGCCTCCCAACTGTTGATTCTGACTGAATGATGGTTTATATCCCTGTACAAACTTTATTGATGCTCTGTCGCCTATTTTGTTTTTTAATCCTTCCAGTGGAGTGATTTCATACCGTGTTTTTACTCCTGCACCAAAACCTCCTGAGGCCATTTTATGTATTGCATTGTCTCCAATGACTGCTATCTTTCTGACTTTATTAAGATCGACAGGCAACAGGTGATCAGTATTTTTTAATAATACTATGGACTGTGACGCTACCCTGTAAGCAATTTCCCCATGTTCAGGTGTTGCGACGATACCTGCTGGTTTTGATTCGCTGACTGGTTCAACTGAAAATCTCACTCTGAGAATTCTTCTTACCTTTTCATTAATTACTCCGATCGCCACAATGCCTGCTTTTACAGAATCGAGCAATGCCTGTCCCATAAATGCATTCCCCGAACTGCCCATTTCAACATCAAGTCCTCCCTGTGCGGATTTCACCGAGCTATGCGTTCCTCCCCAATCCGACACGACCAATCCCTTGAAACCCCATTCCTTTTTAAGAATCTGATTCAGCAGATTTTCGTTTTCAGAACACCATGATCCTCCAATTTTGTTATAAGCAGCCATTACGGCAAACACATTGGCTTCCTTAACGGCAGCTTCAAAAGCTGAAAGATAAATTTCCCTCATGGTGCGTTCATCAACAATGACATTGACTCTTACCCTGTTTGTTTCCTGGTTATTAAGCGCAAAATGTTTTACACATGCAGCAACTCCACGATCCTGAACACCTTTGATATATCCAACCGCAAGTCTGGCATTTAGCAGTGGATCTTCGCTCATATATTCAAAAGTCCTGCCTCCCGTTGGGATACGGGTTATGTTTACGGCAGGTCCAAGTAAAATATCTTTACCCCTGGTTCTTGCTTCCTCTCCAAGTGCAGTGCCAAGAAGATATGCCAGATCGGTATTCCATGTCGCGGCGAGTGCTGAACCGGTTGGAAAAAATGTAGCTGAGTCAGTTGTAAGCTTCATGGAATTCCAGGAATTCTTTTCCATCTCTTCACGGATCCCAAATGGTCCGTCGGTATACTTCATCTCAGGAATTCCGAGACGTTTTATCCCGGCTGAAGAAAACAAGCCATTCCCATGCAACATGTATATTTTCTCCTCGAGGGACATCTCGGATATAATATGGCCAATTTTTGTATCAAAAAGAGTCAGATCTTTCTGAGTTCCCTTTTGCGGGGATTGACACTGACTGAAGATTTTGCCTGAAGGTATAAGAATAGCAGCTGAAAATAATACTATCAGAGCTGTTTTAATAACCATATAATAAGCCTTTAACAGAGTAAAACGTAACATGTGACTGATGTTTAAAACTTTTAATGTGCAATTGTTATAAAAACCTGTATGAAATAACGCAATTTTTTATTGACTATCTCACATCAATTTAAGATGTTCCTTTTTATAATAATAAAATGATTTAAGAGATAAGATCCGGTTTTGTTACATCCCATGGAAGGAGAAGTTTAAAAGTGCTCCCCTTCCCTTCTTCACTTTCAACCAATATCTTACCATTATGCTTATCGGCAAATTCTTTACACAAAAACAGACCCAGACCTGTTCCTCTTTCATTCTCAGTACCGCTGGTTGAAAGGTTGGCGTCGATTTTGAAAAGTTTTGCCATTGTTTCTTTTGACATCCCTATACCCGAATCAGATACTGAAATTTCCAAATAATTTTTACAGCTGACAGCATTTACTTTTACCATACCATTTTTATGCGTGAACTTAACAGCGTTAGTAATGAGATTCCTCATTATTGTTCTGATCATATTTTTATCTGCAACTATCGTAATTGTGTCTGTGATATAGCTCTTAAGCTCAATGTTTTTCCCCTTTGCCAAATCACCTGCTATGATAAATTCATCTTTTATAAGTTCGCCTAGGTCAATCTGCACAGGGGTAAATGACATTTTCCCCCGTTGTGAACTTGCCCATTCCAAAAGGTTTTCAAGTAATCTGAAAGTCTGAGTTGCAGAATCATATATCATTCCGGCATACTTACCACTATTATTAAGGTCTCCAGAAGTAATCTCTTCTTTCAGCATTTCGCTAAATCCGATAATGGAATTAAAAGGGTTCTTCAGATCATGTGCTATAATTGAAAAGAATTTGTCTTTAGAAACATTGAGTTCCTGTAGTTCAGAAGTTTTTAATGCGACTGATTTTTCAAGAAGTATCTTCTGATTCTTCAAACTTCTGACACGTGAAAGAAAGATCGAAAGAACGATAAAAATTATCGTAAAAATAACAATTAGCCTGAACCACCATGTACCCCACCATGGCGGCAGGACTATGATTCGGATCGAGACTCCCTTCTCGTTCCAAACACCGTCGTTGTTTGAACCCTTCACACTAAAGACATATTGACCCGGATTTAAATTTGTATATGTTGCTTCACTTTTATTCCCCGAATAGATCCATTCTTTGTCAAAGCCCTCCATTTTATATGCATATTGGTTCTTTTCAGGCGCTGTAAAATCCATCACAGCAAAATAAAAAGTAAGGACAGATTGTTTATGGGATAAAGTCAGAGTTTTTGTTTCCGTAATGTTTTGAATTAACGGGGAGTTTTCAGCGCCCGGCCTAACACCTTTATTTAATATTTTAAGGTCAGTAATCAGAATATCCGGGATACTTTTGTTTTCGACAATTTTTTCAGGATACACGATGTTGAACCCTTTTGTGCCACCCATTAAAAGAGCGCCACTTTTTGTTTTCAGAATACTTCTGTCGTGGAATTCATTACTCTGCAAACCATCGTCTTTAGTTAAATTTTTAAATTTCCCTTGTTTAAAATCAAACCGGCATATACCTTTGTTGGTGGTCACCCAAAGGGCTCCTGAATTATCCATAGCAAGTCCTTTTATAACATTATCAGGCAGTCCATCTTTTTCAAAATACCTGGTGAATGATTTTGTCTTTGGATTAAACAGGTTCAGGCCATTTTTAGTACCTACCCAGATACACGAGTCATTTACAACAAGGATGTCAAAGAGACTTGGACTGCTCAAGCTATTTGCATTATCAGGATTATGAATGTAAGTAGTAAAACGATTTTCATCCGGTGAGAAAATCTGAAAACAGTTAGAGCAACCTATGAGAAAATTCCCTTTGGAATATTTTAAAATTTTAGTTATCATTTTACTGGCCAAACCACTGTTTGCAGGTGTAATGCTGGTAAACTTATTTTCTCTGATTTGATAATGAATCAAACCATGTTCAAAACTACCCAACCATAAATCATTATTATCACCTCCGGTAATTGCGAAAATATTGTCATCCCTGATACCACTGTTTTTTGTTGTAAATGATATAAATGATTTGGTTTTACTATCATACCGAACGAGTCCTCCGGCCCAGGTTCCAATCCAGATTTGATTACTGGAATCTTCATAAAGGCTAAGGATAGCGTTGCTGCTTAAATGGGAATTCTCCACATTGAATCGTAAAAAGCGGTTGGTTTTCTTATTGAAAATGTTCAATCCTCCTCCATCGGTTCCGATCCATATTTGACCTTGATGATCTTCGAGAAAACTAAGGACCGAATTATTACTCAGACTATAAGGCGCACCCGGTAAGGTTTGATAAGGAATAATGGCATCACTGTTTTTTATGGCAACATTGAGACCGCTTGTAAATGTACCCACCCACAAATTTCCTGATTTATCCTGACAGATAGCCTGTACTGATTCACTATTCAAACTTTTTGGATCGTAATCGTCTCTTCTATAACTCCAGAATCTTTGATTTTCCTTTTCAAAAAAATTTATCCCTTTATTCTCAGTACCAATCCATAAATTCCCTGAATTGTCAGCACAAAAGGATTTTATCCGGTTGCTGCTAAGGCTAAACTTATCCTGATCATTATGTTTATAATGAATAAATCTTGTGATATTAGCGCCCGGATTGTTTTTGAGGACATACATGCCTTCGTTGCTTCCAAACCAGAGATCTCCTCTCCTGTCTTCTACCATATCAAGAAAATATGTGTTTGACAAATCGTCGGTCTCGCTTTCACCATGAGTAATATTTTTAAAAGTTCCTGTTTCAGGAATAAACAGGTTCAATCCTTTTCTTGTTGATACCCACAATCTTGCTCTTTTGTCAATCAATACAGATTCTACATTATCATCACTGATGCTTTCGGGATTATTGGCATCGTGAGTATATTTAATAATTCGGTTTTTAATACGGTCGAAATAAATTAATCCAACGCTGGTGGCCAGCCATAGGTTGCCAAAGGAATCTTCGGCAATTTTTATCACAACGCAACCGATCCCTCTTAATGGAGATGATTTGTCAACCATATAATTCAGAAAGTTGTCTTTATCCCGGTTATATTTGCATAAACCGGCATTTGTACCAATTAATAAATTTTTATCATGGTCTTCAATCATGGTTCGCACATCATCTGAAAGGCTGGATGAATCAGTCAGACTGTTTTTGTAAACAACAAAATTGATTCCATCGTATCGATTAAGCCCGTCATAGGTACCAATCCAAATGAAACCTTTGTGATCCTGAAAAATACTTGTAATCACGGAAGAAGAAAGACCATTATCAGGCGTCAGATGTTTGAACTGCAGGCGTTCCGGTTGAGAATAAGAAACCGACACAGATAATAGTATCAGTATACAAGAATGAATAAGAAATAAAGGGATATATCGGTTCTTCATATCAAAAATTCGAGAACTCTAAAGATAACTGATTTTCACCGAATTGAGGTGATTCTCACGATTTTGTCGTTTTTGGAAAAAAATTATTAAAAATTTAAGGAAAAAGGAATGAAATTACACGTTTTTTTGTTCAATTTCACAAAAATGATCAGGTAAGTATTAATATTTCCTTATCACCAACCTTAAAAGTAAGTACATTTATCACAAATACTATTTATAAGTTCAATCCGATATGCCTAAAAAACTTTCATACTTTTTCAGTTTTGTCCTGGCTGTTTCAACTTTTCAATATACTCAAAGTCAATCCATTGATTCATCATCAATTAAAATATACAGCCGGTTGAGCTTTTATACTCTTGAAAAGAATAGTGAATTTCTGCTTCATATTCCATCTGTCCTGTTAAATAATCAATTATCAATCGATCTGAAGATTGGTAGTGAGACAGTCGTTTCCTTTAAGAAAAAACCAGACGTGAGCATTCTACGGATACCTTTTATAATTAACCTTACACCCTCTGAATATAGAGTAGAAGTAGCCATAAATGTAAAGTCCAGACCGGGTGTAATATATCGTG
>PLMC01000076.1:0-19363 GCA_003141495.1 Bacteroidales bacterium
TCATAGAATATTCTGATGCTCAAAATAAAATGTTCTTAAATGTCATTTTAACTGAATTTCCCTTTTTGCTATATTCAATTTTATCGGCGAGGTGTGACATAAGATAAATCCCCCTCCCATTAAGAGCTTCTATATTTTCCGGAGTTGTCGGGTCTGGAACCGTTTCCGGTCTGAAGCCGGGACCTTCATCTGTAACTGTTATATGTAGTTCCTTACTTTTATAAGCAATTTCTATATCTACCACCTTTTCCGGATTTGAATGGTTACCATGTAAAATTGCGTTATTAACAGCTTCCATCGCACAGACTAGAATTTTACCATAATTATCCTGTGAAATTCCGATTACTGCTGTAGTTTCATCAATTGCATTTTCTACAACTCGTAAATTTCCTACTTTTGATTCTATCCTGATCTTTTTATTCATAATCGTTTAAATGCCCTACGTTATACTAAAATTTTAAACATTTGTTACACAAAGCAATTAATTTTTTGCAATCCATACTTCAGGATTAAGATATTCTTTCTCTTCACATATCATGAATTTCAAAATTGATTTATTTCCGTTCTCAGTATCACAATAAACACTGCCAATCTCCTCCTTCGTATCAACTTTATCACCGAGTTTAACTTTTAAATCTACAATATTTTGATAAACTGACAGGTATTTACCATGCCTAATAATTATGATCATATTGGCGCCCTGTACTGAAAATATGCGTGCAACTTCACCTTTAAAGATGCTTCTTACACTCGTTTTTCCTGAACTTGTAATCTCAATTCCAATATTATTTTCTGTTACATATTTTAATACCGGATGTTTCTGTATACCAAACTGACTTGTAATTATTCCCCTTTCAACAGGCCAAGGCAACCTGCCTCTATTTTCAGCAAAATTTTCTCCAATTAATTTTTGCTCCGGTGTACTTTCAGATTTCACTGCTTTTTTTCTTTCTGCCTCCATCAGTCTTGAAATTTCTTTCTCAATTTTCTCTGCAATTCTTCGCTTTTCTTCAAGATCTCTTTGCAGTTGCTTTTCCTTTTTACTTAAAGATTTTACAATTTCCTGCTTTCTTTCCTGCTCAGTCTGTAAAAGACTTTTTTGATGCTCTTCTCTGGTCTTTAAATCCGATATTCTTGAAAGGTCATTTTGCAACCTCTCTTTCGTTGACATTATCTGATCTTTCAACTCCATTATTATTTCCGACTCTTTTCTTCTAAACTTAGTCACCTGTTGCAAATATTTCAATCGTTTATATCCCTGATTAAAATCTTTTGCTGATAAAATATAAACGAGCTCCGGATTTTGTTTTTGTGATTTATATGAATTAATTACGGCGCGTGTATAATCCTTTCTTAAATCAACCAGGTCGCTTTCCATCATATCAATTGCGATAGTGTTTAATTCAATTCTTTCTGAAAGCAGATTTATTTCAGAACGCATTCCTCTGATCACTGATTCTCTTAAATTAAGCTTATTTCCAATTATTTTCACTGCATTCATGCTTTCCTCCTTTTTCTTTGAAGTAGATTTCAGCATATTATCGACATAGTTAATTTCATTCAGAGTAGCGTTTCTTTTTTCCTCCAACTCCGCCTTTGATTGAGCAAACAAACAATTAATAATAACCCAGAATACAAGATTTGTAAGAATTAAATATTTCATACAAGCTTGATTAATTCATATCCCCTTCCAGGAATAAATTTTATACTTCCATTCCATAAAAACTCAACTTTTTTAATTTTAATCCTTATATGAATATTGTGTTGATTTTCTTCAAATTCCATTACTTTAGGAATTAAAATATCCTTAACTCTTAAAAAACTATCATATTTAAATTCTACACTTTGTTGAACATAATTATTGATTTCATTAACAGATATTATTTTTCTTTTATTACAATCAATATCATAACTCAATCTTAATCCTTTAACAAGACAATCTATTTTAAATCTGTTTTCTAAACATTTTCCCTTGTTTTCCTCATAACCTTTTTCCAGAACAATGTCTCCGAAAATTAAAGGCAAACAACTAAGGTTAAGTCCATACTTCTTCTCTAAATAAAAGGAATTTGCATAATACAATTTTCTATTTATCCTGTCATTTACCAGTATGCTGTCATTAGAAATATAAATTCGGGCTCCTTCAATTCCTGACCTGCTTTTTAAACTTATAAGGTATTTATCGGGCTTTTCAAACTTTATATTGCCTGTATATTTCTTTGTTTCCTTTTCTGTTATTATTTCAATTTCTGCTTTCTCTATATAAAAATTCAAATTTGTGATATTCTTTTCTTTTACATCTTCTAATATATTATCTGTAATATGTTTAAAGGAATATTCTGATGTAGTATTCTCTAATTTTTTGCTTATCGAACAACCTCCCAATAATGTACTCAGAATTAATATGACAGCTATTTTTCGCAATTCTTAATTTCTTTGATCAATTCTGTTTTTGTACTATCAATTTTTAGTGAAATATTCCAGTTATAAACAGCTTCCTTACATTTATTTTGCTTTTTCAGAATATATCCATAATGCTCATACCACACAGCATCAGACTTTTCACCTTTGCTAATTACTGATTCCATAACTTTGGCAGCCTCTTTTAGCTTTCCTCTTTTATAAAGAACCCATCCATAGGTATCAAGAAAGGTTGTATTTCCTTTTTCTTTTTCGATAACTTTTTTCGCCATCGTTTCGGCTTCCTTAAGATTCTTATTCTGCTCAGCCAGGTAATACGCATAATTATTTATAACTGTAAGGTCATCATTATTGTTTTTCAGTGCTTCTTCGAATATTTCAAATGCTTTTGAATAGTCTTTCATACGGTAATAAACATCTGCTCTCATCGTAAGTACTTGAAGCCTAAGTTCTTTACTTTCACCTGCCAATATTTCAGCCTTTTTCAACTCTTCAAGAGCAATTGAATATTTTCCTGTCTCCAATGCACCGTTGGCATATAGCAACTTAGCAGGAAACGATGTATTAAACTTCATCGCACATTCTTCTCCTAAAGTACACAGCTTATTATAATTTTTTAATTGAAGATAACCTATAAGCAGCTTTTCCCAGGCATAGTAATTTTCCGGATTTTCCTTGATAATCTCTTCGAGTCTTTCTGTTGCTTCAACCACTTTATTTTCTTTTATCATTAATTCAGGACGCAGAAGTGGAATAATATTATCGTCTTTATAATTTGCTTCTAATATCATTATGGAAACAATCTCCTTTTGCTCTAATTCTTTATCCAATTCCGGAATTTCAATAATTTTTGCCATGAGTGTTATTTTATTCTCCTTATCAACTTTATTATTAAGAATAACCGTATTCAAAAGAATAAACAAATCATTATAACTTTTTTCCGCTAATAGAAAATCACAAAGGGTAAGCTGAACCCTGGCATCATCAGGGTTTCTATCTAACAAACTTTTATACACATCAAGAGCTTTTTGATTTTCACCTTTTCCCCTGTAAATATCCGCAAGGACGCCGTTATATTCTACTTCATCTGGATATTCTTTAAGAAGCTCCTCATCTTTAACCATCGCATCATCATATTTATCTTCTGAAATAAGGCTTTTTATTAATGCTAAAGTAGAAGATTTATTTACCCCGTATTTCTTATCAAAAGATTCGAATATGGAATTTGCCTTTCCAAATTTTTTATCTTCAGCATATAGGTTTCCAAGAGTCAGTTGCAGATTCTCTTTTTCAGGGTAATATTTTATAACTTTTTCATAACAAATTATTGCGCTGTCAAGATTTTTTTCCTGGTAGTATAATCCAGCGAGCATCGTCAGGTACCATATATTTTCCTGATTTATTAATAATGCCTTATTTATATATTTCTTCCCATTTTTAATATCCCCGTTTGCAATTACTATCTGCGCCATCTGATAGTATGAAGCGTCACTTTCCGGATTAATTTTAATGCATTGTTCGAGATATTTAAGCGCATCACCTCCGTTTCCCAACAGTTTTTGTTTGAGTGCTTCCACATAAATCTCATTGAATGCTGCAGCATCAAAACCGGCTTCTGATTTTTGACTTTTACCTGAGGGACTCAAACTTTTTGAACAAAAAGAAAAACTTATAACTATAAAGGCTAAAAAAAAGTAACCAATTCTGTATGATTTCATAATTAATTTTTACCTGTGTGACCAAATCCTCCTATTCCTCGTTCAGAATCTAAAAGAATATCGACGCTTTCCAATTCAGCTTTCTTGTGTTTGCCTATAACCATCTGACAAATGCGTTCTCCGTCTACAATAACGAAATTTTCATTTGACAAGTTCACAAGAATAATACAAACTTCTCCACGGTAATCGGCGTCTATTGTTCCCGGGGAATTCAGGACTGTAACTCCTTTCTTTATAGCCAGACCGCTTCTTGGACTTATTTGCGCCTTATATCCAACAGGTATTTCCATGAATAAACCGGTAGGAACCAAAATCCTTTCCAATGGTTTTAAAATTATATCATTTCCCGGGTTTGCTCTCAAATTCATTCCTGCAGATTCTTTAGTGGAGTATTGAGGTAACTGATGTTTTGACTTGTTTATTACTTTAATTCATATTTTTTAGTTACCAAAAAAAGTTCAAAAATTTCATAACAAATATACAGTTAATGACTTTATCAATATGGTTTTAATTTTGTTTGGTCAAAATATTGTAATTTGAAAACTAATATTTTTTTGTATCGTCCAAAGTTAAATATCTTTGCATTCACAATCGCAGAACTTTATAAACCAATTTCCAGGATTCATGAATCTCTATTTTAAAAAATCATTGTTTGTTTTTTGCTTTCTTTGCACTTTCTCATGTAGTGCACCGGTTGGTAATGATAATACAACTGTTTCTATTAAAACAACATTGGGTGAGATCAGGATAAAGTTATATGACGAAACACCACATCATCGCGATAACTTTATACGACTGATAAATTCTGGCTTTTATGATGGAATCTCTTTCCATCGTATTATTAAAAATTTTATGATTCAAGCCGGAGATCCTGCAATTAAATCCACTTCATTAAAGAATATTCCTGACTCTCTCAAAACTTATACCATTCCTTCCGAATTCAATAATAAGTATTTTCATAAAAGAGGAGTGCTTGCTGCTGCCCGCCAGGGTAATGATGTAAATCCTGCAATGAGATCTTCAGGAACCCAGTTTTATATTGTGCAGGGAGTAAAATTAAGTGATGATGAACTTAATCTTGCGGAACAAAAAATCAACAGTAGCATGAAGCAAAATTTCTTTACCCGTTTGATAAAGGAAACATCAGATAGTGCCAGGTTAGCGAAGAAATCTCTTACAGATGCTGAAATTCAGGATATTGCCTCTGTTAAAATGTTTCAATATCTTACAACCTACAAAGACTACAAAATTTCTGAAGAACAGCGAAATGTTTATAAAACAATCGGAGGCACACCATTTCTTGATGGAACCTACACCGTATTTGGTGAAATAACTGAAGGTTTGGACATTCTGGATAAAATTGCTGATGTTCAAACTGATAGTAATGATAAACCATTATCTGAAATAAAAATCATTAAAATAAAAATTGTTAAAAACTGATTTTGTTTTAAAACACTCTTTTAATGCTTCAAAAAATTACAAATCTGCTAAGTGAAGTTTCCTCTTTTTCGGTAAAAAATGCCTCGGAACTTGAATCATTCCGTCTTAAATACCTTAGTAAAAAAGGATTACTTTCTGATCTCTTCGAAGATTTCAAAAATGTACCTGCTGCAGAAAAAAAAGAGATTGGACAAAAACTCAATCTTTTAAAGCAGAATGCTCTTGAAAAATATAATTCTCTTAAAAACGAGCTTCTAAACTTTGAAGAAAAAGTTGATAGTTCCGATCTGACAAGGCCCGCTTTCCCATATTCCATCGGGTCGCGTCATCCTATTTCTATTGTAAGAAATGAATTAATAGATATATTCACCCGCATAGGCTTTACTGTTTCGGAAGGTCCCGAGATAGAAGATGACGATCATGTCTTCACAAAATTAAATTTTGCTCCGGAACATCCGGCAAGAGATATGCAGGATACTTTCTATATTTCCAGAATTTCTTCTGAAGATTCGAGTCCGGAAGATATTTTACTCCGTACTCACACATCTTCTGTACAGGTAAGGGTTATGCAGAATCAAAAACCGCCTATCCGTACCATTTCACCTGGCAGAGTGTTCCGTAATGAAGCTATTTCTGCAAGGGCTCATTGTATTTTTCATCAGGTTGAAGGTTTATATATTGATGAAAATGTATCCTTTGCAGATCTGAGACAGACGTTACTTTTCTTTGCAAGAGAGATGTTTGGAAAAGAGACAGAAATCAGGCTAAGACCATCTTATTTCCCTTTCACAGAACCTTCTGCAGAAATGGATGTTAGTTGTAAGATTTGTGGTGGAAAAGGTTGTAATGTATGTAAGCATACCGGTTGGCTCGAGATTCTGGGTTGTGGTATGGTACATCCAAATGTTCTTGAAGCCTGCAATATTGATAATCAGAAATATACCGGTTTTGCTTTTGGAATGGGAATTGAACGGGCAGCTATGCTTAAATACGGAGTTAATGATCTGCGTTTGTATTTTGAAAATGACTTCAGATTTTTGGATCAATTCAAGAGCGCTTATTAGCTAATTTGAACATTTAAATAACGATAGTGTTACTATTTTCATTATAATTTAACATACGAAATGAAACAGCAAGAAATTCACATCCCGCTGTGTGACAGTTGTTCGCTTGAATCAGGGTCGATTTTTAAATATCTTACTCCTGACGAAGTTGAGGCACTTAACTTTGAGAAGGATTTCAGGCAATATAAACGGGGCGACATTCTTTATCAGGAGGGTAACCGGATAAGCGGGTTCTTCTGTATTAACAGTGGCATCATTAAAGTATTTAAAACGGGTTTTGATGGAAAAGAACAGATAATCAGATTTGCAAAAAAAGGAGATATTATTGCATACCGAAGTGTTCTGAGCAATGAGCTTGCATGTACTTCTGCTAAAGTTATCGAAGATTGTCACGTTTGCTTCATCCCTTCGGAAATTCTCATATCTTTTATAAAATCCAATCCTGCCTATGCTCTGGAGCTGCTTAAACTTGCCTGCAATGAGTTAGGTGAAGCTAATTCATTTATAACGGATATAGCGCAGAAAACCGTCAGGGAGAGACTTGCAGAAATACTTCTTCTTCTGGTACATGATTTTGGCCTTGATGATGAGCAATTTCTCAACATCTCTCTTACCCGGGAAGAGCTGGCCAATATTGTAGGGACTGCAACAGAATCAGTCATCAGGTTATTATCGGAGTTTAAGTCTGACAAACTGGTTGAATTAAACGGAAGAAAAATTAAGGTCTTAAATGCAAAGGGGCTGGAAAAGATCAGTAATGTTTTTAACTAGTTGTATTAAAATTTCCCCAATACTAATCAGCTAAAGCCTTTGTGATCCTTTGTGAAATCCTTAGTGTCCTTCGTGGTTAATTTTTTTTACCACTAAGGATCACAAAGTAGTACACAAAGTAACACTAAGGTAATAAGTTAAAAGGCTCGATTTAAAACAGTGTCCCCGGCTTGTCATGTCCGAATTGCTTTCCAAGATGTCTATATGCATGTTCTGTGGCTTCACGTCCTCTGGGAGTTCGTTTAAGATAACCTTCTTTTATAAGAAAAGGTTCATACACCTCTTCTATTGTACCGCTTTCCTCTCCTACTGCGGTAGAGATGGTATTTAATCCAACTGGTCCGCCATTGAACTTGTCGATTATTACTGAAAGAATTTTGTTGTCCATTTCATCAAGTCCATGTTGATCGATATTCAGAGCCTTCAGGCCATATCTTGTTATATCTATATCAATTTCTCCTGAACCTTTAACCTGGGCAAAATCTCTGACACGCCTGAGAAGTGCATTGGCGATTCTAGGAGTACCTCTGCTTCTTCTGGCAATTTCTACTGCAGCCTCCTCCGCAATTATTACATTTAGTATACCTGCTGATCTTTTAACAATTCCTGTAAGTACTTCATGATCATAATATTCAAGATGGAATTTAATTCCAAACCGAGCCCTTAAAGGACTCGTAAGAAGGCCTGAACGGGTTGTTGCGCCTATCAGTGTAAAGCTATTTAGTGTTAATTGGACACTTCTTGCGCTTGGCCCTTTGTCAATCATTATATCGATCTGGAAATCTTCCATTGCTGAATAAAGATATTCTTCAACAACTGGACTCAGGCGGTGAATTTCATCAATAAACAGCACATCTCCTTCCTGAAGGTTTGTGAGCAATCCTGCCAGATCACCGGGTTTATCCAGCACAGGTCCTGATGTAACCCTGAGGTTAACCTGTAACTCATTGGCTATTATAGTGGCAAGCGTTGTTTTACCCAATCCCGGAGGACCGTGTAAAAGTACATGATCTAGTGATTCTCCCCTTTGTTTAGCAGCAGTAACAAATACAACCAGATTTTCAATTACCTGTTTTTGTCCTTTAAAATCGCTGAAACTCAATGGTCTTAGCTGTTTCTCAAACTCCTTATCGGTTGGTATGATAATATCTTTTCTGATGTTAATATTTTCTTCCATAGAGCAAAGTAATTATTTAATCAGCTTTGTATCACTTTCCGGAAGCTTAATTCTAACACCGTTAATACTTACCTCGACATCATCCTTATAAGAAATAACAAGAAAAGTAGTTCCATCTTCATTAAATTTTTTCCAGGTTTTTTGCCTGATGCCCATCTGGAAATATTGTTCTTCTTTTATTTTACCATTCTCATAATAAAAAGTTTGTTGCCCGTCGGGATTGCCCTGAACAAAATTTCCCTTGAACTTTAGCTTTCCGTTAATATAAGAGGTTTTCCATAATCCATCTCTCAATCCTGTTATATATTTCCCTTCCTCAGTCATGTCGCCGGTTTTATATTTCCATGGCCCGTTTTTTTCTCCGTCAGAATACTGGCCCTGCGCAATAATATCTCCCGATTCCGAATATTCGGTTGAACGTCCGTCACGCTGTCCCTGGAAGTATTCTTCCTCTTTTCTCAGTGCTCCGCTATCATAATACCAGTTCCATAACCCGTCGGGTCGATTGTTATTATAAGAGCCGGTCTGTTCCACTTTTTCTGATATGTTATAGAATTTCCACTGGCCTGTACGGCGGTTGTCAGTGAACTGACCTTCCGCCTGTACTTTTCCATTGGAAAAAAGATCTTTCCATTTACCGTTCCGGTTTCCGGCTTCGTCAACAATGCCTTCTGAGAGCAGCAGACCGTTATCGTTGTAAATAAAGGCATTGGTAACCTTTCCGTCCTTTCCGTATTCCCTGTGAACACCTACCGGAATTTTATTCCTGTATGGTCCGCTATAGATCAATTTACCGTCTTCATCATGCTTATTTACTATTTCAATATCAGGTTCATCTTCAACTCGCGATTTCACAATTGCTCCATTTTCATACAACATGGTGAGAACAAGTTTTCCATGAATATCATATTCTTTATAATAACCATGAACAAGATCATCTTTATATGATTTTTCCGTTTTAATTCTTCCGTTTTGATAGAATTCTTTCCAGTCGCCCTGCTTTAAACCATTTTTGTCGGTTCTGTTTATTCTATCCCTGCTTACAAGAAAATCATTAGTGTATTCAAGCAGTGTAATTATATTTCCATCTTTGTCATACTCTTTTGATAAACCCTCCTTTTTCCCTGCATTATAGGTAAATGTCTGCAGTACCTTTCCATCAGGATAGTAGTTAAATGCAGTTCCCTCTTTCCGGTCAGCGGCAAATAGTTCCTTTGACCAGATGTATACTCCATGAGAAGGATCCTTTTTATATTTATAATACCATCCGTTCTTTTTTCCATAGAGCCAATTGATTTTTTCCGTGGTGTCTCCGGCCTGATCATAAAAGAGCCAGATACTATCAAGAAGAAAATTTGTTCGCTTTCCCTCAGATTTCTTAACGCCGGTAACATAATAACTTTTCCAGAATCCCTCAGGTTTTCCGTTTTTAATCAACCCTTCACTTGAGACAGCTCCGTTCGGGTATTTAAATATCTGATAACCATCTTTTAAATTCTCGCTTTCCTGTGAAGAACTTATTTTACAGGTTATAACAAAGAAAATTAAAATAACAATTCTTTTCATGATTTAAAGACCAAGTTTTTCTGATATTTCCATCATTCTTAATATAGGTTTTTTAGCTCTGAGAAGCGTATTATTGTCAATAATAATTTCTGGTTTTTCATTTTTAAGACAACTTAGTATTTTTTCAATGGTTATAAGTTTCATAAAACTGCATTCACTGCATCCGCAAGTTGAATCTCTTGCAGGAGCAGGTATATAAGTTTTTCCCGGGTTTTCTTTTTTCATCTGGTGTATAATACCCACTTCGGTTGCTACAATATAGCAATATCCTTTGTCTTTCTTTGTAAATTCCAGTAATGCGGAAGTGGAACCAATGAAATCTGCAACAAGTCTCACAGGAAGTTCACATTCGGGATGAACGATGATCTTTGCATCAGGATTTTCATTCTTTAATTTAATTATTGCTTCGAGGGAAAATTCTTCATGAACATGGCATGTTCCATTCCATATTACCATATCCCGTCCGGTTTTATTCAAAATATAGTTACCAAGGTTACGGTCCGGTGCAAATATTATCTTCTCTTCAGGTGGAAGTGACTCAACAATCTGAACTGCATTTGATGAAGTACATATAATATCAGACAATGCTTTTATTTCAGCAGTTGTATTTACATATGAAATTACTGTTCTTCCGGGGTTTTCATTTAAAAATTTCTCAAAATCCTTTTTTTTGCATGAGTTTGCCAGAGAACAACCAGCATTTAAATCAGGAAGCAGGACTTTCTTATCTGGAGCAAGTATTTTTGCTGTTTCGGCCATAAATCTGACTCCTGCAAAAAGTATAATATCAGCTGAATTTGAAGCAGCTTTTTGAGAAAGAGCAAGACTGTCTCCAACAAAATCAGCAATATCCTGAATATCTCCGGTCTGGTAATAATGAGCAAGAATAATTGCATTTTTTTTTGTTTTCAGCCTTTTTATTTCCAATATATTTTGTTCTGGTGATTGCATTTTCAAGTGGTAATTAAATTGGTTTTGATCAGAGTATAAACTTAATCATTATTGCAATATCGAAATTCATCTATTGTGACTTCCAAACATTAATTAACATTATAATATTCTTATATTTTAATAATAAATTTATTTATGATGATAATAATATCCTGTTAATAGTGTTAATATTAATTTCAGATAATTTTTGTATTTCTCATCATTACCGGTGTACCAACATCTTTTCAACAGTTCAAAAAACGTACCATTTTTGATTATCAGTTAATTAGTAAATTAATTAACAACTGTTAAGAGATGTTTGTTGATACTTATAAAATAGCAAAAGTAAATTTTTTAGAGTTTATTTAAAGTTCATATTTTGATTTTGTTTTCTTATAACTTTATTCAATCAGGTTTCAGATACTTCTAAATTTTTAAATTGGTTGATAAAACATGATGTTATGATTCTTTTTTGTCAATTATCTACAGGTTATTAACAATGAGGTTTAAATTCTCCAATTATTCTTCACTGTGTTTCCTTTGTGGTTATTTATTTAATTTATTTACAGGAGATTTCTTGAGATTGCTTCGTCGTTTCTCTCCTAGCAATGACAGAAGATTTTATTTAGCTCGGTTTAGATCTCAATAAGAAATTATCTTACCTGCCTGGTGATTGCGAGCGTAGCGAAGCAATCTTAAACTCCCATGCTGAATTTAAATGGCTATACTAGCCCTTAAAAATAAACAATCCTATTCTTGTTTTGTTACTCTATCATATTAAGCTATTAAAGTTAAAGATATAAGAATACTTTTTTCTTTTAATTAAGCAATTGTGTTAATTTGCGGACTCTTAACGGGAAATAAATTAAAAGCTAAAAAGTTGGAAAATAAAAAAATTGCAATAGTGTCGGATCATGCCGGATATTACCTTAAGGAGAAGTTATTAAGTTATCTTATTAAGGAAAAATATGATGTAAAGGATTTAGGTTGTTCTGCCGGAGAGACCGTTGATTATCCCGATTTTGGTCATCCGCTTGCAAATGCAGTTGTTGCTGGTGAATTTGAGTTTGGGATATCAATCTGCGGGACAGGCAATGGTATAAATATGGTTGTAAACAAGCACCCCGGTATCAGGGCTGCTATATGCTGGAATGAACAGATCAGTTATTTGTCGCGGGCGCATAATGATGCAAATATTCTCACATTGCCAGGTAGGTTTATTTCAGAATCAGAAGCCTATTTGATTGTCAGAACTTTCCTTACAACATCTTTTGAGGGTGGACGACACGCAAGGAGAATTGAGAAGATCTCATTAAAAATTTATTAATATGCTTTCAAATTCTTGCAGATACGGAATAAGAGCAGTCATTTATCTGGCCAGTCAACCATTATCAAATGGCAAAACCGGGATAAAAAAAATAAGCAATGATCTTAACCTTCCGACGCCCTTCCTTGCAAAAATTCTTCAGATGCTGGCAAAACAAAAAATTCTCAGTTCCTCAAAAGGTCCTCATGGAGGTTTTTCATTATTGAAAGATCCGCGAAAAATATCCTTACTTGATATTGTAAATACAATTGACGGGTATGATACTTTCACTAATTGTATTATGCATAACGGTTCTTGCGTAGGGGTAGAGATGGAAGGAAAACATTGTCCACTTCATGACGATTATGAAAAATCAAGGAAAGAACTTATTAAACTATTCAGTAACAGGACAATTCATGAACTTGTTATAAAATCGAAGAATCCGGAATTAGTTACAATCTGATTATTTCTTTTTTAGTTGGCTTTATCCAGAGCCATAGAAGGATTGAAACAAGAATTCCGGCACTATTTGCAAGGGCATCAAAAACGCTGCCCGACCGGGTAACAGTAAGTGTCGCCTGAAGAATTTCCATTAAGATACCGAAAGAAAGAGGAATAAGGCCCAGAAGGAATAAATGTCCGTTACTTTTTATGTTGTTTTTGTTTTCAAGAATAATAACCAACATCAGACCAAAATACATACAAAAATGAACAGCTTTATCGGTGTTTGGAATATCAATAAATGGGGCTTTATCAAAAGTATGAGCATTTGCCAGGCTCAGATACATTATTATCAGAGCTATAAGGATTGAAAATATATTCTTCTTTATCATATTTATAATTTCATGCAAAAGTAATTAAAATCAAACAACAGCGAAACGACAAAACTTTTAGACTCCCAGGCTGCGAAAAACTGTAATAACATATCCTTTATGTAACTTTGCACCTAATTGTCCTGGTGGGGAAAAAATTTGTAGGAAGTGAATAATTGAATTTTTTGAATGGCAGGAATTTACGTACATATACCCTTTTGTAAGAAACTATGTTTTTACTGCGATTTTTATCATGTGATTTCGGTAAATGATAATTCTGCATTTACTGATGCGTTGTTAAAGGAAGCCTCACTAAGAAAGGATTATCTTGAAAACGAAACAGTCTCAACAATATATCTTGGCGGTGGCACACCGTCGGTCTTTTCAGTTAAAGAACTTGGAACAATATTGAATCATATAAACAAACTATACAGTGTAGAGCAAGATTGTGAAATATCTATTGAGTTAAACCCCGATGATGTTCTTCCTGCTTATTTAGAAGGTCTGAAGGATCTTAATATAAACAGAATCAGTCTGGGGATTCAATCGTGGAGAGATTCGGATCTTAAGATGCTCAACAGACGGCACGATTCCGCACAGGCCATTAAAGCACTTAAAGATACATTGGATGCAGGATTTGAAAACGTAACGATTGATCTTATTTATGGAATTCCGGGGATGAGTCTGCAGGAATGGGAATCAAATCTTGATTTTTCCTTGTCCTTTGATATAAAACACCTGTCTGCCTATCACCTGACCTTTGAACCGGGAACAGTCTTTGGTAAAATGCTGGAGAAGGGAACTATTTCTGAAATTGATGAAAATGAAAGTGTTGCACAATTTAATATTCTTATTGAAAAGGCAGAATCTGCAGGTTTTATACAATATGAAATTTCAAATTTTGGTAAACCCGGTTATTTCTCTATCCACAATTCGAATTACTGGAAGCAGGTCAGTTATCTTGGTCTCGGGCCTTCAGCACACTCTTTTAATGGTTATTCGCGTCAGTGGAATATTCGTGATCTGAAGGGATATATTAAATTAATTAATGCCGGGAAATCCTTTTATGAAAGTGAAGAACTTAACTCTAAGACACGGTTTAATGAATATATAATGACTTCCCTAAGAACAATGTGGGGCATCGATCTTGAGTATGTTGAGGAAATGTTTGAAAAAGAAGGATATGATTATATTATAAATCTTGCAGGGAAATTCAAAAATTATGGCCTGATGAAGCAGGAAAAAAAATCCCTGATTCTTACAAACCAGGGAAAGTTGATATCGGATAATATTATATCTGAATTTATGATTCCGGCTGACGAATAGTTATTTTTTGGAAAGCATAAAGTTTGTACGACCGATAATATTATTATCAAGATAAAGTTCAACACTGTAGTTACCGATAATAAAATCACCTTTATTATCCATAAAAATACACACTTCAATATCTTGATTCAAATAATCTACTTCGCGGTTGGCAGAATAAATTATTTTGTTTCCCTTATATTCAAACAGATTATCCGGACTGCTTGTTACAACCAGTGAGTCGGGCCTTATAACTCTCATATATACATCTTTCTGTCCAGGTTTAGCAAGTGGATTCTCCCGCAATGTAAAGCATATCCGGAGCTTATCAAGATTATTAATCCTGGTGGTTTCTTTTCTCTTTTTATTCAGAGATACTGCTGCAATATTCTTAGCCTGAATAACAGAAGCAACCTCAACTTTGGTACTTAGTTCTTCCTTCACTTTTGACAGTTCGGTGTTTGTATTGCGGACTTGTGTGATTTGCTCCTTGATTTCAGAATTTTCTGAAGTAAGCATTTTATTTCGTGTATTAAGAGAATCGATCTGGACAATGTAACTTTTCATTATTTCTCTCATTGTTGTGATCTCGTTCTTATACGATTTTATCAGCCTGACATTTGAAGCATTTATAGATAATAGCTGGACAATCTTATTTTTTTGTTTCTCCATTCCTGCCTTCAACGTATCGTTATTGGTTTTAAGAGTATCAAATGCAACGACCATATGTCTTAGTTCATTGGCAAGGGAGTCTTTTTCCTGGGTCAGGGCTGTTTCCATCTCGATCATTTTGTTCTTCTTATCGAAATACATATAAATAAGAAAAATCAGTGCAACACCCAGGACAATTGATGTGACAATCATACCTACCGGTGTGCTTTTTTTTGGTCCCGGTGCTGTCGGGATACTAGTGTTTAAATCTGTCATTTATCTTATTGTGTTTAAAGGGTTCATTACAAAATTACTAATATCCTTCTTCTTTTTCAAATTTATAATATAAACATACGATAATAGTTTTTGTTATATTGTTTAAAGATTCAATTGATCTTTACATCATTTTAGAAATTGTGTTTATCTGACCAAGTTATTTATAGAACTATGAAATATGTTGGTGCACATGTAAGCGCTTCCGGAGGAGTGGAAAATGCTCCCCTAAATGCAAATTCAATTGGAGCAAAGGCATTTGCTCTATTTACAAAAAATCAGAGACAATGGTTTTCAAATCCATTATCCAAAGCAAGTATTAAAGCCTTCAGGGGAAATTGTGAGAAGTATGACTACAAGCCATTTCAGATTCTGCCCCATGACAGCTACCTGATAAATCTGGGGCATCCCGAGAAAGAACCATTGGAAAAGTCAAGAGCTTCTTTTCTGGATGAAATGCAACGATGCGAACAATTAGGTCTTGACAGACTGAATTTCCATCCTGGAAGTCATCTTAAGACGATCAGCGAAGAGGAATGCCTCCGGCGGATTGCAGAATCCATTAATATTGTCCTTGACAAGACAAAAGGAGTTACGGCAGTAATAGAGAATACTGCCGGGCAGGGTACAAATATGGGACATAAATTCGAGCAGATAAAGTTCATGATTGACAATGTAGATGATAAATTGAGGGTTGGAGTTTGTATAGATACCTGCCATGCCTATACATCGGGGTATAATATTAAATCTCCTGAAGGATATACAGAGACATTCAATATGTTTGATAAAATTATCGGGTTTAAATACCTGCGTGGAATGCATATAAATGATTCAAAGAAAGAACTGGCCACCAGGGTTGACAGGCATGATAACATAGGAAAGGGGTTTCTTGGCGAAGATGTTTTCAGAATGTTGATGAATGACAGGAGATTGGATAATATGCCTCTTATTCTTGAAACACCCGATGAATCATTGTGGGAAGCTGAAATAAAAAATCTTTATGCGCTGATTAAGAAGTAAACTTCTTTCGACTTCTGCAAGGTTTAATTGCATAGAGTTATACAAACTTCAGACCAAGCAGTACATCAATATCAACTTCTTTCAACTTTTCTTTAGTTGCATTATATCCAATCTCGAACAGCTCATGTGCTTTTTCAGGATCGAGAATTTTATAATTTCTAAGTTCAAGAGGGGCAATAAAAAGATCAAATTTCTTTGCTTTTTCGAAGATTTCTTTAGACATACTAAGCATAAATGTTCTTTCTGCAATATTTATCAGGCCGCTGATTTTTTCCATATAGCCAACCGGATTTACAAAAGATCCGATAAGAATTCTGCATTTATTTTCAATTGGCCTGAGGGGAAGATTATCAAGAACGCCACCATCAACGTATGAGATACCATCGATTTTTACTGGTTGAAAAAGAACCGGTATACTTGCCGATGCAACAATCGGATCATATAAATTTCCTTCCGAAAAATAAACGGCCTTTCCGTTATTAAGGTCAGTTGCAGTGACAAACAGCGGGATCTTCAGTTCCTTAAAATTTTTCGAACGCAAGCTCGTTTTTAATATTTTAATTATTCCATTAATCTGAAGCAAACCCTCCCTTGGTAATGCCGGACGCATAAAATCAAGCCGGCTGCCTGTATTCATCAGGTTAAGTATCTTCTTCGGAGAATAACCATCGGCATAAAGTACACCAATAATAGCTCCGGCGCTGGTTCCGGATATCACGTCGGGATAGATCCCTGATTCATTCAATGCCTCGATCACTCCCAGATGTGCGAATCCTCTCGCTCCTCCACCGCTTAAAACCAGGCCAATTTTATATTGTTTAGCTGACATATTTAAATTTTTCAAAGTTCTATCCCTTAAGAAAATCAAATAGCAATTTGAGATTTAAAAAAGTAACAATTCCGGCTATAACCAATAAAAGGCCAGTCAGAAACCGGCTGTTAGCATATTTTCCCATTACTTTTTTGGAAGAAGTTAAGTAAATCTGTATAGCAATGGTAAACGGAAGCTGAATGCTTAAGAACACCTGCGACAAGATAAGACCTTTAAAGGGATCCCCAATAAAGAAAATCAATATTAAAGCTCCCAACAGGGAAATTATAACACCTATACGGGAGTGATTGTCTTTAACATCGTATGGTTCACTATACATTCCCGAAACTATCGATCCTCCTGCCATCCCGGAAGTTATTGTAGATGCAACACCGGCAAATAGAAGGGCAACAGCAAAAACAACTGAAGCATTCGATCCAAGTAATGGTTCAAGGAGTCTTTTTGCCTGCTGAAGCTCGTCAACTTTCTGGCTCTTTGCAAAAAAGGTTGCTGCAGCCAGAAGTATCATCGCACTGTTAATGGCCCAACCGATTATCATTGAAAAAAGCGTATCTGCAAATTCGAATTTGAGTTGTTTTTTAATGATCTTTTCATCCTTCAGGTTCCATTGCCGGCTTTGAATTATTTCTGAATGAAGAAAAAGATTATGGGGCATTACAACTGCTCCCATAACACTCATTATCAATAATATGGAACCTTCAGGAAAAGAAGGTTTAACCCACGATATACCTGCTTGTATCCAATCGACTTTAACCAGGAATAATTCATATAAAAATGAAAGTCCGATAATTGAAACAAACCCAATTATCCATCTTTCAATTTTCTTATAAGAATTTGAGAACAACATTATCATTACGAAGATGGTCACAAGTATGGCGCTGATTTTTATCGGGATATCAAAAAGCATGTTTAATGCAATTGCGCCGCCAAGAATTTCTGCCAGAGAAGTTGATACTGAAGCAGCGACAGCAAATGATAGTACTGACTTTGAAACCCAGGGTTTTAAATATATTGTTGCGGCTTCTGACAGACAGAGCCCTGTTGCAATTCCCAGATGAGCAACGTTATGCTGAAGGACAATAAGCATAATAGTTGAAAGAGATACAACCCATAATAATGTATAACCGAATTCAGATCCTGTTCCTATATTTGCTGCCCAGTTACCCGGATCAATGAATCCGACGGTTACAAGTAAACCCGGACCAATATATTTGAAAATATCAAGAGCGCCGAAAATAGGCTTGTGATCCTTTCTTTTCAGGTCCCTGAAAAATCCGAAAGCATTAAATAAATTCTTAATATTCAATATATTAGATATAACCAATTTTTAATCCAATACTTTTTTGAAAACCGTATTAATAAGGACAAATATAAACAATGATGACGAAAATCATTACCGGTTTTCTTCAGGTCGTTTGAAAATCAATTTATTTACTCCGGCCCCAACCTTGCTTTGCCGAAGCGGTTACTCGAGGACGAGGAGGGAGTAAATTGATTTTCAAGGGATCTGAAAAGCAATAGTAATTGAAGAAAATCAATAGATTTGTATTGAAGATTTCAGGTAGTCATTAAAATTAATATGAAAGAATATGCAGTTTTTGCTGTTAGCTTATGACGGAACCGATCCCGAAGCGCTTCAACGAAGATTAAATGTCAGGGAAGAGCATCTTAAGAGAATAAGTTTGCTTAAAAAATCAGGAGAATTTTTATTTGGCGGCGCCATTCTTGACAATAACGGAAAGATGATTGGATCAATGATTGTTTATGATTTTCCCGACCGTCAGTCTCTGGAAGAAAGATTAAAAGATGAACCTTACCTTACGGGAAAGGTCTGGGAAAAAACAGAAATTCAGCCATTCCGGCTTGCGAAAATTGAATGATGTTAAATGGATATAAAGAAATTTCCGTCATCAGTTGATAAGAGTGTTCTTGTCCTTATGGCTGGTCTCATGTGGTGTGGAGTAGGGATACTGCTTGTCAGTTATGCTGTGTCGTGGTTATCTTCCTGCAATTTAAAGGAACAGTTTTTCTTTTATACTGCGGGATTCCTGGCAGCAATGCCTATTCATCATTTTGG
>PLMC01000076.1:19403-83545 GCA_003141495.1 Bacteroidales bacterium
TCCTGTCAGGCATCAGGTATTTCCGATTCTTCTTTAAATTGTTGTTCGAGAAAAGATCTTAGAAATAAATTGTATTTACTGTCCCAAAATTTCTTTCTGGTATTTCAGTGCTGAGTTAAAAACCTGAAGCCGTATCTGATTTACATTATAGTATTCGCCGGAGCTTAATAATCCTGTATTCTGACGGTTGATTAACAATATTACGGATAAGTTGTATTTGGGGATAACTGAAATGCTTGTTCCTGTGAATCCGGTGTGCCCAAATGATCCTTCAGGACCGTTTTTCATGAAAGAATTGTCAGGATCCATCATCCAGCCCAGACCGTTATTAAATTTATCTTTTGTCAGAAAGGATGAAATGGTATTTTCTGAAATAAACTGAAGTGAACCTGTTTTTCCTTTATTAATCAGCATATCGACCAGATTCTGAAGATCGTCAATTGTTGAAAATAATCCGGCTGCACCGGATATTCCTCCATTGGCATACCATGTATTTCCGTCATTTACTTCTCCCCTCAATGTATAAGTACGCCAGCCATTCCACCGTGAAGGATCAATTTCCCTGATTTTGAACCCAAGAGTCGAATCATAAACCATTCTTTTTTCATAAGGATTACCATGCGAAGTGGCAGCTATTTTTTTAAAACTGCCGGTTTTGCGCGGATTATAAATTGTTTTATTCATTTTCAGAGGAAGGAAAATATTCTGCTTTTCGAATTTTTCTAACGGTAAGCCCGATACAATCTCAATTATCTCCCCAAGAATTATAAACCCCAGATCACTATACCGGCGTTGTACCCCAACAGGTAACATCAGGGGGAGCTCTCCAATCAGTTTGTAACTTTCATCTTTATTGGAAGCCCTGTAATAAAGAGGATACCATTCATACAAACCAGCGGTGTGAGTAAGAAGATGTCGTATTGTGATCTCTCTTTTTCCGGGGATGTCAAAAGCTTTTATATATCTGTATACGGGGTCATCAACTTTAAGCAAACCTCTGTCAACCAATAACATGATGGATGTTGTGGTGCCAATAACCTTGGTGAGTGAAGCAATATCAAACAGATGATCTGTCGTCATTTTCTCCGGTGGATTGAGAAGGTGATGAGAGTAATCATATTTCTGAGCATAGCCAAAGGCATGTTTATAAATTATCTGATCCCCTATTTTTATCTCGATAACAGCTCCCGGAATTTTATCCTGATTAACCTGTGATTGAAGGATACTGTCGATTGCGAAAATAAGGTTTGCCTTGGCTGCTTTAGGTGAAATGATCTGGCTGTTTGATGCCAAACCAATAGCAGATAAAAAGAGTATAATTAGAAGTGATCGTTTGAACATAAGAATAGCTTTATTTACCGATTTACCTTATATCCAACACGCTGACCGATTGTTTTGCGAAGCAGTAATTCAGTAAAACCGTCTTTCACAAAATTTTCAAGTTCTCCAATTAGTTTAAACCCAAACTCATAATAAAGCTTAATAGCGCCTTTGTTGAATGAAGAAACACATATAAAAACATTTGGCGAAAATTTATGAATTCTTTCTTCGCAAAAATGCAGAAGCTCTTTCCCGAAGCCCCTTCCTCTGTAAACTTCATCAATGCAGATCGTCTGGATATATCCCGAGAAAGTTCCGCAGATCTGAAGGATCACAAATCCTGCAATAGTATTCTCAGTTTCAATAACATATATTTCTTTGCAGGTTCCTTCAAATGCTATAACGCATTGATCGTAATTCATCCCCAGGGTGATCCATGGATCCGTTTTAGACATCATCAGTGCACAAACTTTTAATTCCTTGTGATCCGAAGTGAGCCTGATTAAAAACTCATTCTTTTCCATTAGTTTTTTATTTAAGAATATATGTTCCAAATACTAATCTATATCCTTGGCACCCCCTTACCAACCTTCCCCCAAAGGGGAAGGAGTGGGAATAAATCATCCCGCCTGAGCGGGACAGGAAAGGGGGTTATATGAAAGACATCGAAAACACTTTCAATTTCTATAATATTCTCCAAACTCATTTCTTTCTGATTATGAACAAGAACAAAATTGTCAATAGAGCATTTACAAAAATATTCATAAAACCGAAATCAAAATGGAAAGTTCTTATAAAAAAACCATTAAGGATCCAGGTAATGAATGCTGCTGAAACGCAGGCAACCGGAACCAATTTCTCCTTAAATTTAAATTTTGCAAATAGCCCTGTCATGTACAAACCTAAAATAGGTCCATAAGTATAGCCGGCTATTTTAAAAATTGTGTTGATAATTGCTCCCTTACTGTTCCAGAATGACATTACAATTAGAAACATAACAATGTTTACACCAAGAAGAACACTGTTTTTTATCTTTTTCCTGACTTCATGAGGTCGATTTTCGATATCCATAAAATCATAGCTGAAAGCAGTTGTTAATGCGGCAATACATGAATCAATACTGGCAAAAGTGGAAGCGATTACACCAATTAGAAAAGCAACAGCGCCGATTTTGCCAAAGTAGTTCAGTGTAAGTATAGGGTAGAGATCATCTGTGTTAACAAATTTCCCGTTTTTTGTTGTAAAACTGATACCGTGTTTTTCAGCATAAAGGTAGATCAGTATGCCGAGTCCGAGNNGTTTTTTGCATCATGCTTTGGTCAAGACCTACAAGCGCCACGGTAATGAGCAAACCCGAGATAAACTGTTTAAAAAAATTAGACCCGGAATGAAAATCCCAGTCAAAGACCTTCGCATAAGGATAGTGAATAATAGTTTTTGCCATTTCAGAAAAGGAAAAACCCAATGAGTTTTTAATTGTGAGAATGGAAATGATAATTACCGTAATCAAAAACAACGACTGCAAGGCATCTGTCCAGACAATCGTTTTAATACCCGATTTATTGGTATACAACCAGATAAGAACCAGTACCACAATGACTGTTATGAAGTATGGAATATGCAGCTTATCAAAGAAAGCGTATTGTAAAATTTTTATTGACAAGAGCAAACGGAGAGCTGCCCCAAATGATTGTGAGACCAGGAAAAACAACGACCCCGTTTTATAGGTAACATTGCCGAAGCGGATATTAAGGTAGGTATATATAGAAACCAGCTTCAGTCTGTAATAAATAGGAGTCAGGATAAATGCAATAAAAAGATAACCTACTATGGTTCCAAGTATAAACTGGAAATAATAGAGGTTGTTATTGCCAACATTTCCCGGAATCGAAACAAGTGAAACAGCAGAAATACCGGATCCGATCATCCCAAAAGCAACCAGAAACCATGGAGAAGCCCTGTCTCCGTCAAAAAACGTTCTATCATGTACATGCCGGGATGCAATCTGGGAAATCACCATCAGGATTGAAAAATATAACAGGATGATAATAAACAACAGCAGAGGACCCATCATTCAATAATTTCTTGTATTGAAGCCAAACCTAACGAAAAAGGCGGATAATTTAACATTTCATTATAATTGTTGTTAATATTGATGAATAAATTTAAATTATATGGCATTTACTTTACAACCCGGGCAAAAGGCGATAAATTTTAAACTTCCCGCAACAGATGGAAAGAAATACGGCCTTTCAGATTTTGACAGATTTAAATATCTAGTCATCTTTTTTACATGTAATCATTGTCCATACGTTCTTGGATCAGATGAGATTACAAGGCAAACTGCAGAAAAATTCAGCAAAAGGGGAGTTGGGTTTGCTGGAATAAATTCTAACAGTGAAAACACTTATCCTGAAGACAGTTTTCCTAATATGGTTGAAAGGATGAAAAAGTATAAGTTTCCATGGGTCTATCTATATGACCAGCCTCAGGAAGTGGCAAAAACTTATGGGGCACTACGGACACCTCACTTTTATGTATTTGATGAGAACAGAATACTTGTTTATACGGGAAGAGGGGTTGATAATCCGAGGGACACCTCAAAGATGACTGTTAATAATCTTGATCTGGCTCTTGGGGAGCTTACAACGGGAAAACCCATTACAGTTCCGGTAACAAACCCTATAGGCTGTAATATAAAATGGGATGGAAGGGATGCCCACTGGATGCCTCCCGATGCCTGTGACCTGGTATAATTTCAGACAATTATGGTGACAGACGTTCAATGATCCAGAGATCCTTTCTTTTTGTATAGGTTAACCTGTCATGTAATCTGAATTGGCTCTCCTGCCAGAATTCAAACCAATCCGGAATAAGACGAAATCCTCCCCAGTGAGGAGGTTTATCCACAGGCTTATCAGAGTATAAATTTTTATATATATCATAGCGCTTGTCAAGATACTGGCGATCAGGGATTATTGAGCTCTGTTCGCTTGCCCAGGCCGATAACTGGCTTTCCTTTGGTCTTGTTTTGAAATAAGATTCAGAATCTTTATCAAGCACTTTTTCCGTAACACCTTCAATCCTGACCTGCCGACCGGATTCCGGCCAGTAAAAAAGCAAAGCAGCCCTTGGGTTTGATGATAATTGAAGACCCTTCCTGCTTTTATAATTCGTAAAAAAGACAAACCCTTTTTCATCATGTTCTTTAAGCAAGACAGTCCTGGCAGATATATGCCCGTCTGAAGAAGCCGTTGCAAGAGTTACAGCATCAGGATTCTCAATGCCACACAGCTGATGTTCTCCATACCAGGTTTTGAATTGAACAAAGGGGTCAGGATCAATCGTGTTTTCTGAAAAATAGTTTTTATCAGTCATTATGGTTTCAACAAATAAATTATTATTTAAATAACATTATATTAAAAGCATTGTTTTAAAAATGTGGAGATTTAAATTTCTGACCGAAGGCAGAGAGTATCTGATTTTTAAGTATTTTTGCTTTTGTGGTTTGCTGATATTATTGAGAAAAGCAAAACGATCCTGCAAAACTTCCGGAGAAAAAACATAAAATACCAAAAGCATGAAAAAAATTATTTCAATATTCATTTGCCTGTCACTTATAGGCGTACTATCTGTTTCAAATAGTTGTAAGAAAGACAATAAAATCAAAGGTTGTACAGATAAAGACAGTAAAAATTATGATGCAACTGCCCAGGAAGACGATGGAAGTTGTTTGTTTGAAGGAGCAGTTGTATTTTGGTATGATCAGGCTGCTTCTGATGGATTAATAGCTGACGGGGCAATATCTCTGACATTCTACCTCAGTGGAGAAGTTATCGGTTCCTCCGCAACAAGTGTCTATTGGACAGCCGCTCCAGTTTGCGGTGATAATGGTTCAATCACGGCTACAGAAGATCTGGGAAAAGTTAAGACTCACGCATATTCGCTTAGTGTAAAGGATCAAACCGGATTTGAATATTGGAACGGAATAGTCAATGTTGACGCAAATACCTGTCTCCAGTTTCATCTTGGTTGGAGCGCCAGGAAGAAGAAGTAAAATACTCCGAGCTCGTAAACTCGGTTCTCCGTTGCTTGCTGCGGAGTCAGCGAGCATTAAGAATTTACTTAGGGGATCGAAGATTATTCGTAGCTTGCTGCGAAGAGTTTCAACCAATACGTTTCTATGTTGGCGGATGCAGCCGTTTCTGGAACCATGGCCGTACCGAACGCATCGTTTCCATCTGGCTTGAAGATGCATGCCGATGGCACATAGCCTTTTCAGCGCTGTTTTCCGGCGCCCCCCAGCGGATTTCGATTCCATCATTCGGATTATAGGCCATCTCAAAGGAATCTTTCCTCTTAAGAATTTCCCCGACAGTCAATTTTTGTATGGAGCCATCTGACCGGGTATAACTGATGGAAAGTTCGGAAACCTTTTGATCGAGAGCCGATTGAAGCTTTTTCTTAACCTGCTCCGGAGAGACCAGCCTTGAAATATTAAAATCCTGTGGTGATCGAACAACCTGATCCGGAAAATCAAGTATGGCATCCATAGCAATTAAAAGCCTTAAATCGCGGTTAGGAGTTGAAAAGTCTTCCCATTGACCTCCGGCCTGAAAAATTCCGGTAGCACTTGAAGGCATCGGGATTACAGCACCCGGATGTAATTTGAGATAAGCCTCACCATTGGCCACCGAGGTGACGCGTACCTTTAACTGTTCGTGAAGCGCCTCGATCATATCGAGCAACTCAGTTTCAGGGTCCAGCGGCTTTGGGTTAATTAATCGTTCCATCGTGTGATAGAATAAGTCGGTTTTCATCTTTCTCTGCTGAAGGGAAAAGGGAACAAACCCTGCTGATGCGGTAAGCGATTTATTTTGAATCAGGGATTGCACACTGTTATGCATCGAGATGGGACGGAAAGCCTTAAAACCGGGTTCTCCAACAACTCCGGATGTGTTAAACAAAAAATTCCCTTTCCAGAAACGCTTGATTCCTACAGTTCCGTCGGGTTGGGCATCTACTGAAAGAAGTAATCCGGGATGGTCATGGAGCTGTGATACCCAGCCAACTAGGATCAGAGTATGTCCATACGGATCAGCATAAACAATACCAGGAAGCAAGGTTCCACGCTCAAGTGAGACGGGATAATAATCGGAATTTTCATCATCCAGAGCAGTCCGGGCCGTACCTGAATGGACACCATCCATCACCCTTCTGAGAAAGGAATTGAATGCCAGAGCCGAATTGGTTTTCGAACAGGAAGATTCATTTGTGATCCATTGGCCGGCTTTGGGATTACGCCCGACGTAACCCCTGTCACAAAGATGGTAACCAAAGGGAAGACCCAGCTTCCAGGCAAAATATGCCCTCAGGCAAAATGGATTATCAGCACAATCAGGTTGCATTATGACTTTGTTTTTTCCATCAGTGTCATCTTCCCCAAGGGAGAGGTAGTTATAAAGGAAATTCTGATTTTGATTTTGTGTCACCTCGTGGAGTGCAGACCAGGACGAATTTTCATCACAACCTTGAAACAAAGCATTGATCCAGGCAGAATAGATTGTCTCCATTTCGCTGTCCCACTCACGGAGAGTTTTCCATACCACACCCGTCTGAGGAGCCGCTTCCCTGGAAGAAATTATAAACTCAAGATTATTCATAGGCTTTTTATCCACAATCAAAGTGACCTTATATTTGCCGGAAGAACCTCCCGTAAAATCATCAATCCGCCAATAAGGCAATTCTGCACCCATTTTACTTTTCTGAGATTCTAAATTGCCGGAAGGACCGATGACAACGATCTTCGCTTTTCCTATATCTTCACCTCCTGTCGCCATAATGCGGAATGGTTCACCCGGACCCGGATTTTTAGGTAAAACCAATAAGGTCTTGACCGGTTCGTATTCATCCGGAGTCCTAATCTCTTTGGTAGAATCTGATAATCCGGAAGAAACCGGGTTTTCCTTTAAGGCGGGGCGATTGCCACAGGATTCTATGCAGTTGAATATTAAAGGAATAATCAGACCAAAGATCAACGAACGAGTATTAATTCCGGCTATTGTTTTGATAGGCATTTTTGATTTAAAGATAACCGAAATCATATGAATATGCGGATTTTATTTCACTCATGCCGGATCAGTCGCAGGTAAATGTATTTCTATTAATATTATATCTGAAAACTGATACTTCACATGAAAACATTGTAATCAGACAAAAAGGTGGGTACTATTTCATTGGGTATACCGGTCACTGGTGGTCAGCAACTGGATCCGATGCGTCCGATGCATGGTTTCGCGGGTTGTACTACAATGCCGCTTATGATCACGATCTTAGCAACAGTAAGAAGGTCGGCTTTTCTGTACGTTGTATTAAAGGCAATTTACCAGGGAAATAGGAGGTCAGGTACCTCCAATAAATAAGTCTGTGCATACTATGATTTGGCGATGACGTTTCCTGATCTGAAAATATTTGATGTTAGTATATATATTCAGCATAATCTCAGGTCTCTCTAATGCCCCAGATTAATTGTGCCAGGTTAACTGGTCAGCAATTCTGGTATTTGAAGCAATATACAGATTACCCCAGTTTCTTCAGACAATAATTACCAAACTGAAAATTTGTTTCAATAACCTAGACTGGGTAATTTAACAATAACTGTCCCAGTCATTGTAGATTCTACTTTGCAATGGTACGGAAATGTACCGGCAGTGTTAAATGTATAGCTGAATGTTCCGCTTGCATCAATAATTCCGCTGTCGAACACTCCGGTATCACTGGTAACAGTATGTCCATATACATCTTTGTTGGTCCAGGTAATAGTGGTGCCCGTATTAACTGTAATCGTTAACGGATCAAATACCATGCTCTGAATCCAGACTTCATTTGCTCCTGGTGTTGAACCTCCTTTACTTCCTGTTGGCGTATTGTTTGTTGAACTTTTTGTACAACTGAATGATATGCTTAGAAGAATAATAAGTAATGTGGCACCAATTAATATTCTACTTTTTGAACTGTTTGAATTTTTCATAATTTAACAGTGTTTATTTAGACTAATTAAACAAACCAAATATAGAATAGTTCAAGACTTAAGTTGATCACCTATTCATAAAACATTATTACAGATCCTGACGAACCGCAAATACTCTAAACATAACCTTTAAAAGATTGTTTACAGTTATTGAAGATCAGGAAACAGGGGAGTAGTTGTTTTGTACGGCCCCAGGTTATAAAAACTATTATTATGTCAAATTCAATTTTACATAAAGCTGAGACTCGGGGTGATGCGGATCATGGCTGGCTGCATAGCAGGCATACTTTCAGTTTTGCTGATTATTATGATCCTGATAGAGTCCATTTCGGAATGCTGCGTGTGCTGAATGATGATTTCGTGGAAGCCGGAAAAGGATTTGGCACCCATCCTCACGATAACATGGAAATTATTTCAATCCCTCTTGAAGGCGATCTGGAACACAAAGACAGCATGGGGAATGTATCGGTAATTAAGCAGGGCGATATACAGGTTATGAGCGCTGGGACCGGCATCACACATAGTGAATATAACAAAAATAAGGATAAACCGGTGAAGTTTCTTCAGATATGGGTTATTCCGAATCTGAGGAATGTAAAACCCCGGTACGACCAGATAACATTAAACCGCTCTGACCGGCATAACAGATTACAGCAGATTCTTTCTCCTGATCCTGATGATGCCGGAGTCTGGATTTATCAAAAAGCATGGTTTCATTTAGGACAATTTGATAAAGGGTTCAGTGCAGATTACAATATCAAATCAAAAGGGGACGGGGTTTATGCATTCATTCTTAGCGGTGATGTAACAATAAACAACCAGGAATTGAATTCCCGCGATGGATTTGGGATCTGGGGTGTTGAAAAATTATCTTTGAAGGCTGATACAGATGCTGAATTTTTGCTCATGGAGGTTCCCATGAAATAGAATCATTATTGAAGTTTAACTCTCAGACGCAGAATGTAACAGCTTTGACACTGAAAACAAAAAAGGGGAAATCCTTTAATGGTACCCCTTTTACTTATTCCTGATGAAAAAATGCTGAAACTATCCTCCCCATTTTTTACCTGCTGCTTCGATAGCAGCACCACCTTTCCCGAGGTCTTCTGGTGTCATGACCGGATAAAATTCAATCTCTGCCTTAAGCGCCATAAAAAAGGGTTCAGCTATTGCAGGTATCTGTGATGCATCATCCATATTGACTATGACATACCCACCGCGGTGGCCACAAATAGTAGTGAAATATGCTGCTTCAGCCTTCACTTCTTTGAGCAGTTCCTGCATTTTTTTCCCAAAAAGGGGATCCTTCAACAGCTTGTTGCCTTCTTCTCCTGAGGCCATTTTTACTCTCATAATGTATTTCATAATAACTCCTTTCTTTTAAAATAGATAAAATACTGATCTTATTGACTTTGTGTAACATTTATTGCATCTAACCGGTAAGCGGTGGTTTTTAATTAGATTAATTCTAAACAAACAATCAGTTTGTCTGAATGTTCTCTGTTTGCACAACAATTTTTTAAGACTTAATATTTAGTTCCGTTTGCCCCTGAACGGGTTCCTAAAAACATAAAGAGTTCCTTGCAAATGATTAACTTAGTAATTGATTAAAATGAATTTTAAAATGAGTTTATAAAATGCAGGAACTGCCATTAAACAAAGTATTTATGCTGTTGGAGCCGGGCCCTGTTGTTCTGGTTACCACAGCCAGCGGAGGGGAAAATAATATTATGACGATTTCGTGGCATATGGTTATGGATTTCACTCCGCAGTTTGCCCTGGTGACAGGAGCATGGAATTACTCTTATGAAGCCCTCATGAAAAACAGGGAGTGTGTGATAGCTGTGCCGACAGTTGACATTTCTCAGAAGGTTGTTGAAATAGGAGCGTGCTCCGGTTCAGATACCGATAAATTCAAAAAGTTTGAGCTCACTCCACTTAAAGCAAAGTCAGTTGAGGCCCCATTGATCAAAGAGTGTCTTGCAAACATAGAATGCCGTGTAACGGATTATATTGAAAAACATAATATTTTTATTCTTGATGCCATGTATGCATGGATAGATTCCGGGCGAAAGGAGCGACGCACAATACACGCTATTGGAGACGGCAGTTTTGTTGTTGATGGTCGAACTATTAGTTATCGCCAGTTAATGCTTTCAAAATTGCCTCCGGGAGTATAGAAGCTTGTTTAATTAAATGAGTATTAGGAATCAATAATAAAACGGATAAAGTAATTGAAAATCAGTTGTTTGTTCTTATGTACTCACCCCCAACCCCTCTCTGCTTCGCAAAGAGGGGCCAAGAAGGTTCTTCCCCCTTCTTTTGCTTGCAAGAGAAGGGGGACGGGGGGATGAGTACATTGAAGCGAGAACTATTTTCCAAAATTTTGTTATTCATTCCTGATAGTCATATTTTATTAATAAGAATATATCTAAATCGCTTTTCAGGCTCTGACGGATTTTGTAATATTCAGATTATCTATAAAATATAAATTAAAAAATTAAGAGAAATTAAATATGAAAGCAATTGTAATAGGTGCAACCGGATTAGTTGGTAATTTGATTTTGAAAGAACTTTTAGGGGATAATGATTTTTCAGAAGTTAGGATTTTTATCCGTAAGCCTACCGGGATAATTAATCCAAAACTGAAAGAAATTATAGCTCCAATGACAGATATTAATACTTTGAGTTCTGAAATACAGGGGGATGTTCTTTTTAATGCTTTAGGAACAACGATAAAAAAGGCTGGTAGCAAGGAAGAACAACAACGTATTGACAGAGATTTACCTATAGTTTTTGCTAAAATTGCCTCAGAAAACGGAGTTAAAATAATGCTGAATGTTTCAAGTGTTGGGGCAAATCTGAATGGAGGATTTTATTTAAGAACTAAAGCAGAGATGGAAAACGGAACGGGAAAATTCTTCCCCCAATCGGTTTTTAATTTCAGGCCGGGTTTTTTAGTTGGAAACCGGAAAGAATTCAGACTGGTTGAGAAAATTGCTTCCGGTGTGATGAAAGTATTAGACCCGATTTTGACAGGCTCTTCAAAAAAATATAGGAGTATGCCAGTGGCTAAACTTGCAAAGGCAATGGTTAGTTTAAGTAAAAATCCTGCAGGGAAGCCAACTGTTTTACAATTTTCGGAAATTATGAAGTGTATTTGACCTTAACCTCAGCCTTAACCTCAACCTTTTTTACCAATTAAGTTCAATTCCTACAGGACAATGATCAGAGCCGATTATGTTTTCGAGAATAAAAGCATTTCTTACTGATGGCAGGATGGACTCGCTGACCAGAAAATAATCGATTCTCCAGCCAATGTTCTTTGATCTTGCCCCAGCTCTGTAGCTCCACCACGAGTATCTTCATTTAGTATAACAATTTCTTGTTATACCAGGTTATTTTGGTTTCTGTTGATAACTGACAAAGAATACCCTGGATACTCAATTATTTAACTTAATCAAAGCATCAACCACAGGTTTTGCCTGGAATTTTCGATCAAATAACAATGGATAATTTGTACGGCCTCTAATTGGCCAAATATTTAGCCATGACATATTATCGGTAATTCCCCAAAAAGTAAACCTGTCCACTATTAATTACTAACTGGTAAACTCTATCCATAAAAACTTTGAACATTATGTCACAAACACAGAAACTTTCGGTTCGCGAAAAAATTGGATTCGGCCTAGGTGACGGTGCAGCCAACTCTCCTTGTCCAGACTCCGGTAATTAATTGCCTCCGCAAGGTGATGCGACATAATGTTGTTGCTTTCCTCCAGATCGGCTATCGTGCGTGATACTTTTAATATTCGGTCGTATGCCCTTGCCGACAGGCCCAACTTTTCCAGGGCATTTTTCAGCAACTGGTTGACTTCATTGCTGATTGTGCAATGCTCGCGGATCAGGACCGGTGTGATCCGCGTATTACAAAACAGGCTGACCAGTTATATCTGGTCCTTTCAAGAATGTTTTTCTTTCAGTCGTTTCTTAACATCATCAAGTGTTCCACAAAATGGGCCGGGTGTTTCCATTTTGATTGATACAAGAGCAGCAGCAAACTTCAATGACTCCGGAACTTCGTGATCCAATCTTTGTGAGAGGTATGCAGCAAATGTTGTATCACCCCTGCCAGTTCTGCCAGCTACACTATTGTTGGAGAATTTTTCATAATATGTTTTCCCTTTAACTCTCGCAAGCACTCCCTCGGAATGTGTAATTAAAATTTCGGGACAACCCCATGATTCGACTATTATTGCAGCCTTTTCAAGATCATCTGTACCAGTAAGAAGTTTGGCTTCTACAACATCCAATTTAAGTTTGTTCATCATAGCAGCAATTTCCTTTTTATCTGCCACATCGCTGAACTCGTGGTTTTTTGTTACGGGATTGATATGGCGCACAAAGCTCTGCATATCAACCGACAGGCTCGGGTAGTTTCTGGCTTTCAATCCCTTCATGAGTGGCATATCAAATTCGGTATCCGAAATTCCGGCCAGGTGAACACATGTAGAATCCAATTCAGGAACATCTTTGATGTCGATTATTCCGGCCGATTTGATAAGGGTCATTTCACGTTCATCGACATTTGTAGAAAAGTGTACCACCCGGTTATACGAAGTTTCTGCGCTGGGAATAAGATAACAATCAATGCCCAGATCTTTCATGGGCTGAAGGATCTCCTCGTCCTTTTTGGCCATTTTAGCAACGACAGCAACCTTCTTGCCAACCCTTGCGGCCACCATGGCTCCGCACAAAACAGCACTTCCCGGAGCTACACGTGGGTTTCCTCCGAAGGGAACGATCTCATCATAGCACATGTGCCCTAAAAATGTGATATCATATTTTTTGCTCATATTCATTTCAACTGATATTATAAATATTATTCAGAACCACCTATCAACCATGGATAGAATGATATCAGATCTTTTGACTCAATAGTTTTGGTCTTGTTTTTTGCCTGTAATTCCTTGATGTGATTCATCACAAGATGTGACCAGACTGCACCAGGCCTTGGATAGGCAGCAACAATGTAATGTGGATTGGCTTTTGTTTCGCCGGATTCCAGTTCCAGCTCTGCCCGAAGATTATCCGGAGTTGTCAGGGTATTTGCATAGTTAAATACTACGCGATCCATATGTTTGTATACCTCTTTACTTTCGTCAACCATACCGTAATAATCCAGCAACTGGGCGAAAACATAATTCGTAGTGGTATACACATCCTGTCCCTGTTCTGATTCAACAGGCTCTCCATCCTTCGTTTTGCACATGGCCCAGCCCATAAACGAGCGATTGGTGTTATAGACAGCTTTCAAGATCTTTTTAACCCGTTCTTCCGGAATTGCTGGAGGCTCGCCAATGGCTGTCAGATACCATAAAGCGTCAAGCTGATTGGTCCAGACATCCGTATTTGTATTTCCTGATTCAGGATCAAGGCAGGTAACATAGTATTCGAGTTTCTCTCCCTTTTTATTTACATCTTCCCGCCATAATTTCTCAAAACTATTCCAGGCTTTATCGTACACCTTTTTGATGTGTTCCTCATCAGCCTTTTTACCAAGCATCTGTGCCATTTTGATCAATGCCTGGCAACCTCCCAGGAATTGGGTTGCATCATAGGCATCAGCGCCGAAAAGTACCAGGTTATCAAAGGTGTTCTTTACATCGTCCGGATGCCCTTCAGGAATACCATCGTTGTCAAAATCAAGTTTCAGCAACGATTCCAGTCCGAACTTCAGCGTTTCCCAGTTCGATTTAAGAAATTCCATATCCCCCGTGAATTTTACATTACGTAATACACGCATCATCAGTTTGGGATACAAATCGACCCAGTAATTATTATTATACCATGCGTAATCACTCACGTTACGCAGCGGATGGCCCTTAGGCATGGCACCGACATCATGGGCGACACTGCCTTTGGTCTTGAAATCATCACGGATCTGCGTAAGGGATACACCTTCATATTCCTCACGATGTTCATTAAAATGCATCTGTGCCTGCACAAACGAAGCATGATGATGATACCATCGGGGGGTAGGATCCACTGACTGTATGGAATTGATAAACGCCTGGCACAGATCTTTTTCCACCTTTGGAAAAAGCATCAACAATACCATCGAATACCAATCCACATCAGAAGGATCAATATAGGCATAGTCAAAACATTCCAGGAATCGTGCTTGCTCTTTTCCTTTTTCATTCTCTATCCAGACAATAGCGTTCGATAATGGGAAATGGAGTTCATTCAACATCAATCTTGTCAGACGAAATGCGCCTTCGCGGTCATTCTGATAGGATGAAGTGGACGAAATAATATCAAAAATCCGTTTCTGAATTGTCAATGTGCGTTCCCACCATTGCATGTAACTGGTTAATGCTATCTTTGCCAAATCCAGAGCGCGTGTTTTCTCATCTTTGAAGTTTTTCAGGTATTTTCTGTCAAATGTCTTTCCATCAATGTAATCCTGCACAGGATAATCAAGAACAACAGCGACAGGAATGGTCTTGGATTCGTTTGGTTTCAAAGTAAAAGTCAAACTAATAGCCGCTCCATAATCACTTCGAATAACTGGTCCCTTTTTTTCATAAAAACTGCCATCGGCAGTTAAAAGCAGATCACCTGAGTATTTATTGAGACAGAAATAGGGTTGCGTATCCACTGAAACACCCGGAACGTCTGCGACTGCTATCGCCATTCTATTCTGACTTTCCTTACTGCCCATAATTACACCACGGATACCGTCCAGCCGGAATTCTTCATGCTTCTGTCCTTTTACTGCCGCAGTAGCTACGAAAACACTGTCCTGATCGGTGGGTTTAAGCTCTTTTTCCTGGAGATTGACCAATGATGGTCTTGGTATTACGAGTGTGACCTGTTGATCGTATCCGGTAATATTTTCAACTAAATATTCTTCAACACCGAGCGGCATCAATGTCTGTTCTCCACCTGATAGTAAAGGAGAAATCAGTCTTCTGGTGACCTTTACCTTTTCAAATTTATAAGCAATCTCCAGTGAGGGAGTTGCAATGGTCATCGCGATGTTCTCTTTTTCAATCGGAGCAGGATAATAATTTTTAACTGCAGGGATATCATCGGGAAGTTCTGTTTCCCCCGGAAGTTTCTGCGTTAGCATTGTGCAGGTATCGTCGATACGAATATATGGCGCTGAACCAAACTGAACCGCTTTCTGATTCAACATAATAAGACGACCAGCGTCGTTCAGCCGATTATAAAGACCGTATGGCGAAATTCCGATTGAACAGGTCGGTGCGCCTTGCAGCGCCACAGTATGTGGAAACTGAAGGCATTTGGACATGCCCTGAAAATGAACCGACATAAAGTTCTCTTCATAGATCTTTGCTATCTCAGGACCCGCAATTGTATAGATATCCTGAATGTTAAAGGATGTTGATTTTGTCATTTTATTCTCGCTTAGTGTTCATTATAATAAATATAAAAGGAGGGCATCTTGCAGACGCTATCACCCTTTAGATTAATCTGAACGCCAGTGTGGGATTTATAATCTTCACCGGCGCTCAGCATGTTAATTTAATCTTTCCGTTTTATAAGTCTTAGCACTTTCCTCCCCATACATTACCTGGTTTCTTCTCTTGCGACTTTTTGGGAGCTGGTGTTTCTTCTTCCGGCAGATTCTTTTCAGCACTCAGATCAATCGGCATCTTGGTCGTCGGGTACGGTTTGATAACACCAAACAGAAGATCCGCAGAAACCCTGATCGAATCGGGTGTACCGGAGAAGTTGCAAACGACAGCATCGGCTACCGTTGTGGTTCCCTTCCTGTAGGGGAAGTTGGTAACGACAACCACAGTGTGGCCTGCGGCCTTGAGCGCTTTGACCAGATGGGTATTATTGCCGCGCTTTTCAATACGTGCGTAGTAGTTGGTCATGACCACCAGATCGGCCTCTTTGGCAAGTCGCAGTGCTTCTTCGATGTCTTCCTCTTCAGCATAGAACGGGGCATCGTCGAGAATGAGGTTAGTGGAATGCTTGACCATTTGCTCGCTGAACATATGGGCATGGCTATAAAGATCCTTTCCGAGAAATTCATAGGGGATGGTTTGCTCGATCACCAGAATTTTCTTGTCTTTGCTTAGGGGCAGCAGCTTTTTATCGTCGCGGACTACCAGCAGAGCTTTGTGTGCAACTTCCCAAGAGAAGTCCCTGTTTTCCTTATTTCTGACAATCTTGGTGGTTTCCTTCGGATCCATCTTACCGGCTTTTTCGAACAGACCCTGATCGTATTTCCTGCAGATCAGACGGCGTACAGCATCGTTCACACGCTCTTCCGACAAAGTGCCGTTCTCGACAGCGCTCTTTATACCGAACAGACATTGTGAGCGGGATTCGTCGTCGGCCTTGAGCAGGATGGTGTCAACACCCGCTTTGATTGCCATGGCACACGCCAGTGGTAGGGGCCATTTCTTCAGGATTGCGGCCATACCGATTGCATCGGATACAATAATTCCGTCAAATCCCATTTCACCTCTCAGCAGATCGGTGAGGATCTTTTTCGAAAGGGTTGCCGGATATTCTTCATCATAGGCAGGGAAAATAGTATGGGCAGTCATAAGAGCCGATGCACCGGCATCCACACCAGCTTGGAAGGCAGCCAGTTCGACTTCCTGCATACGTTTTTTATCGCCACGGCAAACATCCAGCACATCATGAGCATCAGTCGCCGAATCACCACGGCCGGCAAAGTGTTTAATAGTTGCAGTGATGCCTGCATCCTCATATCCCCGGACAGTAGCATCGATGAATTTTGAGATAACGCTTACCTTATCACCGAATGAACGGACACCAATCTCAGGATTCAGCGGATTGATATTTACGTCGCAAACCGGATGATAGAACTGGGTTACACCAATAGCAGCCATTTGACGGCCCATCAGGTTGGCCAGTTTGTATGCAAGATCCACATCCCCAATGGCTGTAATACCCATCGGAGGAATAAACTGAAGAACACCGCCTGCAGTGTAATCGTTCTTGAAATCACCTTCCATATCAATCGTTACGTGCAGAGGAATTCCCGAAGCCCGGTTCATAGCAATTTTCTGCAGATTGTTGAGTGCTTCGGTAAGCTCTTCAGGCGTTACGCTCACGCCAAAGGCGCGGGAATTAAACCATGTGTGTGCAATGTCGAAATAATCCTTGGGCTTCTTGAAATTTGGATCAACCTGTGAGCGTCCCCAATATAGATTTTTACATGTTTCAAGAGCATACGGTTCCAGACAAATGCCGCCTGCATGTAGTTTAGTAATTTGTTCGATCCCAGAAGGTGTAGGGATAGCACCTCTCCAGGTGAAGGTTAACAGCTGGCCGCATTTTTCCAGCAGACTCATTTTCGCGATTTTCGCGGCAACAAAAGCATCTCTTTCTTTTGACATGGTGTTTCTCCTTATAATTTATTGTTTTCTGTAATAATTACGGTCGTCAGATTCAATTCGGATTCTCGCATCACAAAATAAGCCGTAAATTTAAATATATTTATTTATTCGCTAAAGTTATTCAATAAGTGTGTAGAAATCACTATCACTAAAACTTAGCTTCTTCATTTTTGGGATTTGTAATTTTTTGCCATCTTAATCATTTCATCAACCACACTCTTGGGCTGGTTATTGCGATCGAAAAGTACAGGATAATCCTTTCTGCCGAGGATCGGGAAATTGTTTAACCATGATGAGGCATCGTTCAATCCCCAGACAGTGACACGATCAACTACATCATTGTACTTAAGGAAAAGCCCGAACATATCAAGTACACGTATGTTCCACTTTTGTTGAATGGAGTCGGGCACGGCTTCACGATAAGGATCCATTTCCCTGGAATAAGCGAAATTATTTGAAATGTTTGCCCCGGAATATGGACTGGGAAGAATCGAAATATCCCATTCGGTAATAAGTATTTTCACACCGGCAGCCTTAAGCTTTTTAAAGCAGTTTTCTATGGCGTCAGGCGTAGGGCTATCCATTTGCATATGCGCTTGCGAACCAACCGCATCAATTCTGCAACCTGCCGCCTTTAGTTCTTTTACCAGTCCCGCTATAGCCTCGCATTTTGCCGGAGTTTCTACATTATAATCGTTATAGTACAATTCTGCATTTGGGTCGGCTTCATGAGCAAACTGAAAAGCATATTTGATGAAATCCTTGCCCAGTATTTGGTAGAACTTGCTGTTACGGTATGTGCCGTTGTCTTCAAAAGCTTCGTTGACAACGTCCCAGCCTTTTACACGGCCTTTATAATGTCCTACAATTGCATAGATGTGCTGACGCATATGTTCTTTCAGAGCTTCAGGAGTGACGTCTTTCCCATTGTCATCAACAAAGAACCACTTGCCTATCTGAGAATGCCAGATAAGACAATGCCCTGTTACAACCTGCTTGTTTTTTTCTCCAAACGCTACAACTTTGTCTGCATCTGCCCACTTGTATTTGTTTTCTTGGGGATGGATAAGTTGGGGCTTCATACAGTTTTCGGCAACAATGCTATTGAATTCATTAGCAATCAATTCTGATTCTTTGGCGTTAACTCCGTTAACTTGTTGCATATTAACAGCTACTCCAAAAAGAAATTTTCCTTTTGTAGCCTCAGCTAATGAATTTTGCGCCATAGTGAGTATGTTTGGCAGAATAATAATGGCAATTATTGCAAAAATAGTCTTGATTTTCATTTTATTCTATTAACCTAAATAAAATCGGTTATGCAACCCCTTTTTCCCTACGGGCCTTAAGGTCTGCCTCAATTTTTACTTCCATTTTCTTATCAATCACATAGAAAAATAGTAAACCAACACCTATAAGAAATGGGATGGAAGGATAAATACTGACAAGCATTCTTGCTCCTGCAGCGACAGTTTCAGGTTGAATAATTACCTTCCCGGCAACCGCACTTTGTATAGGAATATATCCATATAAACCTAAGATCCATGCAACCAAAGCACCTCCAATTGAAAGCCCTGCCTTAAGTCCAACCAGCATTGCAGAAAAGATGATTGCAGTTGCCCTGCGATTTGTTTTCCATTCAGAATAATCGGCAACATCAGCAATCATAGCCCAGAGAATGGGTATGGTAATCCCATACGAAAATCCATGCAGAATTTGCGAAGTGAACATCAGGATTACATTTTCGGGTTTGAAAAAGATAAAGATCAGAACAAAAAGGGTGGCAACGAGTAAGCCATATTTAAAAACATCCCGTTTACCATATTTATCTGCAAGTTTTTTTGATATTGAAATTCCAACAATCATAAAGATTATACCTCCAGCATTAAATAAACCAAAGCCTGCCGAAACTGGATCTGATCCAAAGAAATTAATACCTAAACCTGATAATCCGGTAAGAAGCGGACCAATAAATTTAGTAAGGGAAGCCTTATCTACATAATTATTAAAATAATACACATAGGAGCCGCCTTTCATCGCAAGAGTGATGAACACTAATATGGTTAAGACAAGCATGATCAGCCACGGTCTGTTTTTCGAAAGATCAGAAAGGTCATCCTTAATCGATGATTTTTGTTCCAATTTTGGAATAATGCGCTCTCTGGTTGTAAGAAATGTTATAACTAACATGATGGTACCTATAGCAGCCATCCATGTCATTACTGATTCAATCCCGGCGGCTTTATCTCCATGGCCGGCATATTCAATAATTGGCAGCATAAATACCTGTACAAAAAACTGTGCAAACATCACTGCAACAAAACGAAACGATGAGATACTATTTCTTTCTCCCATATCACCGGTTAATACACCGCTCAAAGCTGAATATGGAAGATTACTTGAAGCATACATCAACAACAAAAAAGTATAGGTTACAGCAGCATAAATTAATTTTCCCTTGTATGAAAAATGGGGTGTTGAAAAGGCCAGTAAAGCAATAACGCCAAGAGGAATAGCAGTGTATAATATCCAGGGCCGGAATTTGCCCCATCTCGAATTGGTTCTGTCAGCCAGTAATCCAATTATTGGATTAAACACAAATGCGGCAACTAAGCCGACAGTTAACATCACTATGGAGGCATCAGTGTTTTTCAGCCCATAGATATCAGTATAGAAATAAGCTAAATAAGTAATTAATGTTTGGAAAACCAGGTTCGCAGCAAAGTCTCCAAGACTATACCCTATTTTTTCGAATACTGTGACTTTTTGAGAAGTTAGACTCATACTTTTTATTATTAATTGATTATTTACATACACCTGTTAATCTGACCCTATTCCGCGGAGACAATTGATCCCATTGAAGTTGGTCCAATAAAAAAGCTTTTTCACGGAAAAAATGGTTTTACAAAACTATCATATTAATTCATAATTTCAATATCTTTAAAATTATCCTTGCCTTTAATTAGGGTTTGCTGTTAAAGTAAATATATGTACGTATAAAGTTAATAATCAACGATATATGTTAATATCTTTAGCTTAAATGAGTAGTAAAAATGCAAATTAAAACATAAATTCCGTTAAAAATATAAATTAATACAAATTAAGAGATCTTATATAATTCTTTTAATAATTAAATATTAAATAATTACATGGTCTATAGGTGTTCGGGTATGCTCTCTTTATGTTGCATGTTGAAAATCTCACGTTTAAGGTAGACAACATAAATCGCAACCCTCACTATTGATAATGCGAGCCTGCTTCAGCCAATTTTAATAGGCATTCGTGGATTTGCAGAAAGCAATATTTAATCAGGAATCAATTGATTTTAAAGGTCTGATTGAACCTGCATATGAAATTTGTATTACGAATGATATAAGATGGAAGCCTTTGGTTTCAAATTATAAAACAATAATTTTATTCCAAAGTTTTATGAGTCAGTTTGATATCTAAAGTTTTATCCAGAAATAAAAGGGTGAGTGTTTCTGCAAGAAACTATGTACCTGAATCCCTTCCACCTTGCAGAACAGAAATTACAATGCACCTTAAGAAATCAGAAAGTCAGAAAGGCACCTAATTCCAGCACTATAAAAAACAATGGATGGTTATTAATTGCATAATAGACTCTGATAAATACTGATTAGTTTTTTTCTTATAATATCTTTATCAAACTGCTTTAACAATTGTTCCGATATTTTCAAACCTTTGTTATAAAATTGGTTGTCTTCAATCATTCTTTTAGTAAGAGCGATAAATTCCTCTATACCTCCCGCACTAATATAGGGATTCTCGTACAATGATCTGTATTCTTCAATATCTCTATAGATAACAGGCATTCCGCAAGCTGCAGCTTCAATTGGCGCCAGAGGACAGTTTTCCTGGTAAGAAGGGAAAAGCATCAAATCTGCGGCTGCATATATTTTAGGCATATCTTCAAGGTTAATTTGACCGGTATTAATGACATTCTTTCCGGCATTGTCAAGTCTTTTATTTATCCTTTTAATCCCCTCAGTAAATCCCTTGAAAGGTCTGCCGCCGGCCCAAACAAATTTTACTTCAGGAATAGCTTCGGCAATATCAAGAAAGTCCTCGATGCCCTTTCTCGCGGTTAATTGTCCAACACCAAGAACAACAAATTCATTTTCAGATAATTTTAACATCTGTCTGCCTTTTTTCCGATTTTCTTCCGTTCTCTTCCATCTATCAATATTAACAGGATTATAAATCTTCACTATTTTTGTTTTAGCACCTGTAGCGATTATTGCTTTTTCAACCATTGGAGAGACAGCAATACATATATCAGCATAAGAATAGACTATCTTTAAACCTACCCTGATAAAGGGCATAAAAAGCCACCAGAGAGGTAAAGATCCTTTTATTGAATCAGGTATCACATGAGCAGTAAAAACTCTTCTTCCTTTATATTTTCTTCCTTTCCAGAGATAATAAAGTCCGTATGTGTGACCATGAAATATATCTCCTGTGCCTTCATCATTTACAACAACCTCAATATCATTTTTCTCCTTCAACAACTCAATATGCTCCATGAAAGCAGTATGCACACCTGTTGCTTTCATAATAAACTGAGTTTCAGATACCACATGTATTATCATACAACTAATTAATATTCAAAGTGATGCTAAACTTATTTCAGAGTATTCAGAAATGATCAACCCCACCATTTGCATTACGTTTCCTCCTTTTTTTATAAAAATAAACAAACATTACCATACAGAATACAGCTACGAGCACTGCAAGCATAATATATTTGAAACTGTTTATATTCCCTGTAAACAGATTCCAGGAAGGGCCAATAATATAGCCGGCTATAACATAAATTGTCGCCCAGGTAGCAGCAGATATTAATGCGATAGGTAAGAATATTCCGGGTTTGATGCGTAACAATCCGGTTATTACCGATGTATATCCCCGGGTAAAAGGAGTAACCCGGAAAAGAAAAATATTGAACTTTCCACCTTCAGAGATTTTCTTCGTGAGCCGGCCTATCGTCTTGTCGGACAGTGGAAACCATTTTGGTTTTTTCCGGATTATATAAATGCCGGCGTTATAAAATATAACATAAAGTATGTTGGTTCCGATAAAATCGGCAGATATTATTGTAAATATTACAAACGGAAAATAGAGAAACCCTTTGAAAGATAAATAACCTGAAAACATAAGTAACAGCTCATTGGGAATTGGATTCGGCATTCCTATTTCCTGGAGAAAAACCAGAATAAATATAGCTGTATAGCCATATCTAGTTATAAAATGAACTACTTCTTCAGGCACAATCTATTTTAAAAGTCTAAATAATACTTTTTCAAATTCTTACTTTAAATATCAAATCTGAACTGAATAAGGAATCCACTCCTTGTAATATAAGGATTATTCAGGTAAGTAAAGCGTTTAACCAGGTCCACTCTGAATATTTTCAGAATATTTGAAACTCCGATACCTGCCTCAATATAGGGTTGACCGCCAAGGGTATAGGTCAATGGTACCGCATTTATGTCAATCGGAAATTTAAACAGGTCACTCTGATAATCAGGGTTGTTAGTATTACTAAGACTTCCGTATAAAACCTTGCATGTGACCAGTTCTCTCAGTTTGAGCTTTTTTATCAGGGGAATTTTATTGAAAATAAACCCGTTAAAACAATATTCTATATTAACCGAAGCATACTGATCACTAACAAATTCGAGGAAATTCATCATGCTGAAGGAATTCTTCTGATATGAATATGTCTGATTAGCCCTGTGTATAAACAAGAGCGGGTAAGGAACCTTCCCCATTATTTTGCCTGCCTCAAATGTAATATCTCCATATCCTAATATTGAAGCATAAAATCTTTTGCTTATACTCATCTGAAGTCTCAAATAATTGAAATCGTTATATATTAATTTCGATCCAATTGTACCTTTGAACTGAATAACCGGGTATTTGTTACGAACGGGATATCTGTATAATTTCCCCTGATAAAATGTTTCATTCGGAGCCCAACGCAAATTAAAATAAAATTCAGATATATTTATATTATTGATTTCATTTGTCAATGACAAGTAATCCTCCGTACTGAAATGAAGATTACCATATGGTGATTGCCTGGTATAGATAAACCCTGCCAGGTAAGATAAATGATTTTCAAATTCATTAAGAAATTCGGTTTTAAAAGTTCTGTTTAAAAAGAATTTATCGTTTATCCCTCTTTTTAAGGATAATAATATGTTATCATCCTCTGATAACAGAAGTTCCTGACCCGGAATTCTGACTTCTTTCTGGTAGCTTATCCTGATAGATTTAACAGGGAATACGTAAATTGACCTTGGTGTTAATGAATAGGTGAAACCTAAATTATACTTGAGCATTTTGTCAGTCAAGCCGTATGCAAGGTAAGCATCAATATTAAATTTTTTACTGAATTCAGGTGTAGTTCTCGCTCCGGGTCTGAACCGGGATCCTTCCACTGGATTATAGCTGTAAAAACTATCGAAAGGTCCTAATTCTACTTTATTCAGATTCAGAAAATCGGTAGTTATTAACAGCAGTATCTTCATCCTTCTTTGAAATGCGGGAATCTTTTTTATGCTGTCAATCGTTGAATAAATTTTGCTTTCTGATTTGGTCAGAGGTACATATCTATTTGATTCCCAGAATTCTGCTCCGCTTGCAAATGGTTCAAGCCTCTCAACTTTCTCCGGACCTCTGAAGATTTTATTATCAATAGGCTCATTTATTTTGTAGTCCTTATAAGTGATAGTACGCTGTCCATATAACCCCATAGAGTTTTTAGCTATACCGAAATCAATTGAGATTTCGTCTTTTGCAAGCAACCAGGTCTTCTGTCCAAACTGTTCAAAGTCCTGCGTGATAGCGATATCCTGTACCCAATCTACATTTATATTCTTATTTAACCCCATGTCGATCTTCCTCACAGCAAAACTGCTGTCAAGGGTTATATAGAGATAGCCATGGAAAAGATAATCAGATTTGTTTCGTGGTTCAAAAAACAACCTGATGCATTTAATATCATTAACGGACAAGGTATCGATAATGTAATACTTGTAAAAAACAGGGGCACTTTTAGCAATCGGACTTACGAACTTGTTTGTCAGAAACAAAATTTCATTGTCATAAATATTTATATTCTGATATAAATAATCAAGATGTGCAGAAATCCCTTTATTGTCAAGATATTCATCAATATTTGTTGTTTTCTCATCACGGACTATATCTTTTATAGCTTCAGGATCTTTTCTGTAATAATGATCAGATATTGCTTCTTTTATATAAAGAGGAAGGACATTATTGCCTATTCGTTTTGTTGTATCTATGTTTTCAAAGACAAACTTGAATTTCCCAAAAAGTTTACCCGTTTTGAACTTTTCAGTTACGTTGCTTAAAGCAAACTGTAATTTTTCATATTTTTTGTATTCCAGGTAATTGTATTTTTCTTCTTTATTTGCATCCTTGTTTTCAATTACTTTTTCAATAAGGTCAACTGCTGGATTATTTTTGTTTTTGTAGCTCGTTTTTCCCCGGTTTACTATTACTTCATTGAGAGCAATTGCCGATAATTTCAGTCTTACATCGATTATCTGATTCGCGCTTTTTGATAAGATCCGGGATTCAGTTTCATACCCTATAAATGAAAATAGAATTGTGTCTGCTTTAAGTGATGTCTCAATAATATATTTCCCATCCTTATCAGTTATAGTTCCAACAGTTGTCTTAGCCATAAAAACTGATGTGCCGGTAAGCGGAACGCTTGTTTTAGCATCAATAACAGTACCGCTAATTACCCTTTTATCAGAAGTCTGAGAAAAAGATATCAGATTGGACGAAAGAGAAAGTAAAATAAAAAATATGTATAAATATATCTTTCCGATTTCCTTCATTTAGTTTAGCCGGATAAATTAATACATGCTAAATGGTTGCCTTAAATCTCACTTAGAATACTGGTAATCAATTAAAAACAGAACAATCAACCCGTAATCCATCAGCAACTCAGGATTTTAAAAAATCATGCAAACTATTGACAATTAAATAACTGTATAAAGATAAGACACTTTTATAAAGAACTTATAAATAATTATTCAAAACTTCATAATGGGAGAAATTAGGAAGGATTTTTATACAATACTTGTATGAATATTGTATGAAAATAAAAAACCACTAACTTCACGTTATGTGTTGGTAGTGGCTTTAAATCTGTGGGCCCAGCTGGGCTCAACCGGACCGAGCGTAAAGAAAATGCCCGGTGAGCATTTTTAGCGAAGGCGACAGACTGCCACGAGGGCTCGAGCGTACACGTGTTCGTCCAAAATCCTCATAACTGAAAGAAAGGGTAAGTTATTTATTCCTTCTTCCCACCCTTAAAATCAGTGCAATAATGAGTACTATCACTGCAACTGTAATAAAAATGCCTACGCCCATGCCCGTTTTGAAGATTCCACCTATAATGCTACATGAACTTACAGACAAACCCAGGAATAAAGCTAAAATCAGATTAAAAAATTTTGAAGTTTTACGATTAATCTTGTCATGGTCATTTTTTATAAGCAAATGCTGTGAACCTTTATACATCTTTTTAAAGTTTTTAAATGTTTATGTTTGTGATTTGGGGTGCGATGATCTGCGTGAATTTTCCCGGTCCCAGAATCGATGCTGGGCAATTGCATCCACAAATTCTTTGGGCGTGCAGTTAATCAACACCCCCATTCTATTAAAGGATTTATTTTTGCCAGTAATTCCAAAACCAGCTTCAGTTATTTGCAAAAACTCCACACCTGCTCCATTAGCAGCAATTGCTTTGCAATGCAAATATGCTTCATTTATGAAAGTGACGGCATTAGGATTTTCTTTAAGGCTGGAGGCACTTTTCGTCCCATCTGGTACATATACGGCATCAAAGAGAACGGAAGCTGCAATTAAAAAGCTCTGATCAACTTTTACTGACTTGCCTGCGGATGAAGTAATGTTGCCTAAATGAGGCGCGATGATTTTTATTTGTGCTCCTGCTGTTTCGAGAGATATTTTCATTTTATTCAGGGATGCCTCATCAACTCCATCTGCTGCAAGTATGGCTATCAGCCTGGTTTTAATAGTATCCTTCACTGTGGATGCCATACTAAGGGCTTTAGAACTTTTTAATGTTTGTTTGACAAGAATTGGTTGATATTTTTCAGGATTACCATCAGCCGGGATATTTTGATTAAGGAGTTTTACCCTGGCTATCGGTACAAGAATGCCCAATCCTTCTGCGACTTTTGATGCAAGTGTTTCATCAACCTGTTTCAGCATACTAACTACACGTTCACGAATGGCAGCCGATTCAACCTTTCCTAACTCAAAGCGGAAAGCCTCAATAATATGATTTTTCTCGTGTTCACTCTGACTGCTGAAAAATAAAGTTGCCTGGCTGAAATGGTCAAAAAAGCTTTGACTTCGCGCCCTTACCTTTTTTGCATCAATATGTTCGTTGTATGAAACAAAACCGCCTGCCATCGCTTTTGCCTGGAAGGGGCAACCATTTCCTGTCGTATTAGGATGATAGCTTGATTGTCCGGTATTTATTGTCTGACGCATGTGTCCGTCTCGCTGATTATTATGTACCGGCGCTATTGGCCTGTTAATCGGGATTTCATGGAAATTAGGGCTCCCTAATCTGCTAAGCTGTGTATCGGTATAAGAAAATAGGCGTCCTTGCAGCAACGGATCATTGCTGAAATCTATCCCTGATACTACATGGCCCGGATGAAATGCAACCTGTTCAGTTTCAGCAAAGAAATTCTCGGGATTNNACCAAAATTCCATTCGGGGAAATTGCCTGTTTCTATTGCTTCCCATAAATCCCTGCGGTGAAAATCAGAGTCCTTACCTGAAATTTTCTGTGCTTCATCCCACGCAACAGAATGCACACCCAGCAAAGGCTTCCAGTGAAATTTTACAAATACAGATTTATTATTTTCATTTACAAAACGAAATGTGTGAATGCCAAATCCTTCCATCATTCGTAAACTTCGGGGAATAGTCCTGTCACTCATTGCCCACATTATCATGTGCATACTTTCAGGCGTGAGCGAAATAAAATCCCAAAAAGTATCATGAGCGGATGCTGCCTGGGGCATTTCATTATGAGGTTCTGGCTTAACTGCATGAATAAGATCAGGAAATTTTATAGCATCCTGAATAAAAAAGACCGGTATATTATTTCCAACCAGATCATAGTTACCTTCTTCGGTGTAGAATTTTACTGCAAATCCCCTTACGTCGCGTGCCAGGTCTGATGAACCGCGCGAACCGGCAACTGTGCTGAACCTTACAAACACAGGTGTTCTCGTGCCGGGAGTTTGCAAAAATTTAGCCTTTGTATATTTTGCCATGGATTCACTCAATTCAAAATAACCATGCGCTCCGCTTCCTCTGGCATGAACAATACGTTCCGGAATTCTTTCATGATCAAAATGAGTAATTTTTTCACGTAATTGAAAGTCCTCCAATAGTGTTGCACCCCGTTCACCAGCCTTTAGAGAATTTTGATCATCATTAATTCGAAGGCCTTGATTTGTGGTTAAAAACTCATCCTGCCCGTTCACTGTGTTTTTAGCAAGGTCATTGACCTTAGAATTATCAACTTTTTTTCTTTTTATGGGTTTCATGGATACTTTATTTATAATAGCCAAAGTTCAATATTCCTGTCTTTAGGGTTATTACATTATTTTAAAAAATGATTACATAATTTACGTTTCTTAATTTAACGATACGGAATCTTTACGGCTTTTTAGTTCTTATACTCAGATTTTCATTGAGGCTCCCGGGCATGGCCTTATGCTGATTTCCTTTTCTTAGTTCCCAAACTTGCTTTCAGCATTTCCATCAAATTGTCACTTTGTTTATAAACAACCTTCAATTTTGGAACTGTGATTTTTTTACCTTTTGATTTCTCTTTAATTATTTTTAAGAGTTTTGCTGTATAGGTGTCTTTATATTTTTCGATATTGAATTTTTCTGTAAGCTGGGCTACTAATTTATTGGCCATATCCATTTCTTTCGTTTTATTTTTTGAAACAGGTGGTAATTTTAATTCAGAAGGTTCTCTTATTTCCTGTGCAAACCGAATACGATTTAGAACAATTACGTTTTTATATGGCTTGAGAATTGCCAGGCCTTCTTTATTTTTCAACACAAAGGTAGTAACTCCGACCTTGCCTGATAATTGTAAAGCGTCACGCAATAAAGCGTAGGCCTTCATTGCCGGTTCTTCGGGTTCGAGATAGTATGGTTGTTCATAATAAAGGCTGTCAATTTCCTGTTCATCAACAAAATTTATTATCTCAATCATTTTGGTTTTAACGGCATCGGCTGCTTCAAAATCTTCATCTTCTAAAACCACATACCCACTATCCATCTTATATCCTTTAACAATATTTTCATAAGCAACTTCCTTACCTGTGTTTTCATTTACACGCTTGAATTTTATGTTGGAATGATCCTTACTATCCAGCATGTCAAGGTCCAGAGAACTTTCCTGCACTGCTGGAAATATTTTTACGGGAATATTTATTAACCCGAAGCTGATTGAACCTGTCCAAATTGATCTCATAATCTTAATCATTTAATTGTTTTCTAAAATTCTTATTACTATTTTCCTCTGAATGCCTCGATTTTGTATGGTATGTTATTCTTTATTAAATGTTTTAATTACTTTTTCTAAATTAATTCCTTTGCCAAGCACCGGTTTGAAAATATCACCTACACTTTTTATTCTTTCCATTGCATTGTAAATTGTAAAGTCACTCATTTTTAATCCTCTTTTTACTTCTTCCCAAAGGAGCGGCATAGAAACCGTTGCACCGGGTTTAGGTCGTAAGGAGTAGGGTGCTGCAACTGTAGCTTGCGGACGATTTTGTAAAAAATCAATGTATATTTTACCACTGCGTGCATTAACAATTCTTTCGATGCTGGTATATTCAGGAATTTCACGTTGCACTAATGTTGCAATTACCCGTGCAAATTCTTTTGATTGTTCATAGGTATATTTTGCACCCAACGGAATGTAAACATGTATGCCTGTTGAACCACTTGTTTTAGGATAGCATTTTACAGCCATGCTTTCCAAAATATCTTTGGTCACTTTTGCTGCTTCTATAACCCGATTAAAAGTATTTTCCGCAGGATCTAAGTCTATGATGCACCAATCGGGATAATCTTCTGTTTCCACTTTGCTGTGCCAGGGATTCATTTCAATACAACCTAAAGTTGCCATGTATAAAAGGCTAGCTTCGTCTTTTGCAACCAAATATTTTCTAACCCTGTTATCAGAAGGGCCTTTATATTTAAATGTTTCCAACCATTTTGGTGCCGTGCCGGTTACATCTTTAAAATAGAAACTTTCACCGGTGATGCCGTTCGGATGCCGGTTCATGGATTGTGGTCTGTCTTTCAAATATGGGAGAATAAAAGGGGCAACCTGATAATAATAATTTAGCATATCCCGCTTAGTAATTTTTTCTTTTGGCCAATAAATTTTATTAAGATTATTGAATTTCATTTCATGCCCATTAATTTCACGAACCTGGGTTTCATCAGTAGGATTTAAAAAAGTTTTACGGTCTTTCTTTCCAACTGGTTTTAATATCTTTTTTGACTTTATTTCTTCATGGGTAATGATTTCATTTGTATTAATTGCTTTTTCTTTAATAACCTCCTTTGCTTTTTTATCAATGCGCATGGCTTCAAACGAGGGATGACGCATAATGCCATCTGCTGTCATTTCTGTAAAACTCACTTCGCACACCAGTTCAGGTTTCATCCACACTGCAATTGCATGAGGAGGATTCGGGCGAAAGCGGGATGGTTTATTTATATCAGGCAATTCTGTAAAGGGCGTAGCCTTAGCGATGTAAGGTTTGAATTGTTTAAGCATTTCTGTTTGTTGCTTATCGTTAAAACCAGTCCCTGCTTTGCCTGTATAAATTAATTTCCCTTTTTCAAAAACGCCAAGTAATAATGAGCTGAATGATTTTGATGAATCATCGTTTTTGGAATAACCACCAATGACCATTTCCTGTCTTTTATTGGCTTTAATTTTTAACCATTCTTTCGAACGGGTTCCTGCTGAATAAACACTTTCTGATTTTTTCGCCATGATTCCTTCAAGCCCCATTTTTTTTGCGGTTTCAAAAAATTCTATTCCGCTAACTTCAAAATTTTCACTTAAGCGAATGACGTTGTTTTCAGGAATGATATGTTTTAAAATTTTTCTTCTTTCAGACAATGGAGTTTGCATAAGGTCTTTTCCATTCATCCAAAGCAAGTCAAAAACATAAAAATATATTTCCCCATCTGCTTCGCTTCGCCAGTTTTGCAAGGCACCAAAATTTGATTTGCCGTTTTCATCCAACACAACCACTTCACCATCTACCACTGCATTAATGTTCCATTGCCGGACAGCATTATAAACCGGGTAAAATTTTTCATTAAACGATTTATCGTTTCTGGATTTTAATTCTACTTTGTTTTTATTGCAGAATGCCACTACGCGGTAGCCATCCCATTTTATTTCATATTGCCAGCCCTCTTTATCAAAAGGTTTATCAACCATTGTTGCCAGCATGGGAGATAACTTAGAAGGAAACTTTGTGCGTTTGCCTTCAGTTTCCTTTACACGTTTTGGACCATAAAAATTAGATGTGGTTTTTTCTAACTGTCCCAATGTTTTTTTGGAGATAACTGATTTATCTTTCAAGGTTATATCTTCTTTTGAAACATATTTGTCTTTTACCTTAAACATCAGCCAGGCATTCTCTCCTCCGTTGTGCGTTTTTACAAGAGCAAATTCACCTTTCAGTTTTTTACCATGCAAAACAAAATGCAACTTGCCTGCATAAATTCCTTTTCGTAATTCTTTATCCTGTGCTTTCTTATCCTTGCCATCAGCATCAGCCAGCTCATAAAAACCTTCATCCCAAACGATAACAGTTCCGGCCCCGTAACCACCTGGTATGATGCCCTCAAAATTTCTATAGTCATATGGATGGTCTTCAACCATCATAGCAAGACGTTTAATATCCGGGTCAGTGGAAGGGCCTTTAGGAACTGCCCAACTTTTCAGCACTCCTCCCATTTCCAATCTGAAATCATAATGCAAATGCGAAGCATCATGCTTCTGAATTACAAAGCGAAGTTTATAAGTATCAGGGTCACCACCAGTAGGTTCGGGACTTTCTTTGAAATTTCTTTTCTCTTTGTATTTGCCAAGTACCATGTTTACACTTTTAGATAGTAATCGGCAGGATATCCATTACCATAATGGCATCTGCGGCTGACCTTTACATTACAAAGGTGGGACCTTTAATTTCGTAATGTGTTACACTTTTTAGTAAAAGAGTTACATCATTTATAGATTTTCAAGAGTGATATTCTGTTTCGCATTTTTTCTTCAAAACCTGGCTCACACCTGGCGTCAGTTTTATAAGGTTTAGGTTTAGGTTAAGGCTGAGAATTTCAATATGAATCTCAACCTATACACCTAAAACATATTAAGATGTTTAAAAAAACTCTCCTGCTCCGCCGGTTAGCGGATTTGGAGGGCGAAGCTGGGCCCAGACTAGCTTCTTAAAAAAATAACAAATGATTAAGGATTTAAAATACGGACAATATTAACACCACAAAAGGCGGTCCGATTTTACCGAACATATAATACAAAACAACAATTTTTAAACTCCGGGTCCGGGGGGTCAATTTGCTAAGGTAAATTACGGTTAGAGTCACAGGTTTTTCTAATATACTTCAATAAATTATTTTTAACTTTAAAGGGTTAAGGATAATAAGACAAAGAATAGGACACTATTAAATTAGTGGGAGGTAGTATAAAAAAAATTGAATTAGGAATTCACTAAAATGAAATTCATTAGGAAATGAAACATCAGAAACTTCCTTCAGTTGAAGAAATAAGAAAGAATTTCAAGGCTATAAATAATGTAAATCAGTATCACAGGAAAAAATTATCAAAAATGGATAAAGTTGCGCTGTGGATAACTTTACATGTAGACAGCATGGGATTCTTTACCATTATCTTAGGCTGGACTTTAACCTGGCTGGGATGGAACACTTTGGTTCCGTTTAAGTTAAGATTTGATCCTTACCCGGCTTTTGTGCTTTGGCTTTTCATATCAAACATGATTCAGATTTTCCTTATGCCCTTAATTATGATTGGTCAAAATCTTCAATCAAGACACTCGGAACTCCGTGCTGAACAAGACTTTGCAATAAACAAAAAAGCAGAAACAGAAATTGAAACAATTTTAATGCATTTGGAAAATCAAAATGATCTGATACTTCAAATTTTAAAACAAATCAAGAAATCAGGTCTAAATACCGGACTAACTGACCATACTAAGCAGGTCTTATAACACAAGACATCAGGATAATGAATTCAAGCCTGACATTTGTATAAATTCCATAAAACTATATTGAAATGAACAAAAAGATTATCGGATCAATAGAGGGTTCACCCCTGGTAAATACCGCTGCATTAATAATCATTTTTGCAGGAGTGATTTATGCAAAATCAATTATCACACCTTTTTTACTTGCACTTTTCATTAGTATCATTTGTGCACAACCAATTTCCTGGCTGGAAAAATACAGAATCCCCAGATGGCTTGCACTTATTATTGTAGTAATGGGATTAATTGTACTTGTTTCTGGATTTTCTTTTCTGATCGGAGGAACATTATCATCCTTTTCAGGCAACCTTTCAAAATATGAATCTACCCTTACAACGATCAGTAACTCATTTATTCAGTTTTTAAATGAGAAAGGTTTAAAAATCCCAAAAGATCAGATATCTAATCTTGTCCAACCGGCAAAGATCCTGGAATATACGGCAAGTGCTTTGAATACACTGTTCAATATGATGGGGAATACCTTCATTATCTTCCTTATCATTTTATTTATACTTATGGAATTCGGAAGTTTTTCTGTTAAGGCTAGAGCAATTCGGAGCGAATCTGGTCAATCCATCTCTTATTTTTCTACCATTTTAAAAAATATCCGTAACTACCTTGGGATAAAAACTTTATTATGTTTATCATTAGGAATTCTTGTCTATTTAGCATTACTTATCATTGGGGTTGACTATCCTCTCCTGTGGGCATTGATTGCAGGCCTGATGAATTATATTCCGAATATTGGATCCATCATCGCTGCGATTCCAACAGTTCTTTTTGCCTTGGTACAACTCGGATTAGGTGGTGCGCTCTGGACTCTGGGATCGACTTTGCTTATCCACAATATTCTTGGAAACTTTATTGAACCCAGGATTATGGGAAAAGGTTTAGGTTTGTCAACTCTGGTTGTATTCCTGTCTCTTCTATTTTGGGGATTTGTACTGGGAATGGTGGGTATGATACTGTCAGTTCCCTTCACCATGACCATTAAAATCATCCTGGAACAGAATGAGAAAACAAAATGGATCGCAATACTTTTGGGAACACCGGCTGAAGCTAAAACCTATCTTCAAAATAGAGAATTAATTGAAGAACAGCAATATAAGAAATAATATTAGATGGATAAATGAAGATGTAAATAAGGTGTTCGACTTACGCTCTTTAAACCTTTTTAAAGAATTAATCCCTTCATTTGAGCAAGTCTTGAGTGGATGAATTTTTATTTGACTTGTGCTAAAGCTGTTATCAGGATTATAGGAATTCTTAGCAAGGGTTATTGACATCCACATTCAGTCAATTTAAATTGCAATGATCCTTTTTAAATATTAAATTTGGTAATGAAATCAATAGACCTCAGATGTCAAGCATCATAGAAGGATATAATTATGACATCTTTATCAGCTACCGACAGAAAGACAACAAGCATGATGGTTGGGTAACTGAGTTTGTTGATAACCTGAAGGGAGAACTGGAGTCAACTTTCAAAGAAGAGATCAGTGTTTATTTTGACATCAATCCTCATGATGGACTGTTAGAATCACATGATGTTAATGAGTCCTTAAAGGAGAAAATCAAATGCCTTATATTCATTCCTATAATCTCCCATACATACTGCGATCCTAAAGCATTTGCCTGGGAGCACGAATTCATGACATTCGTTGAACAAGCCACCAAAGATCAATTTGGTTTAAAAGTAAAACTGCCTAATGGTAATGTTGCATCAAGGGTATTGCCGGTTCGTATTCATGACCTGGATAATGCTGATATTAAACTATGTGAATCTGTACTGGGAAGTGTCCTAAGGGGAATAGAGTTCATTTATAAAGAACCCGGAGTCAACAAACCTCTCACCGCTGATGATGATGAAAAGAAGAATTTAAATAATACCAAATACAGGATACAGATAAACAAAGTTGCTACCGCTATTAAAGATATTATAACTGCAATCGGTCAACATATTCCACAAAAAGAAGAAATACCAAAGGAAGTTTTTAAACCGGAATCTGGCTACCAGAAAAGTAATAAAAATACAATCATTTTAGCATCTGTTACAATAATGGCTTTGATTATACTTGTATATTTCTTCGTTGCAAGACCTGCTAATTCCTCCAAACCAGTTGATAAGTCTGTTGCTGTTTTGCCATTTACTAATCTTAGTAATGATCCTGAGCAGGAATATTTCAGTGATGGTATTGTGGAAGCAATTTTAGATCACCTTTTCAAAATAGGGGAATTAAAGGTAACATCCGGCACATCAACAAAAAGATATAAAAAGACAGAACTCTCAGTAAAGGAAATTGGCAGGGAATTAGCTGTATCATATATTCTGGAGGGCAGCGTACAAAAAATCGGTAACAATGTTCGGATAACAGCCCAGCTTATTGACGCAAGAACTGACATACATTTGTGGTCCGAAAAATATGACAGAAACATCTCGGACATCTTCTCAATTCAATCTGAAGTTGCCCAAACTGTTGCCAGGGAATTAAAAGCAACATTAACTTCAAAAGAGAAGGGACAAATCGAAAAGAATCAGACAAACAATGTTGAAGCTTACAATTTATATTTACAAGGCAGATTTTTCTGGGATACAAGGACAATAAATGGACTTAACAGAAGTATAGATTATTTTGAAAAGGCGATAGCCACTGATCCTGATTATGCACTGGCCTATGCCGGACTAGCTGATTCTTATTTTATTCAGGCATATTGGGGTTGGATACCATGGAATGAAGGTGTTTCCAAATCCCAAAAGGCAGTTTTACGGGCGTTGGATATCGACAAAAACCTTGCCGAAGCTCATACTGTACTTGGAGCTCTTTTAAACTATAAGGAATGGCGATGGGAGGATGCCCGGAAAGAATTACAACGTGCCATAGAACTAAATCCAAACTTTGTAACTGCTCATCACTATTATTCGGAGTTGCTCGATATCCTGAGACAAAATGATGAGGCTCGTAAACAAATTAATTTGGCACTGCAGCTTGATCCATTTCTACCGGTATTGCATGCTGTAAGTTCAGGTATTTTTTATTCCGAAGGCAAGGTCAAAGAAGTACTTAATGAATGTACTGTATTACAGGAACTTGATCCTGAATATGGTAATAGATCCCTCTATTGGAAAGAATTTAAAATATATTGTAAGCAGAAAGAGGACCTGAAAGCACTGGTAGCGCTGCAAAAATATTTATATATGGATACCTTGAAAGTAACCGATTCGAATATAGTGAAGGATGTTTATGATAGATCAGGAATTAACGGTCTTTGGAACTGGCTGATTGAATCGGGACTTAAAAAACCAAATCCCGATCCTCTTGTACTAGCAATAGATTACGCAATAATTGGCAAAAAGGAGGAAGCATTAGACTGGCTGGAAAAAGCAAATAAAAACCCACCGCCCGGTTTTGCCAATATCAATAACATGCGCGATTTGGATAACCTGCGATCAGAACCCAGATTTCAGGCTATCATTAAAAAAATGGGATTATCTGAATATTCAAAGAAAGAGTAATACCATATTTAACATATAAGAATAAAGAAATGGACTGAGGAGGAAGGGAAGCTGTAAACATACTTAATAATTTGACTTATAAGATTTCATAATCATTATACTTGTTCAATAAAAACAACTAAAACCAGTAAAACCTGGCGCCAACCTCGTCATTAAAAAACCCGACGTCGCTAAAGCTATGGCGGGCGAAAGTGGGCCCAGCTGGGCTCGAACCGGACCGAGCGTAAAGAAAATGCCCGGTGGGCATTTTTAACGAAGGGGACAGACTGCCGCGAGGGCTCGAGCCCAAGCAGAAATTAAAAAGGCAGTCGGAAGACTGCCTTAGTGTGGGCCCAGCTGGGCTCGAACCAGCGACCCCCTGATTATGAGTGAGATTAAACCCTGATTTTGAGATTACACTGGTTGATACTGGGTTTCATGGTCATTCACTTACGATTTTCGGAGTATATACTTTATCACTTTTACAAAAATGTACCAAAAGAATGAATATGGTAAAGTCTTTTCTTCGATAAAAACAAGAGATGTTTTTAGATATTTCAATTTCTATGTTATTAAAATAAACAATGCTGAGGATATAATAATAAAAGGGTTATTATTACAAACCTTATAAAGACGCTCAATATAGCGGCTGAAAAGTTAAATTGGCCCATTTTGTTGAAATTTCAACATTATTGTTCCATTTTTGATAACTAAATGGGGATCTCAAAGCAAATAGGGAAATTAACATATTAAAATATATACGTGTTTAGTATAAATTAAAGATGAAATTATGAAAATCATAAGATTTGTAACATTATTTGCCGTTTTGCTTTTAAGTACTGTTATAATAGCTCATGCACAGTCCGTTAAAGACAAAAATCATCCTCAGTCAATAAAGTCAAAAGAAGCAACCCGGAAGAATACGAATGTTCAAACCGAAAATGAAGATATGACTAAAGCAAAAGCGGCCTTAACTGACCTACTGAAAGATAAAATTGAGATTTTTGACAAGAAAAATCAAATTACTGATGCCCCAAAGGATATTTTGGTTCTGGATGACAGGATTGAATTCAGACTTAAACATCAGAATACAACTATATTTTATTCTGATATAGTCGATGATAGTATCCCGCCACCATACTATGATAAAACAAAAATTGTACTTGTGCTTGGAAAATTTAATTTTTTAGCGAGTGGCTGGGTTCCCAGAAACATGGACAGGCTTGATGAACTGAGACATCATTTTATTTTCATTCAAAATCAATTTGTGAAAAAACTGTATAGCTCCCAGCTTGTTCTTTTCGAACCGGTAGCAGCTCAATATCGTGCATTGGATGTGAAGCCAGCTGTTTCGGAAGAACAGCGAAAGTATATTGTACAGGCCAATTTATTTAATGAACAGAAACAGTTTGTTAAAGCAATCGAGTTGTACAAGAAAGTAGTTGGATTAGATCAAACCGCTTACCCTGCAGGTTACTACAATCTTGCTTTGCTCTCAGCGCAAATAAACCGGTTTGATGCAGCAATTTATTATATGAATAAATACCTTCTTCTGATTCCTGATGCTCAAGATGCGAGGGCCGCACATGATAAAATCTATGAGTGGGAAGCATTGACAGGAAATTAGAAATCTTAAAAGAACGATAATTATTAAAAAAACAAAAGTAACCCGATGGATGGTTGTATTCGTTGCCATATGCTTTACAACTCTTGCTAATGGAAATAATGCACATGTTGACAGAGGTATTTATTATCCAAAATCAAGTAAAAATCTGGACGAGGCGAAAGCTACAATTAGCCGTGTTTTAAATGATAAATGCGTTACAGTTTATGATGCTGCCAATGCGCAGATTAAATAAAAAGAAGCCTCTGTCTTTGACGATAGAATAGAATTAACATTAAAACAAGGCAGTAAAACAATTTACTTTTCCGAGATGTTTGGCGAATACGATATTAGAGTTTATACAAAATACACAGTTTATACCGATGAAAAAAATGGCAGTAATCTCAGAGATGACTATTATGATCAGATAGGCGGACTCAAAAATATATTAATAGAAAAAAACGACAGTGCCTTCTTTGGAATGAAGTTTCGTAATCCGTCTCAATTTCCTTTATGCAATAAAGAAATGGCTGATGCATTATATTTTATTCAGCAACAGCTTAACACAAAGCGATATGATACTTCACTTATAGCTTTTAAACTATTTTCAGAAAAGTATAAGGCATTAACCGTTAAACCGGCCATGCCTGAAGAGCAACGCAAGTATATTGTTAAAGCCAATTTATATAATCAGCAGAAAGAGTATGAAAAACCAATCGAACAGTACGAAAGAGCTATAGAAATTGATCAAATCGTCTACCCGGCAGCATATAACAATCTTGCCTTACTTTTTGCACAGGTTCACAGTTATAATACTGCTATTTATTATATGAAGAAATACCTTCTTCTTGAACCTGAATCGCAGGATGCGAGAGCAGGCCAGGATAAAATATATTAATGGGAAACTATGATGGGGAAATAATTGAAAATCAATTTTAATATTTTTAAAGGGAACCTTAACTTTTAAAGACTTATAATTTCATAAAAAACAGAAATTCTGTATTTTCATTATTTATTTAAAATTTATTAAATGAAAAAAACTTTGTTATTGATTTGTTTTACAATTCTGACAAATTTAAGTGGTCTGTTGATTAAAGCACAGATAGTAACGTTCCAATATGAGTCAAAGACGCCCGAAGGGAAACATACTATCGCTGATTCCCAACAGGATTTAATCAACATCCTTAACAAAACTCAGACAATATATCTGATAGAAATAAGTATGGCCAGTAAAGTTAGACTCCTGGACAAAAGAACCTTTATAGACAAAGCTGTTATCACTAATGATGGGATAGTTATTACGACCCGATTAACTACTTTTAATTTGAACGTGGTCAGATCTTTAAACAGAATCTTTGTCGTTGACGGATTCCCATTTCAAAATTACGGCAAAAAGTATGTTGATTACCGGACAGAAGTTGATTTACCTGATGGGACAGGTGTGTATATTGGCTGTTTGGATAAGGAACTAATGTGCCGCCTGGTTGATGATTTTTATTTTATTAAGACACAGACTGCTGCTGAAGCTAATGACAAAGAATTAGCACGTTTTAATTCGGTTGTTGAAAAGTACAGGGAGCTTGCTGCAAAACCGCAGCCTTCGGAAGAACAACGCAAATATATTGTTCAGGCTAATGCTGCGGCACAGACTAAAGATTACAATCAGGCAATCGACCATTATCAACAAGTATTGAAGATAAGTGAAACCAGCTACCCTGAGGCTTATTTTAACCTGGCTTTGCTGTATGGCCAGGAAAGCTTATTTGGCAATGCCATTCTGAACATGAAGAAGTACCTGGTTTTAAAACCCGATGCCAGTGATGCACGTGCAGCACAGGACAAAATTTATGAATGGGAAGCAGGAATCAATAAATAAACAGTAATTAATTGAATAAGAAAACCCGGCGCGCTATATTTTGCAATACTTATTTGGAACAAAAGCCCCGCTTACACAGTATAAATGGTGTTTAATAAGCTTAAAAAATGCAGAAAATGAAAAAAATGAATTTCCGCAAAGTATTTTTAAGTATAACCGTATTGGCCTTGATGTCCCTGTTCAATATTGCCCGGGCACAGCAGCAGTTAAAAACTACCGAAAATGTTTACCATCCAAAGCCAATGGAAAGCATGGCTTTGGCAAAAAAAACAATAAGCCGGATATTGAATGATAAATGTGTTTCAATCAGTGACACTATTGTGTCCCGGGAAAAAATTAAATACAAAAAAGCTGTGGTTTCTGATGAGAGAATAGAACTGGATATGAAATCAGAAACAAAAACGATTTACTTTACAAAATTATTTGGTGATGAGGAAATCTTTCTTAAGATGTGGTATTACCTCTATTATGAGGAAAAAACCGGGGAAAAGGATAGAGACAGCTATTATGATAAAATTGTCGGGACGAATAATATCTTGTTCACTAATTCTAAAGCCGGATTTGGTATTACCATGCCGTCTCCTGCCAGTTATCCTCCATGCAATAAACAATTGGCTGATGCTTTATTTACAATACAAAAGAAATTGAATGCTCAGCATTACAGTTCAGAGCTTGATGCATTTAAACAAATAGCAAAAACCTATTGCGCTTTAAAAACCAAACCTTCCATTTCAGAAGAAGAACGGAAATTTATAGTTCAGGCCAATTTTCTCAACCAGCAGAAAGATTATGAAAAAGCAATCGAAATGTACAAAAAAGTGATAGGAATAGACCAAACAGCCTATCCTGCAGCCTATTATAACCTTGCTTTGCTTTTTGCCCAGGTTAGCAATTATGATGCAGCCATTTTTTACATGCAGGAATATCTCCTTCTTGAACCGGAAGCACAGGATGCAAGGGCCGCCCAGGATAAAATATATGAGTGGGAAACATTGATGGGGAAATAATTGAAAATCAAATCTCGTATTTTTAAAGTAGAAGGTTAACTATTAAAGATTTATAAGATCAATTAAAAAAAATATTCTGCATTTATATTAATTTAAATTTCTTAAATGAAAAAAACTCTGTTATTAATTTGTTTTACAATACTGACAAATCTGTGTTGTCTGGTAATTAATGCACAGACAGTAACGTTCCAATATGAGTCAAAGACACCTGAAGGGAAACATACTATTACTGATTCCCAACAGGATTTAATCAACATCCTTAACAGACATCAGAAAGTATATATGCTTGAAATTAGTATGGCTAGTAAGGTTAGTTCATTGAACAAAAGTACCTTTATAGACAAAGCTGTTATCACTAATGATGGGATAGTTATTACAACCAGATTAACTACTTTTAATTTGAACGTAGTCAGATCTGTAAACAGAATCTTTGTCGTTGACGGATTCCCATATCAAAGTAACGGCAAAACGTATGTTGATTACCGGACAGAGCTTGATTTTTCTGATGGGACAGGCGTGTATTTAGGCAGTTTTGATAAGGAACTAATGTGTAGCCTGGTTGACGATTTATATTTCATTAAAACACAAACTATTGCTGAAGCGAATGACAAAGAATTAGCACGTTTTAATTCGGTTGTTGAAAAGTACAGGGAGCTTGCTGCAAAACCGCAGCCTTCTGAAGAACAACGCAAATATATTGTTCAGGCTAATGCTGCGGCACAGACTAAAGATTACAAGCAGGCAATCGACCATTATCAACAAGTATTGAAGATAAGTGAAACCAGCTACCCTGAGGCTTATTTTAACCTGGCTTTGCTGTATGGCCAGGAAAGCTTATTTGACAATGCCATTCTGAACATGAAGAAGTACCTGGTTTTAAAACCCGATGCCAGTGATGCACGTGCAGCATAGGACAAAATTTATGAATGGGAAGCAGGAATTAATAAATGAACGCAGATAAAAATTAGAATATGAAAAAAGACATGAATCTTCGTTTTTTTTGTGGATTGTTCCTAACCATATTTATTGAGGTTCCTGCATTCCCTCAGGCAGGCTTGACTACCGGTGATAAGATACAGGCACAGCAAAGAAGTGATGCCGGGAATGGCTTTGACTATGGTAATAAATCAGGCAGTGCACTCCAGCAACTGGAAGACATGACAGGGAGACAAATAAGTACTTCCAATTCCAATGGTCAGCAAAATAGCCAGTCAGTTTCCTCTGTCCATAAAGTAAACGCTATCTCTGCGAATGCCGCTTTCCAGAATAGCATCAAGATGCAGTTGGCAAGCGGTATTGCCAGTGCTTTTTTCAGCCTTATTTTCAGCGATAACTCACAAAACGATCAGAAAACCATTGAAGCACAGAGGGAAAATGCAGCAATTCTTGCCCAGAGAGCTGAGGCAGAAAAACACTATAGCGATTCTATATCGCAGGCAAAATATGAGAAAATGATGCAATCGTACAAATTGTTAAATGATCCAAAAGGAATTCAGTTCAAAGCATTGTCGGCAACAAGTACACAATTTAAATCTTTAGATGATCCCGGGGCCCCTGTGACTATGGAAGATAAAGAACGGCAAAACATAAAAAAACACGGAATTAACATTACATGGGATTATACTTCATGGTCCGGAATATCACCAGGCAACAACAGCATTGAAGAAACACCGCTTTCGCGGGAAGATAATGAATCTGATAAGTACTTAAACGCGGCAATCGATAAAATTGAAACATTCGAAGGAGGACGAGTCGCTGCTTTAACGGGCAGATTTATGATAAACATTAAGAATGAGACAATGTCTTACCTTAAAGATGCTTCCGAGGCCGCGACAAGCGGTAATATATCAAAAATGGAGGAGACCGGTCAACTGGATCTGCGAAAGCTGACATCAAATTCAATATTTAAATCAGGACAGCAAACTGTAAATTCATATATTGAACAAGGGAAAGATTTTATTAGTGGTGAATTACAGGAAAATAATTTTGCAGCAATGAAATCGGGAGGTCAGGCCGTGCTTCAGAATTTTAACATCTTCGCTCATGTATCGGACGACTGGAAAGTGCCTTTGAGATAATATTAAACAAGTAAACCCTGATCCATGAAAAAAGCGATTGCATACATTCTGTCGATTTTTTGTTTATTATTTACACAAGCAACCATTGCCCAGCAAAAGAACACGTTGCGTTATGAAATAATGTTAAACAGCAACATGCTTGAACCTTCTCTGAAAAAGGACCACTTTATCAGTTGCATTGATATCTCTCCTAACAAATACATAACCCTCTCGACAGGACATAAGATTTATATATTGGGTTGGGGTGGAATTACCCAGTTCGGGAAGGAAGCAGATAGTACAATCAGTTCTTATGCTTTTGCATCCGACGGCCTTTTAATGGCTGTAAAAAACAGAGAACTTTGTTATATGAATGAAAAGGGCAACCTTGTTACACTTGTTAAATTGCCCAATGCAAGCATGGGAATAGCAGAGGGGAGAGAAGTTATGTACTTGTTTGATCAAAAAAGGAATGACAAAGAGTACAAGCTGTATGCATTTGCAAAGGGAGGAAAATACAAACAGCTTTTGGTTTCACCAAAGCCTGTAATTTCAGTTATTGAAATGACTGACTCACTTTATCTCGCTATCGGGAGCGGTGTTTTTTCCCTTTCTCCCAAAGACTATAAATTGAATTTAGTCGCCGGATTTCAGAAAGAAAGTGAGATAAAATCGATGACCTTTGATCCTGTAAATAATATCCTTTATGTTGCATCACGCGATGCGATCTATGCTCTTAAAAACGGAAATTTAGTATATGTAACCAGTGATTTTGGAGGAGGTATAATCAAATATTTCAGCAATGGACTTATCATATTTAATCCAGAGACATGCGATATTATACGGATTGTAAACATCGACAAATCTATTATATTTTAAATTGTTATCCACAATACAAAAGCCAAGTATATTGACCACATTTTGCTGGTCTAATTACAATTAACATACATAATTAAACAACAAACACTTAACTCTGGTTTTTGGTGGTCAATATGTCCAATTTTTCCACCATAAAGAACTTATTTATATTTTTGACTCATGGCAGGTTTAACCTAGCTTTATAATTGCTGTGACTTTTCACTCCAAAGAATGAATAAAAAAAGCAGTTTTCAAAAAATGAAACTGCTTTTATACCAATATTGAAACTGAATTATATCTAATTCGGTTCTATTAAATCAAAATTTATATGCAACTCCGATATGCAGTGGAACAATCTCAGCTCCGAGTTCAAGCACTGCTGCAAATTTTTCACTGAAATAATATCTGCCGCCGATAAACACTGATCCATAACCTCTGCTTGCAACGGCACCTCCTACATGTGTGCCGGATACAATAAAATAGCCAAAGAGCAAACCAGTATATGTGTCAAGTTTATTTACAAACGAATAATGAAAAACACCTCTTACTCCCAACGGAATGTAAGTATAATTCTCATGTCCGGAATAAACATCATATTTATAAGTACCAAAACCTATGAACGGGGCTACACCAATTGCCCATTTCTTTGGTACATTGTCTGCAACCCCGAATTCAAGAGAAGCAGAGATAGGAGGGAATGATGTGGTATAAGCGGATCCTAATAAAGATCCTAAACCTAATCCAGCGTTTAAAACCATATCGCCATTAGAGAATGTGGAATCCTGAGCAACCACTTGAGCAATAAATAAAAAAATAAGGAAAAGAAACATTAAAACTTTTTTCATATTTCAATATTTTTAAATTTTCTAAAATTATTTTTATTCCAATTTACTTATTGTTAAGGTTTGAAAAAGAAATTTTACACAACGATAATGATATTAGGGACGACCTCTGTTTAATTCTTGATGTTCAAAATGAGATCAGACAGAAATTGAAGTAAATTGCATTAGGATAAAAAGTCACTTTAATGAAAAGGGATATAATCAGCAAGATTGGAATACATCTGTTGTTATGGATAATTCTGACATTCTTCTTATTATACCTTTACTATGATGACAAATCACCCTTATTTCAGCAATTTATAGCAACACTGGTAGTAACCGGCTTTACATCTCTTCCTGCTTACTATACTAGTAAAGTGCTTGTGCCTAAAACTCTTTATCACAGAAGAATTCGCAGGTTCATTGGTTCTATATTATTGGTTGCTTTTGCTAATACGATACTTACATACCTTATTGCAGGAGAATTATATTATCGGTTAAGCGGGAAACCTGTATTTACAAACCCGGTGTATATTCTTACTGTTTCTTCTTTTCTGTTTATCATCAATTGTATTGTAATAGGTATTAGCAGCGCTATTCAGATAATTACGGATCGTTTTGGTATGGAACATCAGTTGCACGAAGCGCAGAATGAGCAGATAAGAACAGAACTATCATATTTGCGGGCGCAAATAAATCCGCATTTTCTTTTTAATGTATTAAACACTATTTACTTCCAGATCAATAAAGAAAACTCAGAAGCAAGAAATTCTGTGGAGAAACTTTCTGAGTTGCTCAGATACCAACTATACGAATGTAATACTGATATGATTGATATTTCCAAAGAACTTGCTTATATAAAAAATTATGTTGCTATACAACAGCTGCGAATGGAGACAGGCACAGATTTACAGGTAACGATTCCTGCCGATATGGGGCATTTTCAAATTGCGCCACTTATTATTTTGCCTATTATTGAAAATGCATTTAAATATCTTTCAAATTATAAAGACTCATCCCAAAATAAGCTATACATTACTATTTATAATGAACCTGATTCGCAAATTATGGTGAAGGTGATGAATACATATTCAGATAACACAAAACAATTAGACAATTCGAATGGTCTGGGTCTGAAAAATATGGAGCGAAGGTTGGAGCTCTTATATCCAGGCACACATTCATTGGCAAAAAAGCGAAATGGAAACACATTCGAAGTAACACTTAAAATCCAGAAACATGATTAACTGTCTTGTTNNGAATGCAAAAGCGGTGCAGAGGCTGTAGGTTTATTGTATAAAAATAAGATTGACCTGGTTTTTCTTGATATTCAGATGCCCAACCTCACAGGTATCGAGTTTGTAAAGGCTCTTGCTGGACCACCTCTGATTATTTTTACAACGGCATATCCGCAATATGCCATAGAGGGTTTTGAATTGGATGTTATGGATTACCTGCTTAAGCCAATTTCTTTTGCCCGATTCCTGAAATCAATAGAAAGGGCGCAAAGTTATCTCAAGACAAAAGATAACAACGTTAATATTACCAATGAATTCTTTTTTATTAAATGTAATGGGAAGATTGAAAAAATATTTACAAATGATGTTATTTATATCGAAGCGATGGCTAATTATGTGATTATCCATACACAACAAAAAAAGTATATTACATATATCACGTTTTCAGGTATTTGCAGACGTTTACCCGATCATCTTTTAATGCGTATTCACAAATCATATATGGTTGCTGTTTCAGCTATTAAGACTATTGATGGTGACGAGGTTATAACCAGTACAGTCAGGCTACCCTTTAGTAAAAGTTATAAAGAGAAAGTAATGAATAAAATAGAGTTTAAACTTATTAAACGATAAAGATAAAATGCGTCCAGTTAGGCAAATATGGGACAAAGTCACAAATAACAAAACCTATCATGCTGATCTACTGCACTGACAGGGTTTGAAATTGAGGTCCGTGGCTGTGATATTTAGAATTGAACCTGCTATAATAATTACTATTTTACAGTCCTTTCATAGAATTGCCCCTGATACAGGTACTCTTAAGTAATAGCCCCCGTCATAAGGTACTTTAAAATTATTAGCCCCCCGGATCACTTTTCTATAAATATTTAAACACACGAGAATCACATTATTTGCAAAAGCCGGACACCTTGACCACATCAGGCTGACTCAATTGCAATTATCATAAATATTTTAACAACAAGCACTTAATTCCGGCCAAGGATGGTCAATTTACTCCGGCATGGGGTGGATAAGGCACTGGCTTTTCCAATTGTTATCATCTTCTATTTTAATCAATTATTATTAACCTCTGATAACTAGACAAATTACTTCTAGTCAGACTAAAAATATTTGTTTTATAATTATTAATATGAGACCTTTATCATATAATGGAGAATAGTAGGAAGATCACTTTAAATGGTTAAATAAGAATTTCTGGTTTATTTTCAATTTTTTTACCAAGCGGTACATTATTGATAGGTGAGGGACAATATAACGAATAGCTTATCAGTACTAATCCAATAATAATATGAAAAATTACATTTTTGTACTTTTTATCCTCATCCTTTTGGGATGTACAGGGCGGAAAGAGGGTAATGTCGTCTCAACCAATACAAAATGGGACTATCCTGCCATTAAACTCGTTGACAGCAGCAATACATACTGGGGTGTCACCTATAAAGATCCCTTTCGATGGCTGGAAAGCATTAATGATTCTGATGTTGTAAGATGGTTCAGGAAACAAGCAGATTTGACGAATTTGACAATGAGCAATATCTCAGGCAGAGATGAGCTTATTGCTGAATGGAAAAAACTGGATAAGCTTCAACCACCTGTTTACACATTTCCTGATAAGGAAAAGAACAGATATTTCTATCAAAAAAGGATGCCCGGTGAAAAGGTCAGCAAGGTCTATTACAGGGAAGGCATTGATGGAAAGGAGATGCTTCTGTTCGACCCGATGAATTATATTAAAGGGAAGACACTCTCTGTACAGCAGATGATTGGCAGCTATGATGGGAAAAAACTGATAATATCATATTCTGAAGGAGGGGCAGAAGTCTCCACAATCAAGGTCATGGATGTCGATTCTAAAAGCTTCCTTCCTGATTCTATTTATCCTTCAGCAGGAGCAAATGGCTGGACATTCAATGATAAAGCATTTATGTATATGTGGCTCAAGACGGCCGATAATAAAGATCCGTCAGCAAGGCTGAACACAAAAACAAAACTCCACAAGATTGGAAGTGATATAAAAAACGACCTGGATTTTTTCAGCAATGCAAGCTATCCTGATCTGAAAATAGACCCCAGTGTCTATCCAAGTGCATTTTTGTCAAGAGATTCAAGGGATTACATATTTGCGGTGGAGGGAAGCGTTCAGAATGAACTGAAGATTTATTATGCACCAATCAGCCAGTTCAGCTCTGCTAAAATAGCATGGAAACCATTATGTACTCCGTCCGATAAGCTTGTAAGGGGAATTATACCGGTTGACGACAAGGTCTTTGCGATAACCTACAATGGTGCTAAAAACTATAAACTGCTGATGGCAGACATGAAGAAGCCTGACTGGAAAGATGCAAAATCGATTTCTCCAGAAAAGTCAACAACCCTCGAATCCATCATCAACAGTAAAGACTTTATCTTTATGATCTATAGCGACGGTATCAACCAGTCACTATTCAAGTATGACATGAATAAAAGCTCTACCTCTGAAGTAAAGCTTCCGTTCAATGGCATTGTCAATATAAACTGTCTTGATACCAAAACGAACAACTGCCTTGTGGGTATTACTTCCTGGACAAAACCTTATACTGAGTTTTTTTATGATGCAACAACAGATAAACTTTCGCCAAGTCCGTTCAATAAACCCTCTGTCTATCCCGACGAATATAAAAATCTTGTAGTTGAAGAGGTTTCCGTCAGAGGACACGATTCAGTAATGATCCCACTTACAATCATTTATAAAAGCGGATTAAAGAAAGACGGAAACAATGTTTGTTTTATGGATGGTTATGGTGCATACGGAATTAGTAACCTCCCCTATTTCAGTGTTATGCATAATTCCCTTGCCGTCAGAGGCGTAGTAATTGCAATCGCACATGTCCGAGGAGGGAGTGAAAAAGGAGAAACCTGGTATAGGGCTGGATTCAAAACTACAAAACCTAATACATGGAAAGATTTTATAAGTTGTGCGGAGTATCTGATTGCAAATAAATACACTTCACCCGAAAAGCTTGCAGGTGGTGGAACAAGTGCCGGAGGGATACTCATTAGTCGGGCTGTTACAGGAAGACCTGATCTTTTCGCAGCGGCAATTTGCAATGTAGGCTGTGCTAATGCAATGCGGCTTGAATTCTCATCAAACGGTCCCGTTAATGTGCCTGAATTTGGGACTGTCAAGGACAGCATAGAATGCAGGGCTCTGTACGAGATGGACGGAGTTCTGCACGTAAAACCTAACACCAAATATCCTGCCGTAATATGTGTTACAGGGTGGAATGACCCAAGAGTCGTACCCTGGCAACCGGGGAAATTCGCCGCAGCTCTTCAGAATTCTTCCGTTTCAGGCAAGCCTGTCCTTTTGAAAGTAAATTACGAAAATGGACATTTTACGGAGGACAGAGATGTGACTTATGCAAATTTTGCTGATCAGTATGCTTTTGTTTTATGGCAATGTGGTCACCCTCAGTTCCAGCTAAAGAAAAAATAAATCAGATGTGAAACTAAATATGCTTGACTACTAAATACTGAAATAGCGTTTGGTCATATGATATTAAAAGTGCAACATGTACAGGGAATTCGGATTATTAAAAATGCAACATATACGGGAAGCTTAAGCTGGTATAATAAAGTAGCATTATAATTATTTTCAACCCCGGATTAACTCCGGGGGCTTTCTCTTTTACAAACCAATTTCAGTTATTTGAATGAACCGGAAAATATTAAACTGTTTATAATATTTTATGATTAGACCTTCCATTTCCAGTAAGGCACTCGATTGATACTACATCCGATATTAAGAAAAGAATGCGATAACTATCTCCAACTTTTATTTAAATTTAAACAGATTGTAATAAAATCCACTAAAACCTGGCGTAAACCTGGTGTGAAATAAAAAACACCTACACGGATTAATGTGTAAGTGTTTGATTTTCATCTGTGGGCCCAGCTGGGCTCGAACCAGCGACCCCCTGATTATGAGTCAGGTGCTGCTAACCAGCTGAGCTATGGGCCCAAAATAAAAACGGACTGCAATATTAGTTATTTGAATGTAATTATGCAAGTCTCCTATAAAAAGAAAATTTGTTATCCCTCTTTCTTGAGATATTCCAGCAGTACATTTACCGCCTCATCCATGTCGTGGCCAAATGTGAGTATCCCCGCCCTGTCGCCAGCCATTATAATTATCCTCTTCTCATATACATCCGAATCCTTGAAAAGACGCAGAATATCTTTTGCAAGACCTATCGTTCCGTAATCCATCGATGGATTTGTGGTTGGGACCTTATAAATAAGCTCGTTCCATTGTTCAATGCTGTGAACATGAACAACAGCGTTTGCTCCGGGGTCAGCTGAATAAATAGCTGCATGTGTTAATGATTCCGATGAGGCTTTTAATGGTCCTACACACTGAACGGCATTGTCTTCAATATTGAATGAGTTTACTTTTACATAATGGCCGGGTTCAAGCTCCGGCATCTCTCCTGTTGCTGATCCGGTGATCACAAACTGATTACCCCCCCTGATCCTCATGCTGATATTTCCAAAACCGACACCATTCTCGTAGGCTCCAATAAGGTCCATATTGTAAAGTACCTCTCTCCAGTAATTAATTATTTCATACTGTTCGTCGGAGATGACGGGCCCCGTCTGGTTCCAGTGACAATTGAATTTAACTACCCCTTCCATTTTAATTGAATTTATCTGAAAACATCTCTTTAATATCTTTTTCAGTAGCCCTGCAAATGCCTTTCTCAGTTATCAGTCCTGTGATAAGACGTGCAGGAGTAATATCAAAGCCATAATTGGCTGCTGTCGTATTCTCAGGACAGATCCTGACCGACTGTATTTTCCCATCGGCAAATCCGGTAACATTTGTTACCTCCTCAGGGTCGCGCTCTTCAATAACAATTTCCTTCAACCCATCGGAGATATTGAAATCAATTGAAGATGATGGTAGTGCACAATAAAACGGGATAATATTATCAAAAGCATCAAGCGCCTTAAGATAGGTTCCTATTTTATTCGCAACATCTCCTGTTCTGGTTGTCCGGTCACTGCCTACAATAACAATGTCAACTTGCTTTTGTTGCATCAGATGGCCGCCTGAATTATCGGTGATCAATGTATAGGGAATACCATTTTGTCCAAGTTCATATGCCGTGAGTTTTGCACCCTGGTTTCGTGGTCTGGTTTCATCGACCCACACATGAACAGGAATACCTTTCTCATGAGCAAGATAAATCGGAGCTGTAACGGTACCAAAGTCTATACAGGCAAGCCATCCGGCATTACAATGAGTAAGTATGTTAACTGTTGCCCCCTTTTTTTTCTCACTTAAAGATTCAATCAATTTTAATCCGTGCTTCCCTATCTGCCTGCAGTTTTCTTTTTCTATTTCACAAATCTCAAGTGCGGCATCAAGAGCTGATTTTGTCAGGGAAGCGGGAGAATCGTGTTTTTTAAGTTTTNNTATCGGGCAGCATTTGAAAGATGTTCCCTGATATTTGTCTGTGAGTTGATCTCGAGAGTGGCCAGGTAGATTCCAAATGCCCCGGTAGCGCCAATAAGAGGAGCTCCCCGGACGGTCATGTCATCTATTGCATTAAATACATCGTCAACCGATCGGAGATCCTTTATTTCGAAAAAGAAAGGCAGCTTTTGCTGGTCAATGACCCTGACAACATCAGGATCACTTTCATCAATCCAGATACTCTGATAATTCTGATTGCCTATCTTCATTTTTTTATGTTCTTCCTGTCCCCGAAATAATAAAGTATCAAAAATACAAAATATTATATTACTTAATTAATCTAATTGCCATGAATGTGGCAATATATGAATAACCCCCGGCGTCAGCCGGGGGTTGACTAACACTCTGATCTAAAGCCCTGAAGGGGCTTAATATTGACGGTTTCTAAACCATTATATTCAGCTCCTTCAGAGCTGTAAAAGATGGATTGACATTTCACCCCCGGCGTCAGCCGGGGATTATTCAAATTTGGCTCTTTCAGAGCCATAATAAATCAAGCTATTTTCGAATTGTCGACCAATTCATTCGAAGGTACTTGTTATTTTTTTTAATTGTACTATCTTTGTATAATAAGTGGGAAATAAGAAATAAGATAGTATATGATTAACAAAGAGGAGTTTAGAAAAAAAATTATCGTTTCAGCGGGACAGATTTTCAGCCATTATGGCTTTAAGAAGACGACCATGGATGAGATAGCAAAAGCACTTAAAATGGGTAAAAGTTCCATTTATTATTACTTTGAAAGCAAAGAAGATATCTTTGAAGCTGTTGTACAATTTGAAGCCAATATTCTTAGAAATGAGCTTACTACAGCAATTAAGGCTGTTGAATCGCCTATTGATAAAATGAGAAGTTACGTATTTGTAAGAATGAAATCGTTCGAAAAACTTTCAAATTATTATAATGCCATCTTTGATAAAAACCTAGATCATTTTGATTTTATAGAAACCATCCGCGAAAAATATGACAGGGAGGAGCTTGCAATTCTCCGTCTGATAATATATCATGGAGCAAGAAAAAAAGTCTTTAACGTGGTGAACAGTGAATATACAGCAATGGCCGTACAGACAACACTGAAAGGACTTGAAGTCCCTCTATTCTGGAAAAAGAAAGAGGTGAATATTGAGAGCAGGCTGAATGCGATTCTTGATGTCCTGTTTTATGGGATCGTAAAAAAGAGGTAGTAACGTTGCATGCGATGTTACTGTCGTATAATGACAGTTCGCTTTTTCTTTTTCAGGCTCCAGTACAACCCGCCTATACCCAGCAAAACAAAAGGTATACTCAACCATTGTCCCATATTGAGTTTCATAGATGCTTCAAAAGCTACCTGATCCTCTTTCAGGAATTCAATAAAGAAACGGGCAGTGAATACTAATATGCACAGCAAACTTATAAGCATACCCTGATAATGTTCTCCTTTTTTCGACCAATACAATCTGTAAAGGAGAATAAAAATAGCCAGATAGGCTAATCCTTCATATATCTGTGTCGGGTGTTTCGGGGCAACTTCGTGGTTTCTTAAGAAAACAAATCCCCATGGAACAGTGGTTTCTATACCATAGATTTCAGAATTCATTAGATTTCCCATTCTGATCAGAAACCCCGACAGAGCAACAACAATGGCAATACGGTCGAGGACCCAGAAGTAATCTTTTTTCTCTTTTTTTGCAAAAAGCCATACGGCAATCAGGATGCCAATTGCCGCACCATGACTTGCAAGACCTCCATGCCAGATCATTATAATCTCCAGCGGATGGCTTAAATAATAACCGGGTTCATAGAAGAGGCAGTGACCCAGACGGGCGCCGATGATAACACCAACGGCCATATAGATTGTTAATCTGTCAAGAACGGCTTCCCCGAGATTTTCATTCTTGAAAATCCTGTACATAATAATATATCCGAATAAAAAAGCAGAAGCGAACAATAGACCATACCATCTTACAGCAATATGCCAAATCCGGAATATTTCGGGATTTACATCCCAGGGAATTACAAGTAAATGCATAAGCAACATTTTTTGTTAGTGCCAAAGGTAGAAAATAATATTATTGATCAAAACCAAAACTCCTGATTAACGGAAGGGTTTTAGTTCAATATCGAAATGAATCTTTAAAAAATGATGTAAGTTTGTAATTCATTAATAAACTTATGAAGTTTATGAATAGAAGGATGATTGCCCGTCTTTTTCTTATTTTAGCTTTCATTGTTATTGTCGGTGCATGTGCTAAGATCAGCTCACCTTCAGGTGGTCCAAGAGACAGGACACCACCGGTTGTAGTAAAAAGTACTCCGGTAAACGGGGCCAGAAATTTCAAGGGGAACAAACTTGAAATTGTATTTAATAAATTTGTTGTTCTGGATAACATAAATGAAAAATTCATGGTTTCCCCACCGATGAAAAAGAAACCAAGAGTATTAATTAAAGGGAAAGCTGTGGAGGTTGAATTCGATGATAAACTGAAAGACAGTACAACGTATACTTTTTATTTTCAGGATGGAATAAAAGATCTGAATGAAGGGAATATTCTTCAGAATTATCAGTTTGTGTTTTCGACCGGAGCGGTAATAGACTCTCTTTCTGTTACCGGGAATATTTATAATGCATCTGATCTTGAGGCCCCTGAGAAAACAGAGGCACTTTTATACAGGGAGTTAGCTGATTCTGCAGTGGTTAAGCACCTTCCTGAATATATATCAAGAGTAGATCAGGATGGTTATTTCAGGATTGATAATGTTCGTCCCGGAACTTACAGGTTATATGGACTGAAGGATGGAGATAACAGCAAAAACTATAATCGTCCTGACGAAGAATTTGCATTCATGGATTCNNCACTCAAACAGCCAAAAAGGGTATAAACAAAAACAACACTGCGTCAAAAGACACAGCAAATCTAAAGAAATTAAAAGAAAAGGAACCGGTAGCCTTAATCGGAGAATACAGGCTACACCAGTTTACTGCACCCAAGAAAGCTCATTACCTTATAAGTTCTCACAGGGATCATAAATACCAGATGATATATATCCTCTCTTTGCCCCCCGATACAATGAAATTTGATTTTTATATACCTGGGGTAGATAGTAAAGAATATTTTACGGAATCAAGCCGAAACAGAGATACTTTAAATATATGGCTGACAGACAGTTCTCTTTATTCGCAACCTCAGATTAAAACTATTATAAAATTTCCTTTTACAGATACACTTGGGGTAACAGGTTATAAGCAAGACACTATTGTGATGAGATTCCTTGCACCAAAGCCGCCAAAGGTGACAAAAATAAAAAGGACCGTTTTTACTTTTGAAAGCACTATTCAATCAGGCTTTTTAAGACCCGGACAATCCATTGTTTTTAAATCTAAAACTCCTTTCCGGCAACCTGATACTTCGAAAATCAAACTTTATGAATTGTTAGAGGCAACCAGGCAAAGTTTACCGTACCGTATGGTTAAAGACAGTGCCAATTCATGTAAATATTACCTGAAAACAAAGCTAGCAGAAGGTAAGAAATACCTCCTAATTGCCGATAGAGCTTCATTTAGCAATATTTATAATGATTTTTCCGACTCTGCCGGAACAAAATTCTCTATTAAGGACCCTGAATCATATTGTAAATTGACAATAGCGATTAAGAATTATAATGGCAACAGGATAATTCAATTGCTTGATAAATCTGAAAAACTGGTTGCAGAAAATTACATGACAAAAGATGGTAAAGCTGTTTTTCCTCTTCTTGATCCCGGTGTATACCGTTTACGGGTAATATACGATCTGAATGGCGACAGGAAATGGACCACCGGTGATTTTACAACACACAGACAGCCGGAACCTGTTTCTTATTACCCTGCTGAGATTGAATTAAGATCAGGATATGAGCTCGAATTCACAGATTCCAAAGCATGGGATATAGGTGTAAAGAACTTCAAGGATCCTAAACTGCACGAAAAGAAAAAAGGGAAATAAAAAACCAGACTCATGCCTCTCTTGCCTGGAACGTATTAAAGTAACAGGGATATTTTAGAATTAGGTATGAATGTGTTTTTATATTAATTATGGTTCTTTAAGTTCCGAAGTAAAACTCTCTCAGATATGAAAATTGCAGAAGTACAAAAAGTAGAACTTAAATCTGATTTTCCCCCTCTGGAAGAAATTTCAGTCAGGATGGATGAACAGAAAGAGCGACTCCTGATTGATACAATTAACTGGAAAGGATATAATTATAAGCCTGATGTGGCATTGTCTATTGCATATAGTGACCATGAAATTTTCCTGAAGTATTATATTACCGAGAGTTATTTCAAGGCTGAAAAGACTGATACTAATCAAATGGTTTGCGAAGATTCGTGTGTAGAGTTTTTTGTTTCACCTGAGGATGACGGAATATATTATAACATGGAGTTTAATGCAATCGGGACCTGTCTGCTTGGAGTTGGAACCGGGAGGGCTAACAGCCAAAGAGTAAGATCCGAGATCATTTCAAAAATCAGGAGGCTTACAACTGCAGGTACAAAACCTGTCAGAGAGATTGAGGGCGAGTATGCATGGACGATAACCGTAGCCATCCCTTTTGAGGTTTTTTTCCATCATCAGATAAAAGATCTGAAAGGGAAAATCTTCAGGGCGAATTTTTATAAATGCGGTGATAAGCTTACGGTTCCTCATTACGTAACATGGAATCCGGTGGGCACAAAGAAGCCGGATTACCATCAGCCGGAACATTTTGGGTTACTGAAATTTGTATAATTACCGCCCTCTCTGGACTCTGGCCCCTTCGCTAAAATAACCCACCGGGCTATTTCTTAACGCTTGGGCCCCTCTGTGGTTAATGGATTTCGACTTATTCAACAGCCCCGTTGGGGGGTAAAAAGCAAGGGGAGAATGGACGTATTGATTATAAAAATATTACAAACATGATTAAAGGGAATGCTCTCATAGGGCAATCAGGGGGACCAACATCGGTGATCAACTCAAGTCTTGCAGGAGTTATAGAAACAGCTTTATCCTCATCTTTCATCGGGGAGATTTATGGAATGCATTTTGGGATAGAAGGTTTTATGCAGGAGTGGTTGTATGATCTTGGAAGGCAGCCACGTAATATCATTGAAGGTCTACGTCGTACCCCGTCCTCAGCATTGGGGTCATCACGTCACAAGGTTCAGGAGGAAGATCTTCCTGTGATTCTTGATGTACTTAAGAAATACGATATAAGGTATTTCTTTCTGATAGGAGGGAACGACACAATGGATACCATCCACATGGTTGAATCCTATTGCAGGAATGAAAAGTACGAACTCACAGGTATTGGAATTCCTAAAACTGTTGATAATGATTTATTTGGTACAGATCATACTCCGGGATTTGCCTCGGCTGCAAGGTCAAATATTCTGAATGTAATGCAGGCCGGAATACTAGCCCGTGATATGCAGAAAGTTGACGCATTCGTTGTATATCAGACAATTGGGAGAAATGCCGGCTGGTTAGCAGCTGCAACTGCAATGGCAAGAAAAAATGAAGAAGATGCCCCGCATCTTATATATGCTCCGGAGTTTCATTTTGATCGTGAAAAATTCCTGAAAGAAACTGATTCATGCATTAAAAAATATGGTTGGGTTTCCATTGTTTGCGGAGAAGGACTGAAATATTCCGATGGCACTCCGGTGAGTTCTGCTACCGTAAAGGATAAGTTTAATAATACTGAGTTTGGCGCCATGGGCGGCTCAAGCGTTGCACTCAGCCTTCACCGGATGATAACCGGGGAATTCGGATACAGGGGCGAATTTCAAATTACAGAGTCATTGATAATGAGCGATTTCGTGAGATCTTCGGAGATGGATCTTATTGAAGCTTTTCGTTGCGGAGTCGAAGCAGTAAAACTGGCAGAGAAAGGCGATTCAGGATTTATGGTAAGCATTAAGAGAACTTCAAACAACCCATATACCATTGAATTTGGGAAAGTTCCTTTAAAAGAGGTTGCTCTTTCAGCAAAACCTATGTCCATAGATTACTTTAATAAGGAAGGGAATCATGTATCTCAAAAATTCATTGATTATATAAAACCGCTTATCGGAGAACTACCGGAATTTGTACAGCTCGAAAAAATATTTGCAAAAAGAGTCCCAGGTTCAGAATGATCTTTTAGAATTTCTTATAAATAAAATTTAATAATTATGAAACTGAATGAGGGGATGTACAATAAATATGCCTTAGTAAGGGAAATGATGGAAACGCCAGTTATCATTAAATCCTTTAAGCCTGAAGCAGCAGAAAAATTTGCTTCAGCAGTCAGGAAGTTCAAAGGATTATTTCTTACCGGAGAGGGTAGCAGCAGGATTTTTCCTGCTAAAAGAGCAATCTATGCATCTCATAAAATAGGTTTGACTCTTCCTATTATAACAGAAGGGTGTACACAGGCTGAAGAATATAATCTGAAAGACTATGCTGTATTTGCTGCATCAAATTCGGGTCAGACAAAAGAGGTTATTCGCCTGACAACCTTACTTAAAAAACAGAAACATAATGCAATTTTTGGTCTCACGGCAAACCAGAAAACGAAACTTGAAGAAATTGCCTCGGCTACGCATGTCCTAATTTGTGGTAAAGAAAACGCTGTAGCAGCCACAAAGTCGGTTATTGAACAGGGGCTTTTTTATGATTCACTGCTCAGAATCATCAGGGGTGAGAAAATGGAAGGGCTAAAAGAGCTGGCAAAAAAAACAGAAGAGGCTCTGACATTAAAAATTGACCCGTCAATAATTGAAATAATAAGGAAAGCCGACACGATATACTTTGCCGGAAGAAACAATGGAGTTGCTGAAGAACTGGCTCTGAAAGCCAATGAAATTACCAGAAAAAAATCAGCGTTCCTCGAAGGGACTTTTGCAGTTCATGGCATTGAGGAAGTGATGGACAAAAAGGAAGTTCTGATATGGATTGAACCATTTGCTTGTGAAATGGGGAAATTTAATGAGTGTCTGGTGAAAGGCGTGGGAATGAATATCATTGCGGTATCAACTGAAAAAAGCATATTCCCGACGATAGTTATTCCAGATGGTGGTCAATATGCTGAATATGTTCAGCTTGCAGCAGGATGGAATATTCTTGTAGAAACAGGGATTTCTCTCGGGATTGATCTTGATAAGCCAACCAGGGCACGAAAAGTAGGGAACGAATATATTCCGGAGTAAAAAGAGTCGACCTTAAAAACGCTTGAAAATCAATTTATTTACCCCGCCCACAGGGGGAGTAAATTGATTTTATTCGCTCCCCTTGGGGTTGGGGTAAACGAAGAAAATCAATAAATTAGTTACCAGAATATTTGTAATTGTTATATTTACAGGTACAAAGCAATCATTTAAATATTATGGCAAAAAAAGAGGTTGCAGTTGGTATTGACATCGGTGGTACAAACACAGTCTTTGGTTTTGTTGACAGAGAAGGTAATATTTCAGGTGAAGACAATTTGAAAACCTCACATTATGATGAAATTGAAGTATTTGTAGCAGCATTATACGAAAAGATACAGGTAACAGCCCAAAAAATGGGGAACGGTTCAGGAGTTATAGGATTTGGCATTGGCGCTCCCATGGGAAATATTAATAAAGGAACAATCGAACATGCTGCAGGCCTTCCCTGGAAAGGAATTGTTCCTCTTGCCGAAATTTTTAACAGACATACAAACCTACCGGTAATTGTCACAAACGATGCAAATGCAGCAGCTGTAGGAGAAATGATGTACGGAGGTGCAAAAGGGATGAAGAACTTTGTTGTGATTACTCTTGGTACCGGCCTCGGCAGCGGAATTGTTATTGACGGTAAACTTGTTTATGGGCATGATGGTTTTGCCGGCGAAATCGGACATACTGCAATCCGGCCGGGTTCGTCAAACCGCGATTGCGGATGCGGCAGAAAAGGTTGTCTGGAAACATACGTCTCGGCCACGGGACTCAAGAGATCTCTTCTTAAGATAATGGCTGACAGCAATGAACCCAGCGAACTGAGAAAATTAAGTTTTGAAGAACTTGATGCAGAAATTATACATGATGCCGCCAAGAGAGGCGATTATATTGCAAAGAGAGCATTTACGCATACAGGAAGGATGCTCGGCTTCAAACTTGCCGATGTTGTTGCTTTTACCAATCCTGAAGCAATATTTCTTTTTGGCGGATTGGCCCTTGCCAAGGATTTGATCTTTGAACCTGCTAAAAAATATATGGAAGAAAACCTTCTCAGCATTTACAAAGGCAAAGTGAAGCTGCTGCCTTCGCAGTTAAGTACTCATAATGCTGCTGTACTTGGAGCAAGTTCATTAGTATGGACAAATAAAGAATCGTGATTATCAAACTAATACCTGTGGAAATGGCCAATTTTCCTGCTGTACTAAATCATATTCTTGGGGTTGTTTTTATTATTATAGTTTTTGCACTTGCCTATGCCTATCTTAAACCGCATGAGATGCATAAACGCAGGCTTGTATCGACGCTTCTTCTCAAAATCAGTTATCTGCTTTATTTATTGGTACTTCTGATTGTAATTTATCTCTCAGCACTTGTGAAGGGCGGACTGGAAACGGTATTCTACGGCATTGAATTTTTTGCATTCCTTGTTGTTCTTTTTGTTCCTACAATTGGTATATTTGCCCGGAAACTTGGTCAGTTCAGCAAAAAAAGAGAAGGATATAATTACTTTTTTACTGTGGTAAATATTCTTTCGATAGTGGCAATTCTTCTGATGTATTTCATCTAGCGACCCCTGCCCGGGAATTCAACTTATAAGAAAAATTGAATTATTGAACACATTATTTCTAATCAAATTGTAATTTCGTCGGAAAACTAAAAACCCAAATCTATGATACAGGAACGTTTAATTGGATATATTGAACAGAGTATCAGACAAAACTGGGAAATTGAGGCTTTGTCGAATTATAAAGAAAAAGGTCTTTCTTACAAGGAGATAGCTGAAAAAATTCTAAAACTTCATATTCTCTTTAAAGGATCAGGAATAAAAGAGGGGGATAAAATTGCCCTGGCGGGACGGAATTCAGCGAACTGGTGCATTACCTATCTGGCAGCAGTGACTTATGGCGCTATAATAGTTCCGATTCTTCCTGATTTTAAACCCGATGATTTTATTAATATAATTAACCATTCTGATTCAAAACTACTTTTCGCAGATGATAAAATATATGACCTTCTGGATATCACCAAAATGCCGGAGATAACCGGAGTATTTTCTCTCGATGACTTCCAGATGATAATTTCAGGTAATCAGGCAGTTAAGGAAGTTTTCTCCTCGCTTAACGAAAAATATTTAAATGCCTTTCCTGAGCTTAGAAAGGAGAATATTAAGTTCTCTGATATATCAAATGATCAACTTGCAGTTATTAGCTATACTTCGGGAACAACAGGCTTTTCAAAAGGTGTAATGATAACTCATAACAGTCTTGCTGCCAATGTCAGGTATGCCCAGCATAACATGCCATTAAAACCGGGAGATCCACTTGTTTCTTTCCTTCCTCTTGCCCATACCTATGGATGTGCATTTGAATTCCTTTTCCCGTTTACAATTGGCTGCCATATTACAATTTTGTCAAAGACACCATCGCCACAAATTATTATTCAGGCATTTAAAGAAATAAAGCCGCGACTTATTCTTTCGGTTCCTCTTGTAATTGAGAAAATATTCAAGAAGCAATTGTTACCGGTTATAAGTAAACCGCATATGAAAATTTTACTTGCTATTCCTCTTCTGAATAAAATTCTTTATAAAAAGATAAATGAGAAGCTGGTAGAAACTTTTGGTGGTGAATTTAAAGAAATAGTTATAGGGGGAGCTGCCTTTAATCCGGATGCAGAGATATTTTTTAAAAAAATAAAATTCAAATTTTCTGTCGGATACGGTATGACTGAATGCGGACCGCTTATCAGTTATGCTTCATGGGACACGACCAGACTTGGCGCCTCCGGAAGAGCAGTAGATACTTTGGACGTTACCATTGATTCCCCTGATCCGGAAAACATTGTAGGAGAGATTATTCTGCGGGGGGAGAATGTGATGACAGGGTATTATAAGAACGAAAAAGCAACCCGGGAAATGATTGATGATAAGGGATGGATGCACACCGGGGATCTTGGTGTAATTGATAAGGATGGCAATATTTTCATTAAAGGAAGAAGCAAAAGCATGATACTAGGACCATCAGGCCAAAATATTTATCCCGAGGAAATAGAGGCTGTTATAAATAATAAAGATTATATAGTCGAATCGGTGGTAATTTTTGTGGATAATAAATTGATCGCTCTGGTATTTCCCGATTATGAAATGATGAAAAGAGACAATATCTCAGAAGAACAGCTTCTTGAATATCTGGATAAAACCAGGAAAGAAGTGAATGAGAGATTGCCTGAATTCATGGCCATAAGTAAATTCAGGATACATCCTGAAGAATTTGTAAAAACGCCAAAGAGAAGCATAAAGAGATTTCTGTATACTAAGGAATGACCCCTCTCCCCCCCTAAATTGGGGGTTAAGAAGTGATTAGATTTTTATGCTCCCCAATGGGGGGATTAAGAAGTGATTAGATTTTAAGCCCCCCAATTAGGGGGTTTGGGGGGTAAAAAAGAAAGAGTTAAATACGGTTTTTATGGATCTGTACGTTGTAATTGTAGCAGGAGGAAGCGGTAAACGTATGGGAGCAGAAATTCCAAAACAATTTTTGGAACTTGCCGGCAGACCTGTTCTTATGCACACAATTGAAAGATTTAAATCATTCAATGATTCAATTGAAATAATTACGGTTCTGCCTGAAAACCAGCTGCGTTTCTGGATTGATCTCCAGAAAAAACATTCATTTTCAATCCTTCACACTCTTGTTAAGGGTGGATACAACCGCTTCTATTCCGTCAGGAATGGACTTAAATTTGTCAATAATGAGGGTTTGGTAGCAATTCANNCAATTTCTCCGACCGAGTCTCTGAGAATATTAACAGACCAGGGAAGCGTCTCTGTTAACCGGTTACATGTAAAACAAATTCAAACTCCACAGGTATTTAATGCAAGACTAATCAAAAATGCTTATCTGCAGGAATACAGTCCGGATTTTACTGATGATGCGACTGTTCTTGAAAAGACAGGAGAAAAAATCAACATAATTGAAGGCAACCGTGAAAACATAAAGATTACCAACCCTGAAGATCTGCTGATCTCAACAGCTCTGTTAACAACAATTTCCTGATTTTTTACCGGCACACTGGCTTAAAGGCTCAACGGTAAAACATGCTCTTTTCTAGCTGTTATCAGAGTCGTTTTTTTCTTTTGCCTTTGTATCCTTATACCTTTGCGCCATTACGCCTTATTTCATATCTTGCGGTTTATTTGGATAACCCCATATGTTTGAAAAAAAAGTATTTGATTACAAAGGCCTTGAAGTAAGGGTTTCTGATTATGCAAATGAGGGGATTTTAGACATCCTCAATCATGCTGTACAGGGTTCCGAAGGAGGGTTAAGATTTTCATTACAGAACATCGCCCCGCGTATTGCCGCGTACAAAGATCAGATCAGGTTTGTTTCACTTTATAAGAAAAACCAGATAACCGGAACAGTCGGATCATGTTACCGTGTTTCCGGTCAGGGTAACCTGAGATACCCTACTTCATATCTGCGTTACCTTGCTTTTCAGTCAACATATCAATCTGATTCAGGTTGGAGAAGACGAAGGAAAGCGTTGATAAAACATGAAAAGGACGACAGTTTTAAACAAAAAACTCTGGAAATTTTCAGTAAACCGCATTTACTTGATCTTCATGATGTATTTGAGGGAGACAGACACATCATGTATGCTTTTTTGGAAAGCAAGAATGAGAGATCTAAAAACCTAGTCCACCAGGCAGGATATGAGTATATAAGATCATTCCTCACAGTAGCATTCAGCAGATTTTCTCCTAAATCCGATCACCGGGTTTCGAAGTTAATGGATGAAGAAAAACCTGAAATGGAATCTCTTTTACTGGAATATTACAGGGACTATTCTTTTTTTAGTACTGACTATTCATTTTTTGGAGACAAGTATTATATTTTAAAAGAGGGGAACAAGATCATTGCTGGAGTTAGTGCCATACCTTCGGTTTATAAGGTGTATGATATTCCCGGAGTTTGGGGCTGGGTTATGATGAAAGTTTTGCCTAAAACACCATATTTCCGGAGATTGTTCCGGCCGGGAGAATTCAGATACATTGTTTTCGATGCTATTTATTGCTTAAAGGGACGTGAAGATCTGCTGGGAAAACTTTTTGAGTCAGTCTGTGCCGCAGAAGGTTTTCATACCGGTCTGACATGGCTCGACGACCATAGTCAACTCTATGACAAAATGAGAACTGTTGTAAAAATGGGGGCATTAAACAGGATGCTGAATGCAAAACCCGGACTGGTATATTCAAGATTCAT